>CALGAO010000127.1 GCA_937957685.1 uncultured Paenibacillaceae bacterium
CGAAGGGACTTTTTTGTTGTCCTGATGGCCGTAAGGAGCCGATTCGCCCAACTATGGGGATGAAGGCGCCGTCATATTGACGTGCGGCTGAAAATTCGCTATACTCCACAATAATACGATCATCATGATGATCATGAGCCAGCATAACCACCAAAGCGTTGACTGGGACAGTAGGCGATTCGGAATCAGCAGCAGCGAGTCGGGGATGGTGGGAGCCCGATGCTGAGGAATGGCCGAAGATCACCCAGGAGCGGCTTCGCGAACGGCTGCGGCGGCCCGGCCGCATGAGCGGTTCAGTAGCGAAGGACGGGCGATCCCGTTATCGATCACAGAGCGGCGCATCTGCTGTTGTCAGGCCCGCCTGGCGCCTCATCGGCCCATCCGGCCGTGGATGGGAGCCGGGCAACGTTCACGGACTGGCAGCACCTGTGCGCAATCAGGGTGGTACCGCGAGTGAAGCTTCTCGTCCCTTGGAGGGATGAGAAGCTTTTTTATTTCATGCCAAAGATCAGTTAGGAGTGTGTAAGAGCATGGACTATGGCAAGACGCTGAACCTGCTGCAGACCGAGTTCCCGATGCGCGGCAATCTGCCGCAGGCGGAACCGAAGATGCAGGCATGGTGGAAGGAAATCGACATCTACAGGAAGGTGCAGGAGCATCGCAAGGGCGGGCCGAAGTTCATCCTGCATGACGGACCTCCATACGCCAACGGAGATATCCATATCGGCCATGCGCTGAACAAGGTGCTGAAGGATATCATCGTCAGATACAAATCGATGCAGGGCTATGATGCGCCCTATGTGCCGGGTTGGGATACGCACGGGCTGCCGATCGAGCAGGCCATCGCCAACTCGGGCAAGGCGGACCGCAAGAAGATGAGCGTCAGCGAGTTCCGCGCCGCCTGCAGAGAGTACGCGCTGCAATGGGTGGAGAAGCAGAAGGCCCAGTTCCAGCGCCTCGGCGTTCGCGGGGATTGGGAGAACCCGTATCTGACGCTGACGCCGGCCTTCGAAGCGCAGCAGATCCGCCTGTTCGGCGAAATGGTGAAGAAGGGCTACATCTACAAGGGGCTGAAGGCCATCTACTGGTCTCCGTCCTCGGAGAGCGCGCTGGCCGAAGCCGAGATCGAGTACAAGGAGAAGACGTCTCCCTCGATCTATGTCGCCTTTGACGTGAGGGATGGCAAGGGCGTGCTGCCGGAGGATGCGGCGGTGGTCATCTGGACCACGACGCCATGGACGCTGCCGGCGAACCTGGCGATCAGCGTGCATCCGGAGTACGACTACGTGCTGGTGGAGGCGGATGGACGCAAGTTCGTCGTGGCCGCCGAGCTGCTGGAGAACGTCAGGCAGACGATCGGCTGGCAGCAGGTGAGCGAGCTCAAGCGGTTCAAGGGCGCGGAGCTGGAATATGTCGTGTGCAAGCATCCGTTCTATGACCGTGACTCGCTCGTGATCTGCGGCGAGCATGTGACGCTGGACGCCGGTACCGGATGCGTGCATACCGCGCCGGGGCACGGCGAGGATGACTTCGCGATCGGTGCCAGGTATAGTCTCGACGTGCTCTGCCCGGTCGATGAGCAGGGCAACTTCACGAAGGAAGCGCCGGGCTTCGAGGGCATGTTCTACGACAAGGCGAACAAGGTGATCACGGAGAAGCTGGAGGCATCCGGCCATCTCCTGAAGCTGGGCTTCATCCAGCACCAGTATCCGCACGACTGGCGGACGAAGAAGCCGGTCATCTTCCGCGCGACGGAGCAATGGTTCGCTTCCGTTGACGGTTTCCGGCAGGCGATGCTGGACGAGATCAAGAACCTGAACTGGACGCCGAAGTGGGGCGAGATTCGCCTGCACAACATGATCGCGGAGCGCGGCGACTGGTGCATCTCCCGCCAGCGCACCTGGGGCGTGCCGATCCCGATCTTCTATTGCCGCGGCTGCGGCGAGCCGCTGGTCAATGACCAGACGATCGAGCATGTGGCGAAGATCTTCGAGCAGCATGGCTCCGATGCCTGGTTCGAACGCGACGAGAAGGATCTGCTGCCGGACGGGACGGTGTGCGCGAAGTGCGGACACGGCGAGTTCCGCAAGGAGACCGACATCATGGACGTCTGGTTCGACTCCGGCTCCACGCATGCCGGCGTGTTGAAGACCCGCGAGGAACTGGCCTGGCCGGCTGACATGTATCTGGAGGGCTCGGACCAATACCGCGGCTGGTTCAACTCTTCGCTCATCACCTCGGTGGCTGTAAACGGCAAGGCTCCGTACAAGGGCATCCTCAGCCACGGCTTCACGCTTGACGGGGAAGGCCGCAAGATGTCCAAATCGCTGGGCAACACCGTCGATCCGAACAAGGTGAGCGATACGCTCGGGGCGGATATCCTGCGCCTGTGGGTCAGCTCGGTCGATTACAAGGAAGACCATCGCATCTCCGATGCCATCCTGAAGCAGATCACCGAGGTTTACCGGAAGATCCGCAACACGCTGCGCTTCTTCCTGGGCAACCTCGACGGCTTCAGCATCGAGCGCGACCGCGTGGCTTACCAGGATATGAACGAGCTGGATCGCTTCGCCGTCATCCAGCTGAACCGGATGGTGGACCGCGTCATCCAGGCCTATGAGTCGTACGATTTCCACATCGTGTATCAGGCGATCCATCACTTCTGCGCCGTGGAGATGAGCTCCTTCTATCTGGATATCATCAAGGACCGCCTCTACGTCAGCGCGCCGAATGATCCGCAGCGCCGCGCCGCACAGACGGTCATCTATGATGCGCTGACGACGATCACGAAGCTGATCGCGCCGATCCTGCCGCATACGGCGGATGAGGTGTGGAAGTACATCCCGGATGTCGACCTGATCAGCGTGCAGCTGGCGGATATGCCGAAGATGGATCCATCCGTGTTCGACGCCGAGCTGGGGCGCAAGTGGGATCGCTTCCTGGATGTGCGCGAGGAGGTGTTCAAGGCGCTCGAGATCGCCCGCAAGGAGAAGGTCATCGGCAACTCGCTCGGCGCGAAGGTGGAGATCTATCCGCTCGCGCAGGAGACAGCGGAGCTGCTGGCGAAGTTCGACCGCCTGGATACGCTGTTCATCGTCTCGCAGGTGCAGGTGCATGACGCATCGGCGACGCCGCCGGAGGACGCTTTCCGCGACAGCCTGGTGGCCGTCAAGGTCAGTGTGGCTGATGGGGAGAAATGCGAGCGATGCTGGATCGTCACACCGGAGGTGGGCAAGCACGAGCACGCTGACCATCCGACCCTGTGCCCGCGCTGCGCAGACGTTGTGGTGAAGCATTTCTCCTGAGATGGCGCTGCAGGCAACCTGACAGGATTCGAAACAGCAAGCTTTTTCGTTCGGGACTCTCTCTGGTCCTGAATGAAAAAGCTTGTTTCATTCCATGCTTATAATGAGGTTGTGTTTCAACCGCTGATGGTCATGAGGCATGATGCATGACGATGAAATGCAGGATCAGGGAGGCTGGGAACAGGTGACGGAAGCCGGGAAGCAGGCGAAGGCAGGCATGACAGAAGCCGCGAAGCGGGCGGACTCAGGCGAGTCGGAAGCTCGCCCGGACGAGCCGGGATACATACAGAAGCAGCTTGAGGCGCTGATCAGTGGCCTGAAATACAAGGAGATCGCCGAATACGTACAGCTCATGAACCGCCCTGCCAAGCTGATCTGGAACAACCTGCTGTCCGGCATCGCGCGCGGCGTCGGCATCGCCCTCGGCTTCACCGTGTTCCTCGTCACTTCGTTGTATGTGCTGCGCGCTCTCGGGGCGCTGAACCTGCCGATCGTGGGGGACTACATTGCGGATATCGTCAAGATCGTGCAAGCCCAGCTGGAAGGGCGGGCCATCCGATGAGGAGGTCACGAACAGCCAGCTCAACTCATACACGCCAGGGGAACGGGGGCAAGGTCCGGCGAAGACCTTGTCGAGCGTTCATCTCAGGTAGCGAGGTCTTCTCCGTCGGCGTCGGCTTCATCCAGCTCGTCTGGCGTCAGCACCTCGAGGCTTCTGTCTCCCTCGTTGTTGCGGATATAGCGATAATATTCCTCATTGCGGACGATGGACACCTTGTCTCCATACAGGTCGGAAGCGAGGAAGCTCTCGATCGGCTCGACGTATCCTTCCCGCTCGTCTTCCTCCGTATATCCTTCCTCATAATCCTCGATCCGATGGTCCTCGGCGAGCGCGGGACTGTCGGAGTTGCCCCAGGAGGACACGATCTGCCAGGCGTCCTCGCCATCGAACCCGGTCTGGTCATTCCCGTCCAGACTCGTGCGGCCGAAGGGCGGATGCAGGAATGCCTCTTCCGCAGGCCTGCGCTGCGACACATGCTCTTCGGCATGCTTCAGGCAGTACGGAGTGGAAGGGATCGCCTTGAGCCGCTCGTAGGGGATATCCCGACCGCAGATGGCGCATGTACCGTATGTTCCGTTCTCCATGCTCTCGAGCGCCAGCAACACCTCTTCGAGGAGATGCTCCCTGTTCTCCTGGAGGGCGATATCCTTGCCTCGCTCATAGATTTCGGTCGCACCATCCGCCGGGTGGTTGTCATTGGTCGACAGCTCGCCTGTCGCATCGCGCATGGACTCGGCAAGGCCCAACCCGTCATTCTGCTCGAACCACCTCTCAAGCTCCTGCTTCTGCGCAAGCAGCCGCTGTTTCAGATCCTCCAGTTCATATCGCTTCAGATGGTTCATCATCTCACTCCCTTCGCATTGCACTCATAGGTTGCGCGGCGGAACGTCCTTTGTTGCAAGGTAATTCCTTGAACGCAAGGCCGGGAATGGACATCGATTTGAACGCTGTGTTACAATTGTTGGCGTAATGCAGATCCAGCCAGATGAGGAGGAGAAGTTGTTGTTGTATTTTTTGGCAGCTGCCATCGTGATCGCGCTTGACCAGGCATCCAAATGGGCGGTTGTTCATTATATGGAGCTTGATCAATCGATATCGGTCGTCGGTGAATTCTTTACGATCTACTCTCATCGCAATCGCGGAGCTGCCTTTGGCATCCTGCAGGATCAGCGCTGGTTCTTCATCATCATCACGCTGGTGGTCATCGCCGGCATCATCTGGTTCATGGTCCGGACGATCCGCAGCGGCAAGCGTCAGGCCTTGTTCATGTCGGGGCTGGCCCTGCTCCTCGGTGGAGCGATCGGCAACTTCATCGATCGTCTGGCGACGGGTGAGGTCGTGGACTTTCTGAAATTTCACTTTGAGTTCACCCTGTTCGGGCTCGACGTCGATTATACCTATCCGATCTTCAACATCGCGGATATGGGTGTCGTCATCGGAGCGGGTATCCTGATCCTCGATGCGCTGCTCGGCAGCCGCCATGGCAAGAAGGAGATCACGGCATGAAGGCAGGGGATAAGGCATGACAGACATCCACAAGGCCCAGCCTGATACGGAAGATCAGTTGATCTGGCGCGTGGCCGACGAAGATGCGGGGGAACGCATCGACAAGCTGGTCGCCGATTCGATCGACGACGTATCCCGGACGACGGTGCAGCAATGGATCAGGGATGGTCTGGTCACGGTCAACGGCAAGACGGTGAAACCGAACTACAAGGCGGCATCCGGCGACGAGGTCGCCGTGAACATACCGGAGCCGGAGGAGTATGACGTGGAGCCGGAGGATATCCCGCTGGATATCGTCTATGAGGATCCGGACATGATCGTCATCAACAAGCCTCGCGGCATGGTCGTGCATCCGGCGCCCGGCCATTATTCCGGAACCCTGGTGAACGCGCTGCTGTACCACTGCAAGGATCTGTCCGGCATTAACGGGGTCATGCGGCCCGGCATCGTGCACCGCATCGACAAGGATACGTCCGGTCTCCTGATGGCGGCCAAGAATGACCGCGCGCACGCGTCGCTCTCCGCGCAGCTCAAGGAGCATTCGATCACCCGCAAATATCTGGCCGTGGTGCATGGCCGCGTCGAGCATCTGCAAGGCACGGTGGATGCGCCGATCGGCAGGGATCCGAAGGACCGCAAGATGTTCACGGTGACGGATCGCAACAGCAAGCACGCGGTGACGCATTTTGCGGTGCTTGAGCATATCGGCAGTTTCACCTTGCTGGAGCTGGCGCTGGAGACCGGGCGCACGCACCAGATTCGCGTACATATGAAGTTTATCGGACATCCGCTCGTCGGCGACCCGCTGTACGGCCGGGAGAAGGACAGGTCGCGCTTCATCGACGGACAGGCTCTGCATGCCGCCGTGCTCGGCTTCGTCCATCCGTCCAGCGGCGAATATCTGGAATTTGCGGCGCCGCTTCCGGAGGATATGCAGGCGCTGCTGACCCGCCTCAGGGCGATGGCATGAGGCTCACGGTCTGCCGGCCGGCGTGACTTGCGCCCTGGATCGAACTGATCCCTCCTGCGTTGACCTCTTGTGACTGGGATGGCCATGAGCACGTTTCATCAGGATGATGAATCCTTGCCCATATTATGAACATGATAGGAGAGAATATCGCATGTCCAACATGGAACAAACGATGGAAGTCATCAATTTTATCAAGAACAGCAAGAAAACAACTCCGGTGAAAGTATATTATAAAGGTAAGCTGGCTGACGTGTCGGGCAAGCCGAGCATCAAGGTGTTCGACCATGCCGACGGCGGCGTGATCTTCGGCGATTGGGCGGAGGTCAGCGCGCTGCTTGAGGAGAGCAAGTCGTCGATCCAGGACTATGTGGTGGAGAATGACCGCCGCAATTCCGGCGTGCCGCTTCTCGACCTCAAGAACATCAACGCCCGCATCGAGCCGGGCGCCATCATCCGGGACAAGGTGACGATTGAGGACAACGTGGTCATCATGATGGGCGCCGTGATCAACATCGGTTGCCATATCGGGGCGGGCACGATGATCGACATGAACACGACCCTTGGGGGCCGCGTGCAGGTCGGCAAGATGTGCCACATCGGCGCAGGGGCCGTTCTCGCGGGCGTCATCGAGCCTCCTTCAGCGCAGCCGGTCGTCATCGAGGACAATGTGGTGATCGGCGCCAATGCCGTCATCCTGGAAGGCGTGCGCGTCGGACAGGGCGCGGTCATCGCGGCCGGGGCCGTCGTCATCGAGGACGTGCCGCCGAATGCGGTCGTCGCCGGAGTGCCGGCCAAGGTCATCAAGATGGTGGATGAGAAGACCAAATCGAAGACAGTGATCGTTGAGGGCCTTCGCGATCTGGGCAACAGCCAATAAACGCATGACGAGCCTGTCATGTTGAAAGGAGCATGCGTCATGAGCAAGTTTGCGGACATTCGCAAGGAGCTTCACCGGATCCCCGAGCCGGGATTCCAGGAGTTTAAGACACAGGCGCTGCTGCTTGATTACCTGAGCAGCCTGCCGCAGGAGCGGCTGGAGATCAGGACGTGGCGCACCGGCATTCTGGCCAGGATCAAGGGCACGGCAGGCAAGCGGCGCATCGCCTATCGCACGGACATCGACGGGCTGCCGATCGAGGAGGAGACGTCGTATGAGTTCCGCTCCTTGCATCCGGGTTACATGCACGCTTGCGGCCATGACATGCACATGTCGATCGCGCTGGGCATCGTGACGCACTTCGTCCTGCATCCGATCGAGGACGATGTGATCGTCATCTTCCAGCCGGCGGAGGAAGGACCCGGCGGCGCAGAGCCGATGATGCGAAGCGAGGAATATCAGGCCTGGAAGCCGGACCTCATCCTGGCGCTGCACATCGCGCCGGAATACAAGGTCGGACAGCTGGCGACGAAGCCGGGCATCCTGTTCGCCAACACGTCCGAGCTGTTCATCGATCTGAAGGGGAAGGGCGGGCACGCCGCCTACCCGCATCAGGCGAATGACATGATCGTCGCCGCATCGCAGCTGGTGCTGCAGCTGCAGACGATCATCTCGCGCAATGTGAATCCGCTCGACTCCGCCGTCATCACGATCGGCAGGATCGACGGGGGCGTAAGGCAGAACGTGATCGCCGAGCGGGTGCGCCTGGAGGGCACGATCCGCACCCTGTCCGAGGCGTCGATGGATGCGGTGAAGTCCAGGATCGAGGCGATCCTGCGCGGCATCGAGGCGGGCTATGGCTGCGAGGCCGCGGTCGATTACGGCGCGATCTACCATCAGGTCTACAATCACGAGGACCTGACCGCCGAGTTCATGCGATGGATGCGAGGCGAGCAGCTGGATGCGCCCCCCGGTGAGCGGATGGAGCTGATCGAATGCAGCGAATCGATGACCGGCGAGGACTTCGGCTATTTCCTGAAGGAGACACCGGGCTTCATGTTCTGGCTGGGCGTGGATTCGCCGTACGGGCTGCATCACTCGAAGCTCGAGCCGAAGGAAGAGGCGATCGACCTGGCGATCAGCGTCGTGACCCGCTACATCACCTGGAAGTCGCAGCAGGGATGAGGCGAAGGATCGCCGCAGTGGATCAACGATACAGAGGATCATCAACGTTATGTGTTCGCAGGGAAGGTTGGGGTGGAAACGGGTATGTTTTCGTCCCAGCCTTTTTGCTCACCCATCTTCTACCTGATCATGGACGGTGTTAAGCGATATGGAACAATGGATTCACCCGCAGGTGAGAAATATCGAGGTATCCGGCATCCGCAAGATGGCCAATCGCGTCGCCCGGTACAGCGATGTGCTGTCGCTGACGATCGGGCAGCCGGATTTCCCCACGCCGCAGCACATCATCGAGGCGGCCAAACGGGCGATGGACAGCGGCAAGACGGTCTACACGCCCAATGCCGGGCTGCCGGAGCTTCGCCAGGCTGCCGCCCGGTATGTTCGCGTCAAGTACGGACTGGATTACGACCCGTCAAGTGAGGTGCTCGTCACGATCGGCGCCAGCCAGGCGCTGGATATGGCGCTGCGCACGATCGTGACGCCGGGCAGCGAGGTCATCCTCCCCGGACCGGTCTATCCCGGCTACGAGCCGCTCATCCGCATGTGCGGCGGCGAGCCGGTGCATGTCGATACGACCGGCACCGGCTTCAAGATGACCGCGGAGGCGATCCGGGGGCGCTTGACGGAGCGGACGAGAGCCGTCATCCTCGCTTCGCCGTCCAATCCGACGGGGGCGGTCTTCACGCCGGAGGAGCTGGCCGCCATCGCCCAGGAGCTGGCCGATCGGGAGCTCTTCATCATCTCCGATGAGATCTACAGCGAGCTGGTGTACGGCAGGCCGCATGTCTCGATCGCCGCGTTGCCCGGTATGAGGGAGAAGACGATCGTCATCAATGGTCTGTCGAAGTCCCATTCGATGACCGGCTGGCGCATCGGCTTCGCCTTCGCGCCGGAGACGATCGCGCGCCATATGGTGAAGGTGTTGCAGTACAACGTCACCTGCGCCAGCTCGATCAGTCAGTATGCGGCGCTGGAGGCGGTCACCGCCGGGATCGATGACGCGCTTCCGATGCGCAAGGCGTATGAGGAAAGGCGCGATTATGCATACAGACGGCTCGTTGAAGCCGGCTTCGATGTGGTGCAACCCGAAGGCGCATTCTATATCTTCCCGTCGATCCGGAGGTTCGGGCGCACGTCGGAGGCATTCGCTTACGAGCTGCTCGACCGGGAGCGCGTGGCGGTGGTGCCGGGTGACGCCTTCTCTCCCTTCGGAGAGGGGTACATCCGCATCTCCTACGCCTGCTCGATGGACGTGCTGAGCGAGGCGCTGGACCGGCTCGCGCGCTTCGTCAGCAGCCTGTGACAACAGCTGAGGCGCGGTGCGTGTCGAATGACTGTCGCATCCTGTCATGGCGACAGGAACCCTGTCTCTTCGACGCAGCAAAACACTTGACAAGGCAACATCATCGTGGGATAATCCTATTAATCAAACAGAACCTTTAAATACAGTCCCGTGAGGCTGGCAAGGTTTGCGATAAGGTCGTGTACAACGCATGACGACTGGGTCGTCATGCTTGCATGCGGTCATTTTGTGAAGCTGAGCAGAAGCTCCTTGCCCATCCGGCAAGGAGTTTTTTTGCATGCACGGACGCGAACAATTGCCGGTTAACGACGAGATCCAATGAAGGAGGCGTCAATGGAATGGTAACGGAAGCCCGTCATGAGTTGATGGACGAGACGTCGATCAGAAGAGCGTTAACCCGTATCGCCCATGAGATCCTGGAAAGGAACAAGGGCGTCACCGATTGTCAGTTCATCGGGATTCGCACGCGCGGCATCTACCTGGCAAAGCGGATCGCGGAGCGAATCCAGAGCATCGAAGGCGTGCAGGTGCCGGTCGCGGAGCTGGACGTCACGCGCTACCGGGACGATCTGGGCGCGGTCGCGCAGAACTCCGCCCTGGAGAGCAGCATCGTCCCGCTGGATGTGCACAACAAGACGGTCATCCTGTTCGACGATGTGCTGTATACCGGCCGGACGGTCCGGGCCGCGATGGACGCGCTGATCGATCATGGCAGGCCAAGGATGATCCAGCTGGCGGTGCTCGTCGACAGAGGACATCGCGAGCTGCCGATTCGCGCCGACTACGTGGGCAAGAATGTTCCCTCTTCAAGGCAGGAACAGATCATCGTCAAGCTGCAGGAAAAGGACGGCATCGACCAGGTCGTCATCCAACAAGGGGGACAGAGATTATGACAACCACACAACTCATCCAATCGAGAAGCCTGCTCGGGCTCAAGGGAGTCAGCAGGCAGGAGATAGAAGCGATCCTGGACAGAGCCGCATATTGGGAGAACTTCCCGGTCAAGGTGACCGGTGAGCTGGCCGGCAAGTTTGTTGCCAACATGTTCTTCGAGAACAGCACGCGCACGAGATTCTCCTTCGAGGTGGCGGAGAAGCGGCTCGGCGCCGAGGTGCTCAACTTCTCGGCAGCCGTCTCCAGCGTGCAGAAGGGCGAATCGATCTACGATACGGTGCGAACGCTGGAATCGATGGGCATCGACGCCGGCGTCATCCGCCTCAAGCCGGTGGGCGTGCTGGAGGAGCTGACGCAGAAGATCAGGATCCCGCTGATCAACGCGGGCGACGGCAACAACGAGCATCCGACCCAGGCGCTGCTGGACATGTACACGATGCGGAAGCATTTCGGCGAGATCAAGGGGCTGCACGTGGCGATCATCGGCGATATCCTGCACAGCCGCGTGGCGCGCTCGAACCTGTGGGGGCTGAGGACGATGGGAGCGAAGGTCAGCTTCTGCGCCCCGCCGAACATGACCGCGCCTGATCTGGACGGCCTGGTCGAATACGTGTCGATGGAGGAGGCACTTCAGGCCGACGTCGTCATGATGCTGCGCATCCAGCTCGAGCGGCATGACACCGGGCTGATCAAGAGCGCGGAAGACTACCGCGAGCACTATGGCCTGACGGTGGACAGGGTGAAGCGGATCAAGCCGCATGCGATCATCATGCATCCGGCGCCGGTGAACCGCAACGTCGAGATCGACGATGAAGTGGTGGAGCATGAGCAGTCGCGCATCTTCACGCAGATCTCGCACGGCGTGCCGATCCGCATGGCCGTGATCGAGCGGGCGCTGCAGGGCTGATCAAGGGAGCATGGCTCGCCGCGACAGGGTGCGCTCGCAGGAGCAAGCAACCGGCGGATGAATAAATATACAATAAGATACTCAGGAGGAAACCATGGGAATATGGATCAAGGGCGCCAAGGTGCTGAACCGCCATACCAATGAGCTTGAGCATAAATCCGTATGGATCGAGCAGGGCAAGATCGGGAAAATCGTGGATGCAGGCGATGAGCCGGACATGACCGGTCACGAGGTGATCGACGCCCGGGGGCATCTGCTCTCGGCGGGGTTCATCGACATGCACGTCCATCTGCGCGATCCCGGTCTGGAGTACAAGGAAACGATCGCGACCGGCACGCGGGCCGCAGCTCGCGGCGGGTTCACCACGGTGGCCTGCATGCCGAATACGAAGCCGGTCATCGACCAGCCGGAGACGGTCAGGTACGTCTACGACAAGGCCAGCCGGGAAGGCGCGGTGCGCGTCCTGACCTACGCCTGCATCACCAGGGGCGAGCAGGGGCAGGAGCTGACGGACTTCGCCGCGCTGAAGGAAGCGGGCGCCATCGGGTATACGGATGACGGCGTCGGCGTGCAGAGCGCACAGATGATGAAGGATGCGATGCGCCTCGCCGCCTCGCTCGGCCAGCCGATCGTCGCCCACTGCGAGGACGACACGCTGGTCGTTGGCGCGGCCGTAACCGAAGGCGAGTTCGCGAGACGCCACGGGCTGAAGGGCATCCCGAACGAATCGGAGGCGATCCACGTCGGACGGGATATTCTGCTTGCCGAAGCGACGGGAGTCCATTATCATGTATGTCATATCAGCACGGAGCAGTCGATTCGCCTCGTGCGTCTGGGCAAGGAGATCGGCGTCAGGGTGACGACGGAGGTCTGTCCGCATCACCTGCTGCTCTGCGACGAAGATATCCCGGACACGCTGGACGCCAACTGGAAGATGAATCCGCCGCTGCGCAGCAAGCGGGATGTGGAGGCCTGCATTCGCGGGCTCGAGGACGGCACGATCGACATCATCGTGACGGACCATGCCCCGCACAGCGCGGAGGAGAAGGCGCGCGGCCTGGAGAAGGCGCCGTTCGGCATCACCGGGCTGGAGACCGCCTTCCCGTTGCTCTACACGAAGTTTGTCGCCAGCGGACGCTGGACGCTTGGCTTCCTGCTGGAGAAGATGACGGTGAAGCCCGCGGAAGTATTCGGATTGCCTTACGGCAGGCTGGAGGAAGGGGCCATCGCCGATCTGACGCTGATCGATCTCGACACGGAGAGGGAGGTCAGAGCGGAGGACTTCCTCTCCAAGGGGAAGAACACGCCGTTCATCGGCTGGAAGCTGAAGGGCTGGCCGCTGCTCACCATCGTGGATGGCAAGGTGGTCTGGCAGCAGGACTGAAGGAGATTCGGACGTTGGCAACGTGAACGTTTCATATACGGCGTTTCATATACGGAATGAGCAGCAACCAAGGAAGCAGATCGAGTGAAGGGATGATAAACATGCAGGCAAGACTGTTATTGGAAGACGGAACGCTGTTCGTCGGCAAGGCCTTCGGCAGTGAGACGGAGTCTTTCGGCGAAGTGGTATTCAACACCGGGATCACCGGTTATCAGGAGCTGTTGTCCGATCCTTCGTACTGCGGGCAGATCGTGACGATGACCTACCCGCTGATCGGGAACTACGGCATCAGCAGAGATGACTTCGAAGCGACCAGGCCGCTGATTCACGGATTCGTGGTGCGCGAGCATGAGCTGGTGCCGAGCAACTGGCGCGCCCAGTACACGCTGGACGATCTGCTGAAGGAATACGGCATTCCCGGCATCTGCGGCATCGACACGCGCATGCTGACGCGCAAGATCCGCCATGCGGGGACGATGAAGGGCGTGCTGACCACATCGAACGCCCGGATCGAGGAGCTGGCCGAGCGGCTCGGCGCCTACCAGTTCATGACGGATCAGGTGGCGCGCGCCTCGACGAAGACGATCTTCTCCAGCCCTGGCGACAAGGAGCGCATCGTGCTGATGGACTTCGGCTCCAAGAGCGGGATCCTGCGCGAGCTGACGAAGCGCGGCTGCGACGTGGTGGTCGTTCCGCACGATACGACCGCGGATCAGATCCGTCGCCTCCACCCGGACGGCATCCTGCTGTCCAACGGCCCAGGGGATCCGAAGAACGTCGGTTACGCGGTCAGGACGATCGCTGCCCTGCTCGGCGAATATCCGATCTTCGGCATCTGCCTCGGCCATCAGCTGCTGTCCCTGGCCTGCGGCGCGGACACCACGAAGCTGAAGTTCGGCCATCGCGGCGGCAACCATCCGGTCAAGGATCTCAGGACGAATCGCTGCTACATCACTTCGCAGAATCACGGCTTCACCGTGATGGAGAGCTCCGTTGAGGGAACCGGACTGGAGATCACCCATATCAACAACAACGACGGCACGATTGAAGGCGTCCGTCATACGACATATCCGGCATTCTCCGTCCAATATCACCCGGAGGCATCGCCGGGACCAAATGATTCCAGCTATCTGTTCGACGATTTCCTGGATATGATTCACGCACACAAGGCCAGCTTGTCCGAATTGCCGAAGCAGGCGCAATTCGCAGCTGCGGCCAACCGGAAGGGAGAACTCGCATATGCCGAAAAATAAAGACCTGAAGAAAATACTCGTCATCGGTTCCGGTCCGATCGTCATTGGACAAGCGGCGGAATTTGACTATGCGGGCACGCAGGCCTGCCAGGCGCTGAAGGAAGAAGGCCTGGAGGTCGTGCTCATCAACAGCAACCCGGCCACGATCATGACGGATACCCATATGGCTGACAAGGTATACATCGAGCCGATCACGCTCGACTTCGTCGCGCAGATCATCCGTCAGGAGCGTCCGGATGGCCTCCTGCCGACCCTCGGCGGCCAGACGGGGCTGAATATGGCCGTGGCTCTTGCCAAGGCGGGCATCCTGGAGAGAGAGAACGTGAAGCTGCTCGGCACGCAGCTCTCCGCGATCGAACGCGCGGAAGACCGGGACCTGTTCCGCGCCCTGATGCGCGAGCTGGATCAGCCGGTGCCGGAGAGCACGATCGTCACCACGGTGCAGGAGGCCGTGGACTTCGCGAACGAGATCGGTTATCCGATCATCGTCCGTCCGGCATACACGCTGGGCGGCACGGGCGGCGGCATCTGCCATGACGAGGAAGAGTTGCTCGAAGTGGTGGCCAACGGCCTGCGCTACAGCCCGATCGGCCAATGTCTGATCGAGAAGAGCATCGCCGGCATGAAGGAGATCGAGTACGAAGTCATGCGCGATGCCAACGACAACTGCATCGTCGTCTGCAACATGGAAAACATCGACCCGGTTGGCGTGCATACGGGCGATTCGATCGTCGTCGCGCCGAGCCAGACGCTGTCGGACCGCGAGTATCAGATGCTGCGCTCGGCTTCGCTGAAGATCATCCGCGCGCTGAACATCGAGGGCGGCTGCAACGTGCAGTTCGCGCTTGACCCGCACAGCTTCCAATATTACGTCATCGAGGTCAATCCTCGCGTCAGCCGCTCCTCGGCGCTGGCGTCGAAGGCGACCGGCTATCCGATCGCCAAGATGGCGGCGAAGATCGCGATCGGCTACACGCTCGACGAGATCATCAATCCGGTAACCGGACAGACCTACGCCTGCTTCGAGCCGACGCTCGACTACGTCGTGTCGAAGATCCCGCGCTGGCCGTTCGACAAGTTCACGACGGCGAACCGCAAGCTCGGCACGCAGATGAAGGCGACGGGCGAAGTGATGGCGATCGGCCGCACCTTCGAGGAATCGATCCAGAAGGCCGTGCGCTCGCTGGAGATCGGCGTGCATCGCCTCTATCTGAAGGACGCCGAGACGCTGGACGATGAGACGCTGCGCACGAGGCTGGTCAAGGTGGACGACGAGCGGCTGTTCCTGATCGCCGAAGCGTTCCGCCGCGGATATACCGTCCAGCAGGTGCAGGAGCTGACGAAGATCGACTGGTGGTTCCTCACCAAGCTGCAGGGCCTGGTGGAATTTGAGAAGCGCATCAAGTACGAACCGCTCACCGACGAGCTGCTGCTTGAAGCGAAGCGCAAGGGCTTCACCGACCGGGCGATCGCCGAGCTGCGCGCTTCGACAAGTCCCGGCGCGCCTCTGACGACGGAGCAGGCGGTTCGCGAGCATCGCCTCGCGCTCGGCATCAAGCCGGTATACAAGATGGTCGATACGTGTGCGGCCGAGTTTGAAGCCTCCACGCCGTATTACTACTCGACCTATGAAACGGAAAATGAAGTGATCCATACCGACAAGCAGAAGGTGGTCGTGCTCGGCTCCGGACCGATCCGCATCGGTCAGGGCATCGAATTCGACTATTCGACAGTTCATGCCGTCTGGGCGATCCAACAGGCGGGCTATGAGGCGGTCATCATCAATAACAATCCGGAGACGGTATCCACCGACTTCAATACCTCCGACCGACTGTACTTTGAACCGCTGTTCTTCGAGGACGTGATGAACGTCATCGAGCAGGAGCAGCCGATCGGCGTCATCGTGCAGTTCGGCGGACAGACGGCGATCAACCTGGCCGGGAAGCTGGCGGCGGCGGGCGTGCGCATCCTCGGCTCGAGCCTGGAGAGCATCGACACCGCGGAGGACCGCAAGAAGTTCGAGGCGCTTCTGTCCAGCCTGAACATCGCGCAGCCTCCGGGCACGACGGTCACTTCCGTCGAGGAAGCGGTGGGGGCGGCGGCCAAGCTCGGCTATCCGGTGCTGGTGCGCCCATCCTACGTGCTTGGCGGACGGGCGATGGAGATCGTGTACAACGACAACGAGCTGCTGAGCTACATGAAGGAAGCCGTCAAGATCAATCCGGAGCATCCGGTGCTGATCGACCGCTATATGCTCGGCAAGGAGGCGGAAGTCGACGCGATCTGCGACGGTGAGACGGTGCTGATCCCGGGCATCATGGAGCATGTGGAACGCGCGGGCGTGCACTCCGGCGACTCGATCGCCGTGTATCCGCCGCAGACGATCTCTGAAGAGCTGAAGCAGCAGATCGTCGACATCACGGTGAGAATCTCCCGCGCGCTCAAGGTCGTCGGTCTCGTCAACATCCAGTTCGTCATCTATCAGGACCAGGTATACGTGATCGAGGTCAACCCGCGTTCGTCGCGCACGGTGCCGTTCCTCTCCAAGGTGACCAACATTCCGATGGCGAACCTGGCCACCCGCGCCATCCTCGGCACGAAGCTGAAGGATCTCGGCTATGAGACCGGCCTGTGGAAGGAAGACAACTTCGTCTCGGTGAAGGTGCCGGTGTTCTCCTTCGCCAAGCTGCGCCGCGTAGAGCCGACGCTCGGGCCGGAGATGAAGTCGACGGGCGAGGTGATGGGCCGCGACGTGATCTTCGCCAAGGCGCTGTACAAGGGTCTGATCGGCGCAGGCATGAAGATTCCGCCGAACGGCACGATCATCGCGACGGTGGCGGACAAGGACAAGGAAGAAGCGGCGGAGCTGCTCAAGGGCTTCGCAAGCCTCGGCTACCATATCATGGCGACCAGCGGCACGGCGGATGCCCTGGAGAAGAAGGGCATGTATGTGACGAGGGTGAAGAAGCTGAGCGAAGGCTCGCCGAATATCCTAGATCTCATCCGCAGCGGCGAAGCCCATCTGATCGTCAATACGCTGACCAAGGGCAAGACGCCGGAGCGCGACGGATTCCGCATTCGCCGCGAGGCGGTCGAGAACGGGGTCGTCGTGATGACCTCGCTAGACACGGTGCGCGCGCTGCTGCAGATGCTGGAGACGATCAACTTCTCCTCCGCGCCGATGCCCGTGCAAACGGCTCTTGTATGAGGATCGAACTCCCTGCCGCCAGCAAGCAACCTTAACCGTCGCTTGACGAGCCTGCCGCAATCTGTCGGCAGCTTGTCGGCGCATCGGCTGAGGGGGACCGCTGGCGGCGGGGTCAGAACGGCAGGACATAGAAGGGGGTTCCCTGATTGAACGTTATCGCAGCAGAACGACTGATCGTGGCGCTCGATTACCCGAACGCCCGGGCAGCTGAGAGGTTGCTGGATGAGCTGCGAGGCATACCGTGCTACATGAAGGTCGGGATGCAGCTGTTCTATGCAGCTGGCCCGGCCTTTGTCGAGCGCCTGAAGCGGGATGGTTACCGGGTATTCCTCGATCTGAAGATGCATGATATTCCCAATACCGTCAGAGGCGGGGCGCAGAGCATCACCAGCATGGGGGTTGACATGTTCAACGTTCATGCGGCGGGCGGCCTCCGGATGAGGGAGGCAGCCCTTCAGGGTGTGGAGGCAGCCAGGCAAGCCGGCACCGCGCAGAGCGAGCCGGTGGTGATCGCGGTGACCCAGCTGACGAGCACCGATCAGCGCACGCTGAATGAGGAGATCGGCGTGCCCGGCACGGTGGAGGATGCTGTGCTGCACTACGCCAGACTGGCCAGACAGGCTGGGCTGGCAGGCGTGGTGGCATCGGCGCAAGAGGTGGCGCGGATCAAGGAGGCCAACGGGGCGGCGTTCGTCACGGTCACGCCGGGGATCCGTCCGCGAGGCGCGGATGCGGGCGACCAGTCGCGCATCATGACTCCGGGCGAAGCGATGCGCCAGGGCACCGACTACATCGTCGTCGGCCGGCCGATCACCGCCGCACCGTCGCCCAGGCAGGCCGCCGAAGCGATCGTGGCTGAGATGGCGGAAACCCTGGCCGAATCGGGCTGAGATACGAGAAATGAATGAATAACAGGAACGGTCAATCCATGAACGATCAAGCAAGGAGCGTGAAGAGATGCAAGCATCAGAGTCAAGAGCCCGTGACATCGCGCAGGCGTTGCTCAGGATCGGCGCGGTCAGCCTGAATCCGAAGCAGCCTTTTACGTGGTCGTCGGGGCTGAAATCGCCGATCTATTGTGACAACCGACTGACCATCTCCTATCCTGAGATTCGGGAGATGATCGCGGACGGCTTCGTCAGCCTGATCAGGGAGCATTATCCCGGCGCGGAGCTGATCGCCGGCGCGGCGACCGGCGGCATTCCGCATGCGGCGCTGGTCGCGGACCGGTTGAAGCTGCCGATGGTGTACGTGCGCAGCAAGCCGAAGGGCCATGGCCAGGGACGCATGGTGGAGGGCGTGCTCAGGGAAGGAGCGAAGACCGTGGTGATCGAGGATCTGATCTCCACCGGCGGCAGCTCGCTCAGAGTCGCCAACGCCGTCAACGCGGAAGGCGGGCATGCACTCGCAGTGGCCGCGATCTTCACTTACGAGTTCGAATCGGCTGCCCAGGCGTTCCGCGATGCGGGCATCGCCCTGCACACGCTGAGCAATTACTCTGCCCTTATCCAGGAGGCGGCAGCCAGCGGTTCGATCGACCAGGAAGAGCTGGCGCTGCTGCATCGCTGGAAGGAAGACCCGGAGAGCTACGGCGCGTAAGCTGCAGCCCGGGATACAGCCTACTCTCATGACGTACGTGATGCCGTCCCCACAAGGGCGGCTTTTTTGCTCTGTGCGGAAGAGAGGGTCAGGCGACTTGTCCAACTTTTTTTCATGAAACGTGTAACTTTTTCCTGTCGCTGTTCGTCATACATTAAGGTTGAATCTTTAAAGGGGAGAGTTGGGAATGGCCTGGTTTCGTCGCAAGAGGATCAATTCTGACGAATCGCCGCATCATCACGAGGCTGTTGCCGCAAGCGCCGCTGCGCCAACGGCTGACAACGCCCAGGCTGAATGGAAGCCGCCCACCGAGAAGCTGCTGGTGGTGCGGGGTGTGGAGCGAGTCTTCCATGTCGGCTCCAGGGAGATACAAGTGCTGAAAGGGATCGATATGGAGCTTGGCTGGAAGCAGCTCGTCATGCTGCGCGGCCGGTCGGGCTCGGGCAAGACGACGCTGCTGAATCTGATCGGGGGCTTGGATACGCCCACCCGCGGCGAGATTTACTTCCAGAACCAGCCCTTCCATGAATGGAACGACGATCAGAGAACAGCCGTCAGGCGCAGGGAGATCGGCTTCATCTTCCAGACCTATGCCCTCATGCCGCTGCTGTCCGCCTATGAGAATGTGGAGCTCTCGCTGCGCATGGCCGGAACGCCGCGCGCAGAGTGGGATCAGCGGATCCGGCACTGCCTGGAGCTGGTGGGCCTGGGGAAACGGATGCACCATCGACCTTACGAGCTGTCCGGCGGTGAGCAGCAACGGGTGGCCATCGCCAAGGCGATCTCGCATCGGCCGAAGCTGATCCTCGCCGACGAGCCGACCGCCGAGCTGGATTCGCAGATGGGCGCGCAGGTGATGCGCGTATTCCGCGACATTATTGAAACGGAGAAGATCACGATCTGCATGACAACACATGACCCGACTATAATGGAGGTTGCTGACCATGTCTATCAAATGGTGGACGGAAAATTCGTCTCGTAACGCACTGATCAGAAAAGGATGGATCATCGTCCTGGCGCTTGCCATGATGACGTTCAGCGGCTGTTCCCTGCTTCCGGAGGAACAGCTGGAGGAGCAGCTTCCAACGATTACGCCGCCAACGATCGCGAAGAAGCCCGAATACACGGTGACGACAGGAACGATCGAGACCAAGGTGAGAGCTACCGGCAAGATCATGTCGATGCGGGAGGAGGAGCTGTTCTTCGTCAGTGACGGCTACCGCATCCGCGACATCTACGTGCAGACCGGCCAGGAGGTTCAGGAGGGACAGCTGCTCGCCGAGCTGGACACGACCCAGCTGGAGAACCAGCTGCGCCAGAAGCGGCTGCAGATGCGCAGCGAGGAGCTGAACATGATCGAGATCCTCCGCCAGGCGGACGAGATTCCGCCGGATCAGCTGGAACAGGCGAAGATCGACTTCGAGACGAAGCGCCTGGAGCTCGTCGAGCTGGAGGAACAGATCGAGCGCGCCAAGCTGGTCGCGCCTTTCGACGGCACGATCGTCTCGATCCTGTACAGCAAGGGAGACCAGGTTCAGGCTTATCAGGCGGTGATGGTGATCTCCGACCTGAATCAGCTCGCCGTGGCCGCTGATCTGAGCAGCTCCAGCGACAAGTCGAAGGTCGCGGTGGGCATGGATGCGATCGTCTCCATCAACAATCATGGCGAATTCAAGGGCAAGGTGGCCCGCCTGCCCGTCGAGAAGCAGAACCAGAACTACAATCCATGGGATCCGTGGGGCGGACGCAACAACAACCGGGAGACGATCGATAACTACATGGTCGTGGAGCTTGACGAGCCGCTCCCGCCAGGGGCGACTCGCGGCACGCCGCTCAGCGTGCAGGTGATCACGGACCGCAGGGAGAACGTGGTCGTCATCCCGCCGTCCGCGCTCCGTACGCTGTCCGGACGCTACTATGTGCAGGTTGTCGAAGCAGACGGAACGAAGCGGGAAGTGGACGTGGAAGTCGGCCAGCAGACCGCGACGCAGGTGGAAATCATCAAAGGATTGGAACCAGGACAGAAAGTAGTGGGTAAATAATGGGCATGCCGTTATTACGTTTTTTGTTCCGCAAGATGTGGAATACGCGATGGATGACACTCACCACCCTGCTCGGCCTGATTATCGCGGTGGCGTTTACGAGCGGTATTCCCATGTATTCGGACGGGGCGCTGAAGCGGCTGGTCTCGGAGTCGCTGGAAGAGGAGAACGCCGGCCTGCCCGCCGGTTCCCTGCTGTTCCGATACCAGGCGGTGGGCAACACCCGCACCAACCTTGACGCCTACAAGGCTGCCGATGCCTATATTCAGGATGACGTGCCCGGGATGATCGGCTTCCCGTACTACACCTTCGTCGAGACGACGGGCCTCAGGGCGACCAGCGTGACGCCCGTAGACCCGTCGACTGTGGACAACAGCAGGAAGCGCAATATGGCCGTCGTCTCGATGAATGAGATCGGCGACTATATCGAGCTTACGAACGGCAAGATGTTCGCGGACGAACTCACGGACGGCGCCGTGGAAGCGATCGTGTACGAGGAGGCGCTCAGCCGCAACAGCTTCCGCGTCGGCGATGAGTTCTACTACCAGCTGTCGACCAGCAAGGGCGTGCAACAGCTTCGCGTCAAGGTCGTCGGTTCCTTCGAGCCGCTGGATGTCACGAACCCGTACTGGTATCAGGGCTTCGAGCCGATGACCAACTATTTCATCATCAGCGACAAGGTGATGCAGGAGGAGCTTCTCGGCCGCATGGGCGCTTCGCTCAACGCGTCGAACTGGTTCTATGTGTTCGATCTGCGGGAGATCACGACGAGTCAGCTCGCACCGCTCAGCTCGACGCTGGACCGGATCGACATCGAGGTGTACCAGAAGCTTGAAGGAGCGCGCATGACCATCTCCTTCAAGGAGATGCTGGGCGAATTCCGCTCGCAGAGCATGCGGCTGCAGATGCTGCTGTTCACGTTGGCGGCGCCGATGATCGTGATGGTCTTCTACTTCATCGCGATGAATGCGCGCCAATCGCTCGATCGCCAGCGCAGCGACATCGCCGTGCTGCGCAGCCGCGGCGCCAGCACCGGACAGATCGTCTGGATCTATCTGCTGGAGGGGCTGCTGCTCGGCGGCCTGGCGCTTGTCATCGGCCCGATGCTCGGCTGGTTCGTGGCGAAGAGCATCGGCTCCTCGGATGGCTTCCTGACCTTCGTCAACCGCAAGGCGATCCCGGTGGACGTGTCTGCGACCACCTTCATCTACGCCGGTCTGGCGGTGCTGATCGCCGTTGGCTCGGCGATGATCCCGGCGATCATGTTCGCCCGCTCGACGATCGTCGGCCTGAAGCAGCAGATGGCGAGAGCCGACCGCAAGCCGCTGTGGCATCGGTTCTATCTCGACGTGGTGCTGCTCGCCATCTCCGGCTACGGCTGGTACATGTTCTATGAGAATCAATACATCTCGATGATGACGGGCCTGACGAATGACCAGCTGCAGGTGGACCCGCTGCTGTTCTTCGTGCCGGCGGTCTCCATCTTCGCGCTGGGGCTCTTCTTCCTTCGCCTGTTCCCCTGGATCCTCCGGCTGCTCAGCTGGCTGGGCGGGAAGTGGCTTCGCGTGCCGCTCTATCTGACGCTGACACAATTGTCGCGTTCGGCCAAGGCTTATTATCCGCTCATGATCCTGCTGATCCTGACGCTGGGCATGGGGGTATACAATTCCTCGGCAGCGCGCACGATCGACCTGAACTCCACGGAGCAGCTCCTGTACCGGTACGGTTCCGATGTCATCGTCAAGACCGTCTGGGAAGGGTACAGCGCCAGCCTGCCAACCGATCCGGGCCTCGGCGGAGGTGGCGGAGGCGGCGGAAGCGGTGGCGGAGGCGGCGGAAGCGGTGGCGGAGGTGGAGGCGGTGGTGACGGCGGCGACGGAGGAGGCAATCCCGGCAACCCGAACCAGCCGAACAACCCGGGCAATCCCGGCCAGCCGATCCCGACCACGCAGATGTTCTATCGGGAGCCGCCGTTCGAGATCTACCGCACGCTCGATGGCGTGAAGTATGCCGCCAAGGTGCTCAGAACCAACGCCAGCATCGTCGTCTCCGGCCGATCCAAGGGTCAGGGCGAGCTGATGGGCATCCAGAATGACCAGTTCGCGCCTGTGGCGTGGTGGCGTCTGGACATGTATCCGAAGTATCATCCGTATGCCTATCTGGATGCGTTGGGACAGTTCGAGAATGCGGTCATCGTTTCGCAGATGTTCGCGGAAGAGAATCTGCTGCAGCCGGGCGATACGCTGTCCCTGGTCATACAGCAGAACCGGTTGGACTTTGTCATCGTGGGCACCGTGCCTTACTGGCCGACGCAATATCCGGATCAGACGCCGTTCTTCATCGTGAATCTGGATTATATCTATGATCAGATCCCCATGATTCCGTATGAGGTGTGGCTCAAGATGGAGGAGGGGGCGCTGCTTGCGCCAATTATCGAAGGTTTGCAACAAAATGGCATCCAGATCTCGTCTATTAAGGATGTAAGGAGAGAATTGGTAACAGAGGCAAGGCATCCTTCTCGCGGAGGGGTATATGGCATCCTGAGTCTCGGTTTCCTGATCTCGGTGATCATCTCCTTGATCGGATATCTGCTGTACTGGTTCTACAACCTGTCCAGCCGCGTCGTGCAGTTCGGCGTGCTGCGAGCCATGGGCCTGTCGCGAAGGCAGCTCACCGGCATGCTGCTCCTGGAGCAGGTATTCACCGCCGGGCTGTCCATCGCCCTGGGCCTGGGCATCGGGCGGCTGGCGAGCTATCTGTATCTGCCGTTCCTGCAGACCAGTGAGAATGTGCAGCAGCAGGTGCCGCCGTTCCGCGTGATCTTCGATGCCAAGGATGACATCGCCATCTATATCGTCGTCTGCATCATGCTGGCGATCGGCGCCGCGATGCTGTTCATGCACATCAGGCGTCTGAGGGTACATCAGGCGGTCAAGCTTGGAGAGGAGCGATAATCGATGATTCATTGCGAGGGTCTCGTCAAGATCTACAAGACAGACGTCGTGGAAGTGGTCGCCTTGCAGGGCCTGAACATCGAGGTCAAGGAAGGCGAGATGATGGCGATTATCGGCAACAGCGGCAGCGGCAAGTCCACCTTGCTGAACATACTCGGCGGGCTGGACCGCCCGTCTGCTGGCCAGGTGCGCGTCGGCGAGTGGGATCTGCTGAAGATCACCGACAAGCAGCTTGTCGAGTACAAGCGCCATACGGTCGGATTCATCTGGCAGAACAATGCCCGCAACCTGCTTCCTTACCTGACGGCTCTTGAGAATGTAGAGATGCCCATGATGCTGAACGGCAAGTATGATCGCGCCTATGCGAGGCAGTTGCTGGAGTGGGTCGGGCTCAAGGATCGGATGCACAACAAGCTCCATCAATTGTCCGGCGGCGAACAGCAGCGTGTCGCCATCGCGATCTCGCTGGCGAATCGGCCGAAGCTCCTGCTCGCGGACGAACCAACCGGTTCTGTAGATACACAGACGAGCGACCTGATCATGGGAATCTTCCGCAAGCTGAACCGGGAGCTCGGCGTCACGATCGTCATCGTCACCCACGATCTGTCTCTGGCCAGCAAGGTGGACCGCGTCGTCGCGATTCGCGACGGCATGACGAGCACGGAGTTCGTCAAGCGCAATCCGAATCTCGATCTGGCCGCCAGCGGAGAGAGACGGTCGATCAAGGACGTGCATGAGGAGTACGTCGTCGTCGACCGGGTCGGCCGTCTGCAGGTGCCGAAGGAATTCCTGGCGGCACTGAAGGTAGAGAACAAGGTGTCGATGGAGTTCGACGGGGAGAAGATCATTATCAAAGCGCCTAATCAGTTGGAGGGGAATGGAAATGAGGAATCATAGGGGTATGAAACGTTTCATGATGATCGGCCTGGTGCTCACCTTGCTGATCCCTGTCCTGGCAGCCTGTACGAAGCAGGCGCCGGCGACAGACAACACGGTGCGGACGCTGCGCTTCGCCAGCAGCAACGGCTACACCGGGACGAACGGCGAATATTTCCGGGATTATACCGAGCTGTTCGAATATGAGCACAAGAACATCCAGCTGGAATTCATCGAGACGGTGGATCAGAGCCGGTACTACTATGGCAACGTCACCGAAGAACAGGTGGATCCATTGGAAGCTCTGAAGGAAGCGATGACCGGGCCGACTCCGCCGGACGTCATCCTGGTCGAGTACAATCACCTTCCCGAGCTGATCAACGACAACCTGCTGGTCTCGCTTGATGAACTGATCATGAAGGAGAAGGACTTCAACGTGGACAGCTTCGTGCCGGCGGTTATCGACGGTCTCAGGAAACCGGGCAATGGCACGCTCTATGCGCTGGCTCCGATGTTCTATTCCTCGGCGGTCATCTACAACAAGCAGCTGTTCCTGAACAAGGGCGTCGAGTTCCCGACGGACAACATGACCTGGCAGGACATGTTCGATCTGGCGCGCCGCGTGACGGTCCAGGATGACCAGAACCCGGTCTTTGGCTTCGCCTTCAACAACAATTACGGCGGCATCTGGGATCTGTTTTACAACATGAACGTATACACCCAGCCGCTGGGCATGAGCTGGATCGATGCCGAGACGCTGCAGATGACGGCGAACACGCCGATGTGGCAGGAGGTGTGGAAGACCTTCGTGGACCTGTACAAGGAGAAGGTGCTTCCGCAGGAGCCTGACTACAGCCAGCCGCGCACCGGTCCGTTCGACTGGGACGTGTTCCTCTCCGGCAAGGCGGCGATGGCCATCGTGCCGTACAGCTATCTGTATCAGGTCGTCGAAGCCAACAAGAGCGCGGACCGCATCGAGAACTACGAACCGATCGACTGGGATGTCGTCACTCTGCCGACTCACGAAGCCGCTCCTGGCGTAGGCAGCAACGTCTACTATCAGGGCATCTTCGCGATCAACGCGAATGCGGAGAACCTGGATGACGCCTGGGAATTCATCAAGTTCGTCACCGGTGAAGACTATGCCCGGATCAAATCGAAGAGCAGCTACTATCTGATGGCAAGGCAAGATTATATCAAGCCGATCGACGGCGTCGAGTACAATCTGAACGCATTTATGGCGCTGTCTCCGCCGGAATATTCGTCGTCCGAACAGGTGCTGTATGAGAAGCTACCGGAATATTGGAGCGTGCAGAGCATCGGTCAGCAGAAGATGTATGAGGTGATCATGAATGGCAAGGACATCGAGCTGGCCCTGCAGGAATGGGAGACGGAAGGGCAGATGATGATCCAGGAGATGCTGGAACGCAAAGAGAGAGGAGAAGACGGAGATGTCGGCATCTACGGTCTGTCAGATGAGGTAAAAATCAAGCTGGCAGCCGGAGAACCGGTTATCGTGAACTCTGAAGCAACTGAAGCAGCAGCGACGGAATAACCTAGTATGCAGCAGCCGTATCCGGGTTAGCCCGGATGCGGCTTTGTCTTGGCGAGATGTTGCCCATACATAATCCTGTAACGGAGGCTGCCGCACAAGAAGGAATCACGTTGCTTGCACACAGGCGCATAACGGGAGGTCCGGATGACGCCGAGTCATGATCATCGGTGAAGCACCGGGTTCTCATGCAGCAGCCATGACTATGAAGGAACATGACGCAGCAATAGACAGCCCCGAGATCACACAACTGGAGGAATACAGAGATGAAGAAGCAAACGATGAAGAGATGTTTCATGATCGGCCTGGTGCTCACGATGCTGATCCCGATATTGGCGGCATGTACGAAACAGGCCCCGGAAACGGACGATACGGTCAGAACGCTTCGCTTCGCCAGCAGCAGCGGATATATCGGCATGAACGGAGAGGTGTTCAGTGAATATACGGAGCTGTTCGAATTCGAGCATCCGAACATTGAGCTGGAATATGTGGAAACGGTCGATCAGGGCAGGTATCTCTACGGTTACGGCGCCTCCGATGAGGAAGCGGTGGATTCGCTGACCGCGTTGAAGGAAGCCATGACCGGGCCGACGCCGCCGGATGTGATCATGGTGGATTACAGCCATCTGCAGGAGCTGATCAACGAGAATCTGCTCCTGTCCCTGGATGAGCTGATCATGAAGGAGAAGGACTTTAGCGTGGACACGATCGTGCCGACGGTCCTCTCGGGATTGCGCAAGCCCGGCAACGGAACTCTCTATGCGCTGGCGCCGATGTTTTATTCCTCCGCCGTGATCTACAACAAGAAGCCGTTCCTGGATCAGGGCGTCGAGTTCCCGACGGACAATATGACCTGGCAGGACATGTTCGATCTGGCGCGCCGCGTGACGGTGGAGGATGACCAGAACCCGGTGTACGGATTCAGCTTCACCAACTATGAAAGCGGATTGTCGAGTCTGTTCTATTATATGACGAGCTATGTGCTCCCCCTTGGGATGAACTTTGTAGACCCGGACAGCTTGCAGATGACGGTGAACACGCCGAAGTGGCAGGAAGTGTGGACCACCTTTACGGACCTTTACAAGGAGAAGGTGTTCCCTCAGGAGCCGGACTACAGCATTCCGCGTGATGGCGTGTATGACTGGGACCTGTTCCTGTCCGGCAAGGCCGCCATGGCGATCGTGCCGTACAGCTATCTGTATCAGGTCACGGAGGCCAACCGGAATGCGGATCTCGTCGAAAACTATGAGCCGATCGACTGGGATGTGGTGACCATGCCGACGCATCCGGAGGCGCCTGGCATCGGGTCGAACGTGTATTATCAGGGCATCTTCGCCATCAACGCGAATGCGGAGAACATCGACGACGCCTGGGAATTCATCAAGTTCATCATGGGTGAGGACTATGCGCGCGTCAAATCGAGAAGCACATACAATCTGCTGTCGCGACAGGATTACATCCGGCCGATCGACGGTGTGGAATATAACCATGATGCGTTCCTGACGCTGTCCCCTCCGGAGAGCACGGACGGAGATCTGGAACTGTACGAGAAGCTTCCGGATTACTGGAGCGTGCAGAGCATCGGTCAGCAGAAGATGTATGAGGTGATCATGAATGGCAAGGACATCGAGCTGGCCCTGCAGGAATGGGAGACGGAAGGCCAGATGCTGATCCAGCAGATGCTTGAACAACAGGCCAGCGGGAGCGATGAAGGTGAAGTCATCGTGCAACCTCTTCAGATCGACATGACCAAAGGTGAAGTTGCGGGATAACATTCGATGGAAAGCAGACGCCGCATTCGGGTTAGCCCGGAGGCGGCTGTTTTTTTGTTGCCATAGAGGCTATTGTTGACAATCGGAGGAATGCGTAGATGAGAGTTCAGTGGAGTATGTCCAAGTGGTGGTTGACCGGTCTGATCTGCATGATGTTGATCCCTGTATGGGCCGGATGTGCGAAGCAGGCCCCCGGCATCCGATTCCACGGAGCGCACATTGCGATTGGCCAGCAGCAGCGGATATCTCGGGACAAACGGGGAAGTGTTCCGGGAATATACGGAATTATTTGAATTCGAACACAGGGATATTCGACTGGAGGTGGTGGAAACGGTCAACCAGGGCAGGTATTGGTTCGGAACAGCCGTGGAGGATGAGACGGATCCGCTTGCGGCGCTGAAGGAAGCGATGACCAGTCCGACGCCCCCGGATATCGTCATGCTGGAGTTCGGTCATCTCAAGGAATTGATCAACGAGAATCTGCTCCTGTCTCTGGATGAGATGGTCCTGAAGGAGAAGGATCTTCAGCTGGACAAAATCGTGCCGGCGGTCGTGGACGGTCTTCGAAAACCCGGGAATGGCACGCTGTTCGCCCTGGCGCCCATGTTCTCCACCTCTGCCGTGATTTACAACAAGCAGCTGTTCCTGGATCAGGGCGTGGAGTTCCCGAAGGACCGCATGACCTGGCAAGATCTGTTCGACCTTGCGAGACGCGTGACGGTCCAGGATGATCAGAACCCGGTGTATGGCTTCAGCTTCGACTATTATCAGGGCGGGCTTGCGGATGTCTATTATACGATGAATTCTTTTATCAGCGATTATGTGCAGCCGCTGGGATTGAACTGGATCGATGCAGATACCTTGCAGATGACGGTGAATACGCCGGCGTGGCAGGAGGTGTGGGCCACCTTCGCAGAGCTTTACCGGGACAAGATCATCCCTCAGGGTCAGGACCGTTCTTCGCCGCGCGCCGGTCCGTTCGACTGGGATCTCTTCCTGTCTGGCCGAGCTGCGATGGTCATCGTTCCGTTCAACTATCTGCACCGGGTCATCGAAGCGAATGAGGAGGCAGAACGCCTCGACAACCATGAACCGATCGAGTGGGATGTGGTGACCTTGCCGACGCATCCTGAGGCGCCCGGCATCGGCTCGAATGTCCTGTACCAGGGCATCTTCGCCATCAACGCCAATGCGGAGAACATCGACGATGCCTGGGAATTCATCAAATTCATCATGAGTGAAGACTATGCGCGCATCAAATCCAGAAGCGCATATTATATGTTGGCACATCAGGAATACAATCAACCGATCAACGGGGTGGAGTACAATCACGATGCATTCCTGCAGCTCTTGCCGCCGGATGATGCATTTCATGAGATGGAGCTAAGCCGGAAGCTGCCGGATTACTGGAGCGTGCGAAGCATCGGCCAGCAGAAGATGTACGATGTGCTGATGAACGGCAAGGATATCGGGCTTGCCCTGCAGGAATGGGAGACGGAAGGGCAGATGATGATCCGGCAATTGCTTGAGCAGCAGGGGAACGGGAGCGACGCAGGCAAAATGCCGGCACCTCTGCCGGCGGATCGACGGATCATACTGAAATTTCAGCCTGAACCTGATAGCTGAATGTGATATAATAGATGGCATTGAGGAGAGTGATCAGGTGAAAAGAAGAGTTCATAGCGAAGAAGTGAAAGCAGCAGCTCTGCAGAAGCTGGCGGAACGTGGTGTGACCGTCGAAGATATTGCAGAGATCGCCTATGTCATGCAATCTCCGTACAACAAGGGTTTGACCCTTCAGGACTGTGTGGCCAGCGTCAAGAAGGTGCTGGAGAAGCGGGAAGTGTTGCATGCGCTGCTCGTCGGCATCGAATTGGACACGCTTGCAGAGAAAGGACTCCTGTCCGAGCCCCTGCAATCCATCGTGGAGTCGGACGAAGGGCTGTTCGGTTGCGACGAGACATTGGCGCTGGGGTCGGTGCTTGGTTACGGCAGCATCGCGGTCACGACGTTTGGATACCTGGATAAGGACAAGATCGGCATCATCAAGCGCCTGGACACGAAGATCGGCAAGGGCGTTCATACGTTCCTCGACGATCTGGTGGCCAGCATCGCCGCATCCGCGTCCAGCCGAATCGCCCATCGCATGCGTGATGAGGAGGAAAACGGCCAGGACCGCGCAGACGCCATATAGCGCGAGGAGAGCAGTTGGCGATCGGCTGAGGCGCCGTGCATTCATCCTGTGCATCATCAGTCTGGAGCCAAACATTCATGCTAAGCCGGGCAGCTTCCGGGTATACTATCTCATAAGAAGTGGTCAACGGAGTGGTCAAGTTCATGAGATGGGTATACTGGAGCAAGCTGTACGATAGCAAGTTTCAAGCGTCCTGTCTGGCCAAGCGGATGGAGGAAGACTGGTGGATCTACGGCTACGAATGCCCCAACCACGTCGAGGTTTTCCGATCCCGCAAGGGCCGTTTCGGTGTGCGTTTCATGGTGTGAACCGGCCGCATGGAGCCGCTGTCGCGAGGGGACATGCCCCCGGGTGACAGCGGCTCTGCAGATTTCAACATGATGAGTCTGCCTCTTGACCAACGGGGTGATGATATAGTAAGATATTTGTTGTCGCCGTTAGAGGTGATGTTACCAATGTCGCGGGGTGGAGCAGTCCGGTAGCTCGTCGGGCTCATAACCCGAAGGCCGCAGGTTCAAATCCTGCCCCCGCAATTAAGGGCCTTTAGCTCAGTTGGTCAGAGCGGTCGGCTCATAACCGATTGGTCACAGGTTCGAGTCCTGTAGGGCCCATTCGAATAGGATAGAGTTTTCGGTGCGCCGAAGTGGAAGCTGTCGACATCCTGAATGTCGGCAGTTTTTTTGTTATCGTGTATGCCAGGTGACACATGTCATGCCAACTTGCTGACACTGTTCTCTAACGGCGGTCGGTCCTGTGAGGTACGATCATAGCAGAACATGGCTATGGGGGGAACCTTATGGGACCGATTGTTTATGATCAAGTGGTGAAAACATACGGGAGCAGGGCAGCGCTTCAGGGACTGTCGCTCACCTTGCCCGCCGGGAAAGTCACAGCCCTGCTCGGACCCAATGGCGCCGGCAAGACGACCGCCATTTCGATCCTGCTTGGCCTGAGCAAGGCGACGAGAGGCACGGTCAGGGTCGGCGAGCAGATGGCCGGTGACCGGGCCTTGCGTGAACGCATGGGAGCGATGCTGCAGGAGAGTCCGGTGGCCGACGGGCTGCGCGTACGGGAGATGTTGCAGCTGTTTCGGGGATACTATCGCGATCCCTTGCCGCTCGAGCATCTGCTGATGATCTCGGGACTGGAGCAGAAAGCAGGCCGTCGCGCTTCCTCCCTGTCCGGCGGAGAGAAGCGCAGGCTGGCATTCGCCCTGGCGATGGCGGGCAATCCGGACATCCTCGTCCTGGACGAGCCGACGACCGGCATGGATGTGGAGTCCAGGATGCGGTTCTGGGACGTGCTCAAGGTGTATGCCATGCAGGGGAAGACGATCCTGTTCACGACCCACTATCTGGAGGAGGCGGATGCCGTCGCTGATCACATCGCCGTCATCGCGGACGGACAGCTGGTCGCCGAAGGGACGCCACAATCGCTCAAGTCTGCCATGCCGCTGCGCAAGATCTCCTTCCGGATCATCGGTGAAGGGTTCGACGAGCAGCTGATGCTGAAATGGCCGGGAGTGAGAGAGGTCAGATGGTACGGAGAGCAGACGGAACTGTTCTGCGAGGATACGGACCGCCTGTTGCCTCTCGTGTTGCGCAGCGGCATTCCTCTGACGGATATTCAGATTCATGCGGCCAGGCTGGAGGACGTGTTCCAGCGCCTGACCGGAACCCATGCAGATAACGGGGGGAGCAACCGATGAAATCTTTTGTCGCACAGAGCAGAGCTGAGATGCTCAGGCTTGTTCGCAGTCCATTTTTCCTGCTGTTCTCCGTCCTGATGCCCGTCGCCTTTTATTCGATCTTCGCTGTGCTGAACGGGACCTCGGTCGAGGTGGGAGGTACCACCTGGGGGACATATTCGCTGATGTCGATGACAGCGTTCAGCCTGATCGGTACGGCGGCTGGCCAGTTCGGGATCCGATTGTCCTATGAGCGCAAGGACGGGCTGATCAGACTGATGAAGCTGACTCCCTTGTCGACGGGCGCCTGGGCATCGGCGAAGATAGCCGCGCATCTGCTGGTCCATCTGATCATCATCGCCGTCATGTTTGGCTATTCGGCCATCGCCTTCCGGACGGAGATGTCAGCCTGGCTATGGGTCGCCAGCGGCCTGTGGCTGCTGGTCGGCAGCATTCCTTTCCTGGCGCTTGGCATCCTGCTCGGGATGATCCGGAACACCGACGCGGCCACCGCGATCGCGAATCTCGTGTATATGGGCCTGTCGGTGCTTGGAGGCCTGTGGATGCCGCTCAGCACGTTCCCGGACTGGATGCAGAAGGTTGGCTCCATGCTGCCTTCACACGCCTACGCGAGCGTATCCTGGAGCATCGTGGCAGGCGGGGAGGTGGATTGGCTGGATGTGCCGGTCCTGCTCGGATATGGAGCCATGTTCCTGATGATCGCCCTCATGCTGCACCGTCGGCGTGAAAACGCTTGAAGATTCACCTGGATTCCGTGATAATAGGTTCATAGATTTGGCCATGGCCCGGGAGGGAGTCCTGTTGTCTCTCCCCGGAGCCTGCTTCTTAGCGGCATGATCCTGGTCTGGTCTTCCGCCATATGGCCCGGGATGATCGCATCCAGACATCGTGCATGGGACGCGGATTGAATGAACACAGGATGGAAGGGTGAGCGCATCCGAATGGACAAATGGACGAAGACCTGGGACTATCTGTTGCTGTTGAATCTCCTGTTTCCTCTCTATTTCATGCTGCAGGAACCAGCCGGCAGGCTCTTGCCAGGGCTCCTGCTGCTTGTCCTCATGGCCGGCCTGCAGATCGCGTCCATCAGGTATGAACGGTTCACGGAAGCGATGGCCTTCGGGCAGCTCCTGATCCTGATCGTGCTCGGTCATCTCTATCATCCCATGTATACGTATCTCATCTTCCTGATGGTGAATCTGTATCTGAAGCTGTCGATGCGATGGATCATCGTCTTCACGATCCTCTTCGCTGCCAGCTCGGTCTGGCTGATCGTCGGCTCCGGCTATCTGTCGCAGTGGCAATGGCTCATCCTCATGCTGCCGCCGGTCTTCGGAGGCGCGATCTTGCCCTACATCGTCCAGATCTCGGGAAGATACCGGGAGATGGCCCAGCGGCTGCAGGCGGCGACGAAGGAGATCGAACGGCTGGCGCAGCAGACGGAGCGGCAGCGTATCGCCCAGGAGCTGCATGACACGCTCGGCCACACCCTGTCCCTGCTGGCGCTGAAGGGCGAAGTGGTGGAGAAGCTGGTGCCGCGCGCTCCCGACAGAGCCATCCAGGAAGCGCGGGAGATTCAGCATACGGCGACGGCGGCCCTGCGAAGGATGCGCGAGCTGGTCAGCGACATGAAGGTCGTCCGCCTGTCGGAGGAATGGGAGCACGCACGCAGCTTGTGCGCGGCCGCCAATATCCGTCTGTCCATAGACGATCAGCTTGCCGCCCGTGGGGTGTCGCTCACTCCGTTGCAGGAATCGGTGATCGCGATGTGCCTGAGGGAGGCGCTGACGAATGTGGTCAGGCACAGCAGGGCTACGGCATGCCGCATCGAGCTGACGGCCGATGTGTCGGGGATTCGGTGCATGATCGAAGACAATGGCAAAGGGATGGAGATGCGGGCTGAAGCATCGTCCGGGATGGGGAACGGGCTTGCCGGCATGAGACAGCGGCTGGCTCTGCTTGAGGGCCATCTGGATCTGGAATCCGAAGCGGGCAAGGGCCTGAAGCTTGCCATGCATATCCCGATCGTACGCAAACAACACGGAGGTGAAGCGTAAGTGATACGTATCCTGCTGGCGGATGACCAACAAATGCTCCGCAGCGCCCTGGCTACCCTGCTTTCGCTGGAGGAAGATATCGAGGTGGTGGCCGAGGCCGGCAACGGAGCGGAGGCGGTGGAGCTGATCAGGAAGCATCACCCCGATGTATGCGTGCTGGATATCGAGATGCCGGTGATGAGCGGCATCGAGGTGGCGGAGAAGCTGAGGGAGCTGAACCACCCTTGTCAGGTGATCATGCTGACGACGTTTGCGAAGTCGGGTTATTTCCAGCGCGCCATCAAGGCCGGAGTGCGGGGATATCTGCTGAAGGACGGGCCGAGCAGCGAGCTGGCCGATGCGATTCGCAAGGTGGCGGCGGGCAGCCGGGTGATCCATCCCGAGCTGTCGCTGGCGATCTGGGAGCGATCCAATCCGCTCACGCCCCGCGAGACCGACATCCTCAGGCAGGCCGCGAAGGGGGCCACGCTGAAGGAAATTGGAGAGGCGCTGTACCTCAGCCATGGCACCGTTCGCAACTATATGTCGGAGATCATCTCCAAGCTGGAGGCGAAGAACAAGCTGGACGCCATCCGCATCGCCGAAGAGAACGGCTGGCTGGAGAAGTAACGGAAGCCGGGATGGATGGCTGAGTTCCATGTATGCCCGGTTGAAGTGTGGTGAATACTAAGGGCCAGCCATCGTTACAGGAGAGTGAGTATGAAGATGGACATCCATACGAACGACTATCGGATCGCTCCGCTCAACGACAGGCAGGAGGCAGTCGAGCTGTTGAAGCGGGCGGAAGCGACCATCGCCGAGCTGACCGGTCGTGATGTCACGCTGATCGCGTACGAGAGAAACGATGCGGCTGAGCAAGTCAACCCCACATGACGGGGTTGCGCCGACATTCGACTGATCGGTATGCGCGGCAGCAGAGAAGATCCGATCAGATCCCCATGATATGGTATCCCGCATCGACATGCAGCACCTCGCCTGTGATGCCGCGCGACAGGTGACTGAGCAGGAACAGGGCCGCGTCGCCGACTTCCTCCTGGGTGACGTTGCGACGGAGCGGCGCCTTGGCTTCGATGACGGACATCATCTCGTTGAATCCGCTGACCCCTTTGGCGGCCAGCGTGCGGATCGGCCCGGCGGAGATGGCGTTGACGCGTATCCCCTGCCTTCCCAGATCCTCCGCCAGATACCTGACGCAGGCTTCCAGCGCTGCCTTCGCCACGCCCATCACATTGTAGTTTCGGACGACCCGCTCAGCTCCGAGATAGGATTGGGTGACGATGCTGCCGCCTTCGGGCATGAGCTTCCTCGCTTCTCTGGCAACGGCCACCAGCGAATAGGCGCTTGCCGACTGCGCCATCATATACCCCTCGCGAGTCGTATCAACAAACTCGCCCTTCAGATCCTCCTTGTCCGCATAGGCGATCGAATGAACCAGACCATGTATCCGGTCAGCATGCTTCCCGATCTCCCGGAAAGCCTGTTCAATGCTGCGGTCATCGTCCGCATCGCATGGCACGCAAGCGATGGGGCTGATATTCTCCTCGTTCAGAAGCTGCTGCAGCCTGGACAGTGAGCGTTCCTTCCGATAGGTGAAGATGAGCCTGGCGTTCGCCCGGTGTAATGAGCGAGCCACCCCCCACGCAAGGCTTCTTTCATTCGCGACCCCCATGATTACGATGTTCTTGCCGGTCATCATCGAAGTGATCCTCCATCCACATTTTGGTATATGCTATTAGTACCAGGTGCTAATTATAACGGCTTCCTTGAAGCGGTGTCAATATCGCTTTCTTTGCGTCATTGTCCATATCTATCTCGCGCCGCCTGGTGGGTCCTCTGGCTATCATTCATTCGGGGGGGCTGAAGATCGGGGGGCTTTTTCTGTATGATGATGTTGAATTATGTAAAGGAAAATGAAGGAAAGGGTTGTATCGGTGTCGAATTAGATGGCGTTTGACGTCATCATCCAATTCCATCATGCGTGAAGTTGGGAGGGAATCATATCATCTCAGGACCTGGATCCGGATAACGCGGGCGATGTCTATCAAACGGAATCATGTAAACGGAGTGAACGAATCAGATGATCAAGCATTGGACGAAGTTATTGTTGCCAACGATGGTTGCCTTTATTCTGCTGTCTGTGTGTCTGGTTACCCAGGTCTCGGCCTCCGTGGATGAGGACGCGGCATATCTCCACGAGCTTGGATTGTTCAAGGGAACGAGCAATGGCTTTGAACTGGAACGGGAAGCGACCAGGGTCGAAGCGCTGGTCATGCTGCTCAGATTGCTCGGCAAGGAGCAAGAGGCGTTAAGGAGCACTGACCTGCATCCGTTTGATGATGTGCCCGCGTGGGCGGACAGATACGTCGCGTACGCTTATGCGCAAGGGATCACCAGCGGGATCAGCCGAACTTCTTTTGGCAGCGATCAACCGATCAACGATCAGCAATATTTCACCTTTGTCCTGCGGGCGTTGCGTTATGATGACAGGCAGGGGGACTTTGTGTGGAACAGCGCCAGGCAGAAAGCGATTGAGCTTGGGATCGTGGACAGCGAGTGGCAGACGGAGGGTAACCTGACACGCGGCCATATTGCCAGCATCTCCCGCATGGCGTTGTCCGCAGAGCTCAAGGGGAGCACCCAGATGCTGCTGGAGCTGTTGGTCTCGATCGGTGCGGTGGAAGCCTCTGCCCCTTTGTCTTCGAACGGGGCGATTGAGGTCTATGAGAACCGGGTCGTGATGTCGATCGCGGAGTCGAACGAGGTTTATCAACTGATTCCCGATCTGGTTCACCAGGCTTTCCCGAATGCGGTGTATCGCAGAGGAGCGGTTGTCTCCAACACCCCGAGGCATCTGGCACAATCGGTGATCGGAGATACATTTTTCTTCCCGGATCCGCTCACGATAGAGGAAAGTCCCTTATTGGCGGACAAGCAGAGCCGAAACAGGGAAACGATCGACTGGTTGCTCGATGCTGACAGAAGCGTGATCGCCTATGCATTCAGCAGTGACATTGACTATGAAGCCATGACGATCACCTGGCGGACCGAGTTTCCAGAGGAATATATCAAATGGATGGAACGTTATGAGAACAGCGTCGCAAGCGCCATTCAGATTCCGGCCAGCGCGTATCAACTGACATCCGAAATTTGCTATCCGGATGGCAGATGTCTGCAGTACATGAATCCATCGCTGACCGACTATTCGATGCTGAACAAGGCCGCCTATGTTTATGATTTGGGAAGGCCATCATCATTTGAAGAGTTATCGACAGAAGGTCGAATCGGTCTGGCCTATTATGTGGTCATTGCAGATGACCCTGAGAACAACCCGGGCATGAACAACATCTATGAACCGGACAAGGGAATCATTCTTGGGGATACGAGTGTTGTGCCTTATCGGATGACGCTTTATCTGGATGACCAATACCGCATCATCGCCTATACGCTTTGGGATTTTGCCGAGTGATCGGGTGCAGGAGCCTCGCCATGCGCGGGGCTTCTGCTGTTCTTCAACTGGAATAAAATACATGCGCAAATCGTGTTGACAATGGCTTCATTCCTTGCTAATATATTTTTTGTCGCCACGAGATACGAGCGATGCGGCAAATGAATACGACCTGTTAGCTCAGCTGGGAGAGCACCATCTTGACAGGGTGGGGGTCAGTGGTTCGAACCCACTACAGGTCATCAGCGAAACCCCTTGATCATCAAGGGGTTTCGGCATTTCTGCGAATCCGTCCACGATCTCGATCATCGAATGCTTACTCTGCGACCGCTGGACCACTCCGCGTTTTACTGCCTCTTTCTTTATCTGCTATTCTGATGACTTCCCTTATCCTACTCCGTCCTGATTTCGATTTCATGCTACCACGCTTTTGAATTCTATCGTATTATGATGTAAAGGAAGATTACAAAATATGGAGAGTGATATCCGTGTATTGGTTGAATGTGGATCGGCCGACCAACACATGCACCCTGCACCAGGCAGATTGCTCCTATGTTCATGGACCTACGGCGTTCAAAGGTGATAATGAAGAGGCCAGAGACGGTGGATGGTTCAGCTTCGATACCAGGCGTGAGGCAGAAGCGTTTCATCGAAGTGAGCGGTCTCATATGAAGTATAGGGAATGCAGCATTTGCTTTGGATATACGGATTGAATCAGTTTCCACTCCTGTGTCTCCGGACAAATGAAGTTAAAATGTTAACTTTGTCATCCGTTTCAACATCCTCGAAATCACGATAAGGTTAAAATTTTGACTATATTCCTGATTTTTTCTATCCTGAATGGGTGATTCTGGTTAATTTTTTAACCTCATTTGCAAAAATGGCCTGTGCCAGACGACGATGAGGTTAACTTTTTAACTTCATATGATTTTCGGAGTCAATGATGAGCCTGATCGATTGTTGCTGATGAGCGGATGGCGTTGTTGCTAACGGAACGACGATGCGTGATTGTGCGTGTTCAGGCGGAAAAAGCAGCCATAATCATCAAATAACGCACTGACGTTCCGTCAGCTGTGTGAAAATGGCCGTTTCGCCACCAATCACGAATCGACGCTCCGTTTTTTGTCCAAGGCTGAAAATTAGCTCATACAGGAATGTTTACGGTGCCAAAGGATGATCGCGCCGTGGCCTTCTGTTCCTTGCTCCCGCCATCAGCATCACCGGCGAACACAGCCTCTCTTACCAAGCTTATCCTCAATCAACCTCACTTCTTCAGCACGCTCAGATAGGCGATCCAGGGCCCCACGTCCGATCGATATCTTGCGGCCATGACCCGAACGATCTGAGCCATGTGCGTCAGATCGTGCACGACCCAGGTGGACAGCAATTCCCTCGCCTTCACCACGCCGAACTCCGGATGCAAGCCGGTGCGTTCCAGGTCCTGATCGGATGTGACAAGCGTCTGAAGCTTCCGGATATTCTCGGAGCGCAGCGCCTGAAAATCAGCCAGCTTCCGCTCGATCGTCCTGTCCGCCGGCGCATTCAGGTGGGCATAACGATCGAAAAGGGGGAAGGTCCGATTCCCGCCATCCACCAGGATCGATTCCAGTCTGGGTATCCAGTTATGCTTCTCCGCCTCAACCAGATGCTCCACGACTTCACTCGCATTCCATGTTCCTTCTCCTTCATTCACAAGCAGCCATTCTTCGGACAGGCCCGACAACCAGCTTTCCAGGGTGCGCGGTGTTCGCGACAGGAGCTCCACCGCTTCTGTTAATTGAAAGTTCACATGCATTTTCCTCTCTACATAGAATTTTCCAACTGAATACGATATGAATATGGAAGATTCCTGCCAGTCACCAATCTTTTGTCATATGATCGTCAATATCCCGATAAGCCTCAGATGGAGAAGGCGGTGTCTCCGGAGCAGCGCCAGCGTCAACAGAAGATACTCATCTCATCATATAACAGTAGCGGTCAAGCCCTGATCGGGCTTATGATAGGATTATCTATCCTTGTCGCCCTGATGCACACGAGGGAGGTACCGCTCATGTTCAAGTCCAGGTTCTACGACCCGCGACGCATGTCCATTCTTGCGAAGCTGATCATCTCCTGCCTGATCGCCAGTATCCCCCTGTATGTGGTGAGTCTGATCGTGACCTCGATGGGAGCTGCCTCGGTCAAGGACAACATCACCCGTTCCACGATGTCGCACCTGAACTTCTATATGAACGCGCTGGAGAGGGAAGTCGATCACCTGCTGGAGCAGAAGAAGCAGCTGTTCGCCGACGATGATCTGCAATATCTCTCCAGCCTGCTGCCGGTCATGTCCGATATCGAGCAGACGAGCAGCATCCAGCGTGTGGTCAGGAAGCTGCTGACGATCAAGGAATCCAGCGCCTTCGTGGAGGAGATCATGATCGACATCCCCATGCTGGATCGGGTGATCTATACCAATTTCCTCCAGCAGAGATTCCCGGAGGAGCACCTGAAATTTCTGAAAGCGCATATCGGCATCGGCAAGAGTCCGATCTTCACCGACGGACAGAAGCTTTATCTCGGCTCGATGCATCCCGCGAACGCGGAGAACAGGGAGGTCGATCCGGTCTTCACGATCCAGGTCACGCTCTCCATACCGAAAATTCAGAATATCCTGTCACAAATCTCCTCGGGAACCGGAAGCAGCCTGATCTTCTCCAATGACGCCTCGTGGCATGTGACGGAGGGCGAGGGCAGCGAGCTGGCGACCCGGGCGCTGGATTCGCTCCTGAATGTGGAAGGCATCGGGACGAGCAGCGGCCAGCATTCGATCAGAATCGGCAAGGAGGACCATCTCATCTTCTACCTGAACTCCCGTGAGCTGCAGGCCACGATCGCTTACATCATACCGGAGAGCGAGATCTATGGCCCGCTCACCGTGTACAGGGGATGGATCTGGGGGGTATCGATCCTGTCCGTCATCATCATCCTCTGTTCATCGCTCCTGGTCATCCGGGCGATCCACCGGCCGATGCTGAATCTGATCAACGCCTTCCGCCAGGTGCAGAAGGGCAATCTGAACGTCCGCATCACGCATAACTGGAAGGATGAGTTTGAAGTGCTGTCGAGTCAGTTCAACCTGATGGTGGAGCGTCTGAATCAGCTCATCCAGGAGGTCTACGAGCATACCATTCGCGAGCAGCAGCTTGAGCTCAGGCAGCTGCAGTCGCAGATCAATCCGCATTTCCTGTACAACAGCTTCTATATGGTGCAGCGGATGGCGATCGCCGAGGATTACCGGAACGTGATCTCGCTCACCCAGCATCTCAGCGAGTATTTCCAGTTCATCACCCGCTCCTCGGATGAGGAGATTCCTCTGGAGAAAGAGGTGAATCACGCCAGGGTATATACGGATATCCAGCTCATGCGCTTCGGCAAGCAGTTGACCATCCAGTTCGCGGAACTTCCGCAGGCCTATCGTCAGCTGATGGTCCCCAGGCTGATCCTGCAACCGATCGTCGAGAACGCTTTCAAGTACGGCCTTGAACAGAAGCTGCATGACTGGCAGCTTCGCATATCCTTCGCCCAGCTTGACGGCGGGCTCCATATCGTGGTCGAGGACAACGGCGAGAAACTGACCGACGAGCTGTTGCAGACTCTGACCAACACGTTGGCAGATCGAAGCACGAGCGCCGAGACGACCGGGCTGATCAACGTCCATCGCCGGATCCGCTTGAAGTTTGGCGAAGAAGCGGGCATCACGCTCGCAAGATCCGAACTGGGCGGCCTGAAGGTGATCATTCGGCTGATCGGCCAGGAAGCATCACAGCATCATCCTGAATCATGGAGGGCATGTATGTTCCGATTGCTGGTAGTTGACAATGAACCCTATCTAGTGGACAGTCTGGTTGAGATGATCAAGGACAGGCGGCCGGACCTGGAGCTGTACAAGGCTTACTCGGCGCATGAGGCGCTGGAGAGGCTCGAGCAGGTGAAGATCGACATCGTCCTGACGGACATCCAGATGCCCGGCATGACCGGGCTGGAGCTGCAGCAGGAAGTGAATCTGCGCTGGCCAAGGGCGAAGGTCATCTTCCTGTCCGGCTACAGCGAGTTTTCGTACATTCAGCAGGCCATGCAGCAGGGAGGGATCGAATACGTCCTCAAGTCGGAAGGCGATGAGAAAATCCTGCAAGCCATCGACCGGGCGATCCACGAGCTGCAGAAGCAATTCGAGCAGCAACGGCTGCTCCTGGAAGCGGAGAGCCGCGTGGTTCAGACGCGTCCGCTGCTGCAGAGTGAATGCCTGCGCTCCCTGATCCAGGGACACCGCCGCGTCAATCGGGAGCTGGGAGAACAGTTCGAGAAGCTGGACCTCCCGTTCCGCCACAGCGAGAACGTGCTGATGGCCCTGGGCAGAGTGGATGCCTGGCCTTCACATATCGACGTGACGGATCGGCCGCTGATCACCTATGCCATACAGAATGTGGCGGAGGAGTGCCTGTCCAGCCGTGTCGCCACTGCCTCCATCACCTATGACGAGCATAAGATCGTCTGGTTCATCCAGTCCAGGTCGGCGAGCGCAAGCAACCAGGCGGACCATTTCGAGAGAAGAAATCTGTTGAAATATGCGATGGGGACCTTCGAGCAGGTGCAGGAGCTCTGCTATCAATTGCTGAAGACCAAGCTCTCCATCATCGTGGATCACGAGCCTTACCCGTGGCGGGAGGCGCATCAGCGGTTCAGCATGCTGTACGGCATGATGAACCAGAAGCTGATCATGGGCGGAGAGATGCGCCTCGTTCAACTGAACGAACAGCCTGGGCATGCCGCGATGAAGCTGACCAAGCCGGCCACCATCCCGCCCTACAAGCTGGAACAGCTGGCCAATCTGCTGGAGTCCGGCCAATACCCGGACTTCCTCGCTTTGCTCCATGAAGTCACCGAAGTGGAGGCAGAGGCGTCGGCTCATCCGATCGTGCTGAGCTCCCTTTATTACGCGATCATCCCGATCTTCCTGAACTATATCGCCAGGCGGCCGGAGATGGAGTGGGAGCGCAAGATCGACTACGCCAGGCTGACGCGTTTCGATCTGCACGCGAACTGGCAGGAGGCCGTCCACTTCCTGAGCCATCTGGCGGAGACCTTCATGAATGCCCAGGGCAACGAGCGCGACATGGAGGAGCAGTCCATCCTCAAGATCCATCAATACATCGAGCAGAATCTGCATGAGAATCTGTCGCTGACCAAGCTCGGCGAGGTGACCGGCTACAACCCCTCCTATCTGTCCCGGCTATACAAGCAGATGACGGGGCGAAGTCTGTTTGACTACATCACGGAAGTCAGGCTGAACCGGGCGAAGAAGCTGCTGATCGAGAATCGCCTGAAGATGAGCGAGATCGCCGAGCAGATCGGCTTCACATCGGAGCATTATTTCTATCGGTTCTTCAAGAAGGAGACCTCCCTGACCCCGATGGAATACAGGGAACATCACAAACCGTAGCACGTAAACAAAAGTCACAAATGTAAAAGGAACTTAGTAGAACCGCCGATTCCCTGCCATCTATACTGGACATGTAGCGACAACATCTCTATTGAGGGGGAGCGTCATGAAGAATTTCAGATTGGTCATTGCAGTTATCTTGTGCGCGACGGTTTTCCTGACAGCATGTGGTACGAACTCGGGCAACAGCACGAACACAACCCAGGGCAGCAGCAACAACAGCTCCAACGCGGGATCGGGAAGTTCAGCCGGGCAGTCCGCTCCTGGTCCATTCGGCAAGTATGACCCGCCCATCACCATCAACGTGTCCAAAGCCGCTTCCGCGAACATGCGATTCAAGGATGGCGAGGATATCGACAACAACGTCTGGCAGCGTGAAAATGAAGAGAAGCTGGGCATCAAGCTGAACTACCTGTGGAGCGCCATCTATGAAGGCGGTGCCTATGACCAGAAGCTGAATCTGGCCATCTCCTCGGGCGACCTGCCGGATATCTTCCAGGTCAACGCGCAACAGCTGAAGCAGCTGGTGGAAGCGGGCCTGGTCGAGGATATGACCGATGTGTTTGACCAGTACGCTTCGGACTTCCTGAGACAGAGCTTCGAGGAAGCGGGGGAACAATACCTCCTCTCGGCTACTTTCGGCGGCAGGTTGTATGCGCTTCCGGGTCTGGCATCCGCTCTGGACACGGCGCCGGTCATGTATGTGCGCAAGGATTGGCGCGAGAAACTGGGCCTGCCGGAGCCGAAGACGATGCAGGATGTCATCAACATGGCGCTGGCCTTCGCCAATAACGACCCAGATGGCAACGGGGTGAAAGACACGTATGGCATCGCCCTGACGAAGGATGCCGTGGTCGGCACGGGATTTGCGGATCTGCAGGGCTTCATGAACGGCTTCCACGCCTATCTGAACATCTGGATCGAGGATGATTCGGGCAATCTCGTCTACGGGGCGATTCAGCCGGAGGTCAAGCAAGCGCTGCAGTAGCTGCAGGACCTCTACAAGGCCGGAGCGATCGACCGCGAATTCGCCACGAAGGATATGACGAAGGTCGGCGAGGACCTGAACAAGATCGGCATCCAGTTCGGCATGATGTGGAACCCGATCGTCCCGATGCTGTCCCAGGTGCTCTCGAATCCGGGCTCGGACTGGGAAGCGTATCCGATCCCGTCGATCGACGGCCAGCCGGCCAAGGCGGCGACGGCAGCGCCGGTCGTTCGCTTCCTGGCGGTGCGCAAAGGGTATGAGCATCCGGAGGCAGCCGTGAAGATCTACAACCTGAACTTTGAGAATCTCTGGAGCCCGAATGCGCAGCCGGATGTGTACGGCACGACGCTTGACGGCACAGAAGCCCTGCACTACACGCTGATGCTGGCGGAGCCTCCGTTCAAGAACAACAACGTCCACCTGAAGGTGACGGAAGCGCTGAGAACCGGCGATACGAGCAAGCTGAATCGCGAGATGCAGATTACGCTCAGTGACATTCAAGCTTATCAGAATGGCGATATGAACAAGTGGCCAGGGGAGAAGATCTTCGGCGAGAACGGCTCTCAGGCTGTCCTGAACCAATATCTGGTTAACGGCAATCTCATGCCGAACGCCTTCTACGGCGCGTCGACCGATACGATGGCCGAGAGAAGCGCCAGCCTCGAGAAGCTGATGGTCGAGGTGTTCACGAAGATCATCATGGGCGATCCGATCGACAGCTTCGACAAATTCGTCGAAGACTGGAAGAAGCTGGGCGGCGACGATATCACCAGGGAAGTCAATGAATGGCGTGCCGGCCTGACAGGCTGATCAGACACATGAAGGGGGAGGGTAAGATGAATCGAGAGTCATCTTACCCTTCTTAAATTCAGAGGCGATAGCCCGGATAAGAAAATGGAGGGACATCTGATGAAATTCTCAAGGCTGAAAATGGAATGGCCCTTGCACCTGCTCATCTTGCCCGGATTGATCCTGGTCATCATCTACAACTACATTCCGATGCTGGGTCTGGTCATGGCCTTCCAGAAATTCATTCCCGCTCTCGGCATCACGGGCTCGAAGTGGATCGGCCTGGATAACTTCCGCTATCTCCTGGATCTGCCCAACATCTGGCAGGTGCTGTGGAATACGGTCTACATCGCGGTAATGAAGATCATCGTCGGCCTGATCGTCCCGATTCACCATGGTCTTTCACTGGAATTCGTGGTTCGACGGGATGATCTTCATGAACAAAATCTCCAATTATCCGCTCTCCACCTACCTGCAGAATGTGTTGACCAGCGGCTCGATCATCAGCAGCATGGTCAATCTGAATGACCTGGCGGAGATCTCCGACCGGACGACCAAAGCGGCGCAGATCTTCGTGGGCTCGCTGCCGATCCTGTGCGTCTACCCGTTCCTGCAGCGATACTTCATGAAAGGGATCGTGCTGGGAAGCGTAAAGGGCTGAGGATGATCAAGCGATGAAAGGGACGATGTTCGATGAAAGCAACGGATCTACAGAATCGGGAATGGAAAGCTTGCTGGATCTGGGATGCGCCGCAGCCCGAGAAGGCAAGCGAGCAGATCCTGGTGTACTTTCGCAAGACCTTTCACCTGGATGAGGCGGCTCGTCTCACGCTGGACATCACGGCGGACAGCCGGTATATCCTCTATGTCAATGGAACCAGGATCTGTGTCGGCCCGTGCAAATCCACGCGGCATACGCACTATTACGAGACGGTGGATGTCAGCGAGCATCTGAGGCTCGGCACGAATGTCATCGCCGTGAAGGTGTTGAGATATCCGTCCGCTGAACCGTTCCCCTACGGTGTTGGCGGACCGACCTCGATCTGGCGCTCCCAGGCGGCGGGCCTGTTCGTCGAAGGGGAACTGCGGAACGATCGGGACGAGGTGATCGGAAGCGTCCATACCGACGCCAGCTGGAAGGTGTTGCGCCACAAGGGATACCGATACCGGCCAGGCATGCTCATCTTCTGGATGGGCGGGCTCGAGGAGGTGTACGCCGATCAGGCCCCTCTGGACTGGCATCTGCCTGAATACGACGATGCGGAGTGGGGAACGGCGATCGAATGCGTGAGGCCCAGAGGCTACGGGCTGCTGAATCCCTGGCAGCTGGCGCCGCGCCCGATTCCGCTGCTGTATGAGAGGGAGCGCAGATTCCAGGCGGCGGCGAATGCTGCAGGCATCGAGCCCGATCAGATCATGCGTCTGATCCGCCACCAGCTGCCAATCAGGCTCGCTGCCCGTCAGCGCCTCACTTTCGATCTCGACGCGGGCGAGCTGACGACCGGCTACCTGTCCGTGGCCGTACAGGGAGGAAGGGGCAGCGTCATCTCGCTGCTGTGCGCCGAATGCTATGAGGAGCCGGAGAGCCAGCCCTTCCAGCGGGTCAAGAAGCATCGGGAGAATACCAGCGGCAAGCTGCTGGGTGACAGCGACGTCTACCACGTGGCGGGCGCGGGCTCCGGGAAGACGGAGGTGTATGAGCCATTCTGGTTCCGCACGTTCCGCTATGTGCGGGTGGAGATCGAGACCGGCGATGAGCCGATGGACGTCCTGGCGATCCAATACCGGGAAACCGGTTATCCACTGGAGGTCAGGGCGAGCTTCCAGTCATCCGATCCCCAGCTGGATCATATCTGGGAGCTGAGTCTTCGCACCCTCAGGCGATGCATGCACGAAACCTACGAGGACTGCCCGTATTATGAGCAGCTTCAGTATACGATGGACAGCCGGCTCATGATGCTGTACACCTACAACGTCAGCGCCGATGATCGGCTGCCGAGACGGACGATGGAGGATTTCTTCCAATCGAGACTGCCCTCGGGGATGCTGCAATCCCGTTATCCCAGCACCGATCCGCAGGTGATTCCGTCCTTCGCCCTGTACTGGATCGATATGCGAGCTGCAGTCCAGGGCGGATCGGCTGTGCGAGGCAGCGGTGCGCGTATCCTGGTCAGAGGACAGGCGGCTGTTCAGGGAGCTTCCCGGCACGGAGATCTACACCCAGCATTCGCAGATCATGGCCGTCCTGGCAGGTGCGATCAAGGGAGAGGCGGCGAAGGAACTGATGCAGCGAACGCTGACGGCGCCGATCCACCGGGTGACGCTGCCGTTCTCCTATCTGCTGATGAAGGCGTTAAAAAAGGTCGGGCTCACGGAAGCGCTGCTGCCCCTCTGGGATCGCTGGCGCGTGTTTGAGCAGCAGGGACTCACGACCTTGCCGGAGACGGAAGTGAATCCGCGCAGCGACTGTCACGCCTGGAGCTCCGTGCCGCTCGTCGAGTTCCCGACGACGATCCTGGGCGTCACTCCGGAGAAGCCGGGGTTCGAGGCGATCAGCATCCGGCCGGTCATCCACGGGCTCACCTGGGCAAGAGGGACGGTGCCAATGGTCAAGGGCCTTGTCAAGGTGGATTGGCGGATCGAAGGTGACGTGTTCTCCATCACGGTTGAGGCTCCGGACGGAGTGCCGGTCACCTTGACCTTGCCGGATGACACGACGCATGCCTTCACCGGACAGGCGAGGATGTCGGTTCCGCTCACGGGTTGACCAGTTTACCACGGATACAGGAGGGACTAACGTGCAGGTTGCATTTGAATGCGTGAATAACGGCAAGGTGCTGAGAGGTATGCAGCATATACCGGATCACGCCGCTGGCAAGGTGCCGGCGGTCATCATGTTTCACGGCTTCACGGCGACGATGAGCATGATGTATGTGGAGGTGGCGAGGCGCCTGGAGCGTCATGGCATCGCCAGCGTGCGCTTCGACTTTGCCGGCAGCGGCGAAAGTGACGGAGACTTTGTCGACATGACCATCTCCAGCGAAGTGAGCGACGGACTGGCGGTGCTCGATTATGTGAAGCAGCTCGACTACGTGGACCCGGAGCGCATCGCGATCATGGGGACGAGCCTGGGCGGCGTGATCGCCAGTTTCGCTGCGGGCAAGCGTCCCGATGACGTGCGGGCGCTCGTCCTGATCTGCCCGGCCTTCATCTTCTCCGAGCATCTCCATCAGGGAACGATGGGTCCGACCACCGATATTACGAGGATCGACGAGACCGGATATGTCGATATGGGCGGCATCAAGCTGGGAGCGGGATTCGTCCATGACGGTCTGGCATGGGATATCTACCAGGCATCGGCTCCCTACCGCAAGAAGGTGCTGCTGATCCAAGGAGATGCCGACATCGATGTGCCGCTGCGCGTGTCCGAGGAGTATGCCAGGACGTTTCCGGATCGGGCCGAGCTGCATATCATCCCCGGCGCCGATCATATTTTCCTGAATCCGGCTCACAGGCAGCAGCTGATCGACAGATCGCTCGACTTTCTGGCCGAGCAATTTCGATGAAAGCCGTGAGGCGGATACCGAACAGAGGTGATCACATGCAAACTGCCATTGAGTGCACCAGCCATGGATTGACATTGCGCGGCATGCTGCATCGGCCGGTTGGAGCCGACCAGGTGCCGCTGGTCATCATGTATCATGATTTCATGGCTACCAAGACCGAGAACAAGTTCATCTACGTCGAGTTGTCCAGGGAGCTGGAGAAGCGGGGCATCGCCTCGGTCCGTTTTGACTTTATGGGTTGCGGGGAAAGCGACGGGGAGATGCACCAGAGATCGTACCGCTCGGATCTGGATGGCGCGTCGGATATTCTGGCCTACGCGCATGCGCTGCCTTTCGTTGATCGCAACCGGATCGCGATCGTTGGCAAAGGCACCAGCGGCATGATCGCCTGCCAGATGGCCAGCAGGGTGAAGGAAGCGGCAAGCCCTGCTCCTGCTGTCGCCGACGCTGAATTGCCGGCATGAGGCCTATGCGGAGGAACTGAGAAACGCGGAGCCCGAATCGCTGGCAAGCGCGACGGCGAAGGTGCTGCTGGTGCACGGTGACCAGGAAGCTAGCAGCGAGCTCATGGATCGCTGCCGGAAGGTCTATGGAGACCGGATGACCGCGCAGCCGATCGCCGATGTCCACCATGTCGTGGAGACCGTTGCGGCAAGGGAGCGCATGATGGAGCAGGCCATCGCCTTCCTGACGAAGCAGCTGCTTGGATGAGAACGTGAGTTCAGATATGGGGGAGGACACAGGATGTATTCGGAGAAGAGCTTGCTCGGCGAGCTGCTGTATGATCCAGCCGCGAAAGAAGTGTTGATGAGGCATCTGCCCGAGCTGTTCGAGCAGCCGTATCTGTTGGCCAATATGAAGATCAGAACCTTGCAGGAGCTGCTTCATTTTGAAAAGTATGATGAGGCCAAAGCCGATGCGCTGGTGAAGGAGTTGGCCTCGGTTGTCCCGCAGATCAGGGACGATGAGCCCGACTTTGCCAATATGGAAGCCTATGACCTGGGTGAGGCGACGCGCGGCACCGCGCCAGTCGAAGCAGCGCCTTACGCATCCAGATGGGGCGTCTATGAAGTGACCTTGAACGGTCCGACGGGCGGCAACCCCTTCGTGCAGGTGAAGCTGTCGGCGGAGTTTGCTTGCGGGGATCTGGTCCTCGCCCAGAGGGGGTTCTATGATGGAGACGGACGGTACAGGATTCGCTTCATGCCGCCGGCGGAAGGCGACTGGACCTTCCGGACGAGCTCCAATATACCGTCCATGGACGGAATCACGGGAAGCTTCCGCTGCGGGCCGGCGAAGGATGGAGACAGGGGCCCTGTCCGGGTATGCAGAACCTTCCATTTCGCCTATGAGGACGGGACGCCGTATCTTCCCTTCGGCACGACCTGCTATGCCTGGATTCATCAACCGGAAGACCTGCAGGAGCAGACGCTGGCATCGCTGCGCCAATCGCCCTTTAACAAGCTTCGGATGTGCGTGTTTCCGAAGGCCTATCTGTATAATCTGGAGGAGCCGGACATCTATCCTTACGAGGGCTCCAGAGAGACCGGCTGGGATTACTACCGGTTTAATGTGGCGTTTTTCCGGCGGCTGGAAAAGAGGATCGCGCAGCTCAAGCAGCTGGGCATCGAGGCGGATCTGATCCTGTTCCATCCATACGATACCTGGGGCTTCAGCGAGATGCCAAGGCGCGCGGACGAGCTGTACCTGACCTACATCACCGCAAGGCTGTCCGCATACAGCAACGTCTGGTGGTCGCTGGCCAATGAATATGACCTGATGTGGGCGAAGAAGGAAGAGGATTGGGAACGGTTCGCCGCGCTCATCACGGAGCATGATCCCTATCGCCATCTGATCTCGATCCACAACTGCATTCGCATCTATGATTTCAGCAAGCCGTGGGTGACCCACTGCTGCATCCAGCGCACGGATGCCTACAAGACAACCGAAACAACCCGGGAGTGGAGACAGCGATGGGGCAAGCCGGTGGTGGTTGACGAATGCGCGTACGAAGGCAATATCGACCAGGACTGGGGGAATATCACCGGTGAAGAAATGACGCGGCGTTTCTGGGAAGGCGCGATCCGCGGCGGATATGTCGGCCATGGCGAAACCTATGTCAACCCGGAGGAGATCCTGTGGTGGTCCAAGGGCGGCAGATTGACCGGATCCAGTCCGGCCAGGATCCGATTCCTGAGGCAGATCATGGAGGAGACTCCGGGAGGATATCTGGAGCCGCTGCCTCCGCCTTGGGGATTCCCGGTGGCGGGAATCGAAGACGAATACTATATAACGTATTTCGGATTTTTTCAGCCGAGCTTCAAAACCTTCAAATATCGGCCTGGCTTGCGATTCGAAGCCGAGGTGATCGACACCTGGAATATGACGATCGAGAAGCTGCCCGGAGTCTATGAAGGCTCGTTCCGGATCGAACTTCCGGGGCGTCCGTATATGGCCATTCGGTTGAAAAGAGTTCCCTGATCGGGAAGATGCAGGACACCTGGCCGTTCAAGGCGGGTGTCTTTTTTGTCTTGATTCGACAAATCCTGTCACGCCCCCTGAATACATCATATGATGTCACGGGAGAAAAAAGGAAAGTTCCTGAGATCATGGTCTCTCTGTTTGCAGAGGGAGATAGTCCTATAACCCCATATTCCGGGAAACAACTATATCCATTTTACCGGGTCAATGGATGTAATTTGTCAAAATCTGTAGAGAATTTGTTGATATTTCACTGCTAGGATTGGAGTTGGCAACATTTTTCACTAAACTTTCTCGCCTATATATCCTTACAATATGGCTATCAGTCTTTTTGGAAAACAGGTGAAGCAAGCGTGAACAGTCGGTTCAAGCCAGTTATTGTTCTTGCTGTTATCGTGGTGATCATAGCTGCACTGGTCTGGTGGCTTCGTCCCGAACAGGAACAACGCTACGAGTTACAGGGGGATGAAAGCCCCCTGCTTCGTTTCGTGATCCAACATCTGCTCGATCCATCCGGAGGCATCTATACGAATCTGCGCGACGATCTCGAGCTTGCTCCGGATATGGCGGGCAATCATCAGATGCTGTCTGAATCCACCGGCCTCATGATGGCCTACGCGCTTCGTACGGACCGAAAGGAACTGTACGAGACACAGGTTTCCTTCCTGACCCGATATCTGATGACCGGGGATGGTCAGATTCGCTGGGTGTATGAGAAGCGGGGACCGTACAGCGACGTTCATGCCAATGCCAGCATCGATGACCTGAAGATCATCGGTGCTTTGTTTGCTGCGGCGGAAAGGTGGCGGATTGATCGTTATGAGCGCCTCGCCGACCGGCTGGCACAGGTCCTGCTGGATCATGGGGTGACGGAAGACGGGTACCTCGCGGATTACTACGATTGGCGATACGGCGGCATGGCCGATACCATCACCTCCTCCTATCTCGAGCTGGAAGTGCTGGGCAAGCTGGCGGATCGCGACCCGTCGTGGCAACCGATCCATGAGCGGGCAGCCGATCTGCTGCGATCGGCGCATCTTCCCAACGGACTGTTCTACAAGACCTATGTGATCCCGGAGCGCCGCTGGATCGTGCCCGAAGAGTTCAACATGATCGATGTGCTGTACGCGGCGCTTCATCTGATGCAGGGCGGCGGGGATGCGACGAACACCGTCAGTCTGATCGAGCGCAAATGGCTGGAGGACGGCCAACTGTTTGCTTCCTATGACGGGCAACTTAAGCCGGTCAACCGTTCGATCTCCCCCGCGGTCTACGCGCTGGCCTATCGGCTGATGGTCCGTGCGGATCGGCCGGATGTGGCCGAAGAGCTGGGCGAGACATTGCACCAGTTGTCCATTCGGGACGATCAATCCCCCTATTACGGCGGCTTCGTGGAGCCGAGTACACGGGAGGCTTACTCCTTCGATCATCTTCAAGCCTTGTTGGCGGAATCAGAAACGGAAGTGGAGCGGTGAATCCATGGCACAAACACATCCAGTCAGCAGAAAAGAACGCCTCAAGCAAAAGACCGTCGAATCCAGGCAAGCGAGACGGGAGCAGGAAAAGGCCAGGTCCGAGCTTTATCTCTACTTCATGATGGAGTTTATCCTGCTCGTCATCGTGTTCATGTATATGGCCTTTACGATCACGATGTACCCGCTCAACTATCTGTGGGTCGTCGCCTTCCTGATGATCTCGATCATCGGCTTCCTGCGCGGACTTATGACCGCCTTGATCAGCTCGATGTTCGTCATCTTCGGCTACGGCTCCTATATCCTCTATCAGCTCTATGTCGTGCAGACGATGGCGAGCATGGAGGTGAACGACCTGATCTGGCTGCTCGCCTTCCCGATCGGGGCGGTGGGAGCCGGGATGCTGGGCAGGGAGCTGGATGCCTTCATGCAAGCCCTGCAGTATCACCGGAAGATGGTCAGCGAGCTGGTCACCGTCGAGAGCGTGACGAGATTCCCGAACGAGCGGCAATTCCGCACGGAGCTGAGCATCGAGATCTCCCGAACGCTTCGCTATGGTCACACGATGACCCTGCTCCTGATGGAGATCGCCTATTTCCCGGAGCTGGTCAAGGATTATGGCAAGGAAGCGACCGATCAGTTGCTGAAGCAGGTCAGCGACAAGATCGATTATGTGTTCCGCGATGTGGACAAGAAAGCCTATCTCGAGAATGGCCTGTTCGGTCTTATCCTGCCTGAGACGAGCATCGACAATGCGGATATCGTCATCAAGCGGATCAACGATCAGCTGCGCAATGTTCACATCGAGTCGGCCAGAGGCAAGAAACAGATCGAGATCCAGATGCGGTACGGCTACTCCGGCTGCCCGCAGAAGTACCAGACGGTGCAGGAGCTGCTGGAAGATGCGAACAGGATGTTAGATCTGTATGCGGGGTGAACGTCTCTGTCTGCTGATCATCGTCATGATGCTCGGCTTCGCTGCTGCTGGCTCGCTATCCTTGACGGTTGCTGCGGTAGAGACGCCCGTGGCGACAGTGGCGTCGAACTTGCGTGATGTCCGGGTGCTGCTGATCTATAACTCCCCTGAGCCATCAGGAGAATTGGAGGTGATGGAGAGTCTGCTGCAGCATTTTGCCGTGAAGACGGAGACTGCGCGCTCCTCTGACATCGGGGAACTGCGTTGGGAGCAGTATGACTGTCTCATCTTCTTCGATTCCATCCGTACCTCCAGGCTGGATCGGGAAGCGGTGATCCGCGCGATCGGGCAGCTGGACATCCCGTGTATGGTGTTCAACTCGGGAGCAGCGGATGAGACGTTCAGCGGCATCACGATCCGATACCGGGACGAGGTCTACCCGACGTTGCCCGTCTCCGTTGCCCCGGCCGAGGATGGCCAGACAGGAGTGGTGCTGGCCGCGATATCCGATGGACGGACGGAGAGGCCGCTGATCGTGAGAAGCGGCGACGCGTGGACGGTGTACGGCAAGCTGGAGAGCGGACTGGTCAGCTGGATCGTCGCCGATATCCTGCATGATGTTCTCGGCGAGCATCATGCGGACAGAACCAGGGGCCTGTACGTCGTGGAGCACGTCAATCCATTGACTCCGCCCGAGCAGCTGCGCAAGCTTGCGGATCTGCTCGCCAGCCGCGGCATCCCGTATGTCATCATCGTGGAGCCCGTGCTGCGATCATCTGAAGATGATCGGCTGCATACAGCGGGGGATGATCGGGAATGGATAGCCGCTCTTCGCTATATGGTGGAAGCCGGCGGGACGATCGTGCTTGACGGCAGCGGGCTGGAGGGGCTCGAGCCGGAGGAGATCGCCTACCGGATCGATCAGGGCATCGCATTCCTGTATGAGATCGGCGTATATCCGATCGCCCTTTACGCATCGCGGGATGTCGTCCTGCGCCTGGAATCAGCGCCAGAGCATGCCAGCTTCACGACGACGCTGGAGTATTCGAAGCTTCGGCTCGATGGCAGCCGCTATACCGATATCCCTTATGATCACATTGCGGCGCCCGACAGGATCATGTATCCCGTATCGCTCGGGTCAGCCGCAAGCGACGCTGCTGCGGCTCAGCTCATCACCCGCGCCCGCACCCTCATGCTCGTTCGCGACGCCTGGCTGGTCGTCGGACTGGATGCGAGCCAGCCCTACGAGCTGTTGGAGTCTATGGTCGAGCAGTTCGGGCGGGAGCCGATCATGTGGACGGATATCCGTTATGATGTCCACTTGCTGGATGCCGGATTCCTCCAGGTGGCCACCGGCGGCGACGGGCTGCTGGAGGTCCGGATGCTGGACAAGACCCGCGCGGCGGAATTGGTGAAGGTCCAGCTGAGCACCTACAAGTTCGGGACGGTCACGTATTACTCGACCTGGATACTCGTCATGGTAGTCGGCGGATTCGTCGTTCTGTTTGTCCTGTTTGTCGTCATGATGCGCTACCGCAGAAGACGTCGACTATTCTCGGAGAAGGAGCTGGAGTAAATGACCGGCAACGTCCTGTTTCTCGTCGCGCTTGGCAGCATCTGGGTGATGCTGCTGTACCACATGTTTCTCATGCTGGGTGGATACCTGTATTCGGAGAGGATGGAGAGGCGGAAGGCGGAGCCGAGACGCAGGCGGCCGGATGAAGAATGGCCGTTCGTCTCGGTGCTCATCCCGGCGCACAACGAGGAGATCGTGATCCGCTACACGCTCGATGCGATGCTGCGGCTGGATTATCCGCATGACAAGATCGAGATCATCGTGATCGATGACAACTCGGGCGATGCCACCGGCGAGATCGTGGATGAATATTGCGCCAGGGATGCGCGCGTCCGCTGTCTGCACCTGAAGCCGCCGCAAGCGGCCAAGGGCAAGTCCAATGCGCTGAATCAGGCGCTCATGATCGCGAGAGGCGAGCTTATCGTCGTCTATGATGCCGACAACACGCCGAACAGCGGAGCGGTCAAGCATCTCGTCGAAGCTGCGCTGGAGGACCCGAAGGCGGGAGGGGTCGTCGGCAAGTTCAGAGTCATCAACGCGCGCAAGAATCTGCTCACGCGCTTCATCAACATCGAGACGATCAGCTTCCAATGGATGGCGCAGGCCGGCCGGTGGTTCTGGTTCGGGATCAGCACGATCCCCGGCACCAATTTCCTGATCCGCAGGTCGATCATCGAGGAGATGGGGGGCTGGGATATCAAGGCGCTGACGGAAGATACCGAGCTCAGCATCCGGCTGTACGACAACGGGTACCACATCCGCTTCCATCCGCTGGCGGTCACCTGGGAGCAGGAGCCGGAAACCTGGCGCGTATGGCTGAAGCAGCGCACGCGATGGGCGCGGGGCAATCAATATGTCATCATGAAGAACCTGCCTCGCATCTTCGGCAAGTGGAACGGCCGCATCGTGTTCGATCTGGTGTATTTCTTCTTCACTTACTTCGTGTTCCTCGGCGCGGTCATGCTCTCGCACCTGCTGATGATCCTGAACCTCCTGGGTGCGGTGAACATCACGCTCCCCGGTCCGTTCCTGCTCATCTGGCTGCTGGCCTACGTTCTGTATGTCGTGGAGATCATGGTCACGCTCGCCATCGAGAAGACGGAGCTGACCTTCAAGAACTTCCTGATCCTGTTGCTCATGTATGTCACGTATTCGCAGCTCTGGCTGTTCCTGATCTTCCGTTCAGCCTGGATACAGCTCCGCGCCTGGATCCGCCATGATGAAGTGAAATGGGACAAGACGCAGAGATTCCAGACGACAACCAAGACAGCCAGGGACTTTACGAAATAGGAAAAGGGATGGGACGAACCATGCAGAGGAAAATCGCAACAGTTGTGGTGATCATGCTGATCCTGACCTGGATCTTCCCGCGCACCACGATCTATGCGGAAACGGTCGAAGTGACGGGGGAGATCCAGACGGAAGAGATCAGCAAGGTGCTTGAGCCGCTGGAAACATCGGAAGCCGGCAAAAATGTGGAGAATCTGCTTCTCTTCCAGAATGATCTGGTCATTCAGGGCGTCACCAGCCGGCAGGATTATTATTTCGAGGTGCCCGCATCGCGCCTCGTGGCAGCGGGCTCCTATATCGAGCTGAACTTCAGCCATTCGCCGGCGCTGATCGAGGAGCGTTCGACGGTGACCGTCATGCTGGACGATCTGCCGCTCGGCAGCCAGTATCTCGACAAGTCCAATCTGCAGGACGCGAGATGGCGCCTCGATCTGGACGGGCTGGAGCTGACATCCGGATTCCACAAGCTGTCCGTCGTTATCCATATGGAAGCGACGGACAATCTGTGCATGGATCAGAACAATCCGGCCAACTGGTTCATCCTGCAGAAGGAGAGCGTCATCCATCTGGAATATACGTCGATCTATGAGCAGGGCGATCTGTCCTGGTATCCTTCTCCGTTCCTGGAGAAAGGGAGTCTGCAACCGTACAACACCATATTCATCGTTCCCGACGAACCTTCCGAATATGAACTGTTGGGGCTGGCGAAGCTGGCCCGCTATTATTCGAGCGTGGTGTCCAATCTGGAGCATCGCGTATACCGGGAATCGGACCTGACGGATGAGGTGCTGAAGTCCGGCCATCTGATCTGGATCGGCTCGCCCGCATCCTGGCATGGCGCAGGGATGAACCTGCTGGAGTCGGCCTTGAAGCATGCCGACGGCGAACGTATGGAGGCTGGTGCCGTCTATGTGGAGGCTTCCGGATGGAATGACGCGTATGACGCATTGCTGATCACAGGTCAGGAGGAAGGGCTCAGCAAGGCCGTGGCCATGATGACCGATGAGGAGCTGTACGGTCAGCTGTCCGGCAGATTCGCCAGTGCAGCCAACGTGAAGCTGGGAACTTCCGCCGATCTGGCGGCGTCCCTGTCCGGCGGCCGGAGCACCGTGACGCTCAGATCGCTCCAATATGAGGACATTGTGGTTGAAGGCATGATGGTGGGCGGTGCGCGCATCTCCTACCTGCTCCCTGCGGAATATGACGTCTCCAAGGGCGGCAAGCTGCACGTGTACTTCAACCACTCCAAGGCGCTGAACTTCGCGCAGTCCCAGGCAACGGTCAAGATCAACGACATTCCGGTGGCCAGCACCTACCTGAGCCAGGAATCGAGCGAATTCGGCGTCATCGAGGCCGAGATTCCGTCCTCGGCCCTGCAGGGCGGATACATCAATGCGGATATCTCGTTCCAGTTCAGCTCCAACAGCGAAGGTTGCTCCAGCAGCTCGTACATCGGCAACTGGGCGGTGATCGACAACGATTCGTACTTCAGCTTCTCCACCTTGCCGAACCGCGACCTGAAGCTGCAGAACCTTCCTTATCCGTTCGTCACGAACTCGGCCTGGGGCCGCACGACGATCCTGCTGCCGCGTGAGATGACGTCCGATGAGCTGACCCTGTTCGCGATCGTCAACGGGCTGTACGGCGGCAGCCTGGGCTCCTACGAGAACGTCAGGCTGGTGGCGATGCCGGATGCGATCACGGGAGAAGAGGAATGGCTGAGCGACAATCTGATCGTGATCGGCCTGGCGGACCAGTTGCCGCACTGGCTCACCCAGGCGGAGACGATCCCCATGAGCTATGCCGACGGCGGGTGGAAGGCGATGGCCGACCCGGTGAAGCTGACCAGCGGCACAAGCGCCGATGCCGGCGTCATCCAGCTGTTCCCGTCGGCCTTCAGCAAGTCCCGTGACATCCTGATGCTGTCCGCCACTTCGCCGGCGAGGTTGGCCTCGATTGGCTCCCTGCTGCTGGATTCCGGTTCCCGCGACCTGATGAAGGGCCAGGTGCTGGTCGCAGACTCGCTGGAGCGGATGCATGTGTTTGTTACGGACCAATATGAGCCCGTGCGTTCCATCTGGAGCGATGCCACGGATTTCCTGACCACGGACGGCATGCCGGTGTTGCAGAGGCTGCTATTGGTGGGAGCCATCGTACTGGTGCTGGTCGTCTTCACGCTGATCGTCTGGTTCATCGGCAGAAGAAGACGTGGGTAAACCTGCGGGACAAACAGGTGGATGAAGTTGATATGAACATAGGGGTGTGAGCATGAGTCGGATCATCGTCAGGGGCAGAGCCGCCTGGCTCGTCATGATGTTCGCCGTTGCGGGCTTCTTGCTGACCAGCATCACGGTTGTCGCAGCAGAGGATATCGAGTGAGGCGAGGAGCCTGATCGAGATCTGGCTGTCAGAAGGCCTGGCGAAAGGGTATGAAGACGGCACGTTTCGTCCGGATCAAACCGTCACGCGCGCCGAATTCGTCGCGTTTATGAACAGGGTGTTCGAGCTAGCTGACCGCTCGGACATCGTCTTCCCCGACACGCCGCGAGGCAGCTGGTACCTGGAGGATATGCAGCGCGTCTACGCTGCCGGTGCGATCACCGGCTTCCCGGACGGCACCTTCCGTCCCTATCAGGTGATCTCCAGGCAGGAAGCTGCCGTGATGCTGTACCGGTATTGGACGGGAGGGCAGAGCGAGACCGCTGCTGTCCCTCCCGTCCGCATCCCGGATCTGGGTCATGCGGCAAGCTGGAGCCAGGAGGCGATTCGGGCGCTGGCTGTCTCCGGCATGATCCCGGCGGATGAAGCGTTCCGGCCATCGGACAAGCTGACCCGGGCCGAGCTGGTCGTCCTGCTGGATCGCTTCTATACGGAGAAAGAGAGGCTTCGCCCGCCGGATATTCCAAGCCTGTACACGGAAACGTTCGAGGACAAGCGAATCGTGGGCAGGCAGATCGTGGATGCCCGGCAGCAAGCGGTCTGGGAGTTCAATGAGATCGCCCAGCAGACATATGTGATCGCCGACGGGGCGCTGCAGCTGGGCGGGTCCAGAACCATGCAGCTCGCCAGACTGAACGGTCTCGATGCCTCGCAGATGGACAGCTACGCCATGGAATTCACCGTCAACATTCGCAGGATGGGCAATGAAGGGCACAGCGGCCGGCCGATGGTGATGATCATCCCGAGGACGAAGGACGCAAGCTACAGCAGGTACTATGCGGTCACCTACCACATGGAGCCGACCGCCATGGGGGGCAATCTGTTCAGGACGAAGTGGTCGATCATCAATACGAATGCGCCTTCCGGGATGACTTCGCTGGCTTCCGGGTCCTATCTGCTGCGGGAAAATGTGGACTATATCGCGCGCCTTGTCATCGAGAATACCGAAGACGGCGCCGTCCGGATCGAATTTTATATCGACGGCCCGACATCTCCGGCATCCGGCTACACGCCGGTGGTATCCTATACGGATCTCTCTCCTTACCGGATCACCCGTTCCGCTGCCGGCCCCGCGTTCGCCATGAACGGTCTGGGCAAGGACAGCTGGGGCGAGATTCCGACGATCCGCTACGACGATCTTCGCGTCCTGAGCCTCGAGGCATACAGGAAGTGGGAGAAGTGGCTGAAGCGTTACAGCGCGGTGGAGCCGGTCGATGTGAAGGGGCATCCGCTTGAGGGCGAGATGAAATATCTGATCAACCGCGGGCTGATGGACGTGCAGGCGGGGGGCAGGCTGTATCCGGATCAATCCATCCGGGAAGCGGAATTCGCAGACATGCTGGAAGCCTGGAGCGGCAAGCCGACGAGCGGAGTTCAGGACGCGGCGTTAACGAAGAAGAAGGCGGCCGAGATGATCTACGAGGTCCTCGGCCGGCCGGACACGGACATGAGATATCGCGGCATCCTGGCGAAAGGCACGACCGAGACGCCCGATCGGGCGAGCCACCATGCGTTTGAGAAGGGGATCCTCAGTCTGGAGGCCAGCGGCCTGTTCGAGCCGAACCGGCTGGTGAAGCGTTCGGAAGCGGCGCTCATGCTGCTTCGCCTGATGGATGAAGGATATCGTCTGCCGCACGGCAACATCAGGCTTCCATCCATCCTGTTCTACCGATCGGTGCTGCAGCGCGACAAGCCGATCACGATCTGGGGGACCGGCACGAGCGGCGACACGATCACCGTCAGGTTCAGGCAACAGACGAAACAGACGACGGTTGTCGATGGGCGATGGTCGGTCGTGCTGGATCCCGAACCGTACGGAGGGCCGGATACGCTGTCCGTCTCCGGGATCGCCGAGCAGTTCATCGTGACCGATGTGCTCGTGGGCGATGTGTTCGTCATCGCCGGCGAATCCAACGCCGAGATGCCGATCTCTGACGTGAACGACACCGAGGATATCTATCAGAAGTACGCGAACCGCACCAACCTCAGATATTACTTCCCGGACAAGGTGATGGCGGTCAGCCCGAGATTTGACAGTGGCGGTTCGTGGACCTACGCGCATCCGTGGTCGATCGATTCCTCGCCGGCGCTTGGCACCTTCTTCGTCAACAAGCTGCTGGAGCTGGACGAGAGCCTGGGCGAAGTGCCGATCGGCATCATCCGGGCCACCTATGGCGGTTCGTCGATCGAGGTGTTCATGCCGGATTCCTACTACGCATCGATCGGCTACGAGCAGCGGCATGACGAACCGATCCTGTCGGGGTACTGGAACGGTTTCATCCACCCGATCGCGCCCTATGCGGTCAGGGGGATCCTGTATTACCAGGGCGAGAACAGCACCCGGATGGGCTATGCCTATGAGTCCTATCTGCACGATCTGATCCGCACCTGGCGAGAGGAGTTCCATGATCCTGATCTGCCGTTCATCCTCGTCCAGCTCGCTGGCTATGGCGAGAACTACTATGAGACGGACGCCGACAGCTGGCCGATCATCCGGGAGATCCAGATGCGGGTGGCGAACACGGTTCCGGGCACGGCGCTCGTGACCGCGGTCGACCTGGCCGATCCGGACCCGCTGGTGACGCTTCCGCGCAACAAGCGGCCGCTTGCGGAGCGTGCCGCGTATCGGGCGATGGAGCTGATGTATGGCGATGTCGGTTACCGGGAGACAAGAAGCCCGGAGATGCGGGATTACCTGCTGAAGGACGGCGCGTTTACGATCCGCTTCGACCATGCGGACGAAGGGCTGGTCCTGAACTGGTTTTCCCGGGATATGAGGGACAGCGGCTTCGAGATCCTGACTGAGAGCGGGAGCTGGGTTCCGGCCAAGGCGCAACTCAGCGCAGACCGCAGCCAGGTGATCGTATGGAGGGAGGACGTGTCCGAGCCGCTGGGCGTTCGTTACGCCTGGCGCAACTGGCCGTCCGTCACCCTGTTCGACACATCGGGCCTGCCCGTTCTGCCGTTCAACTCCACCAGGGATGTGAAGCATCTTCCGCCCCGATACGGCACCGATGAGCAATATATCCGGGTGAACCATCATATGCTAAACAGCTACGATGGCATCGTCAATCTGACGAGAGGCGGGCAGTTCCGCATGGTGGAGACGGTGGATGGCGATGTGCTGCGGCACCAGTATCCGATCGACGGACAATCGCCGGGCGACGAGATCATCCTGCTGTCCCGCCTCAGCAACGGATACGCCTTCGGCGGCACGAATGAGCGGATCGTGCACATGCCTGGCCACGGCCTGAAGGAGGGCGACTGGATCCGCAACAACACGCGCGGCTGGATCGCCAGCCGGGTGGCGCGGGTGCTGGATGCGAACGCCTTTGAGCTCGCAACGCCCATTCCCGGCCAGTCTGAGGGGGATGAATTGGAGAGATATGCCAACAAGCGCACCGTCACGGCGCTGGATGCCGATGATTGAGGGAAGGCGATGCCGGAGATGAATCCGGCATCGCTTTTTTGGCTCTACCCGCCGATTCCTGAAATCTGCTATGATGGAGGAAATGAGAAACCTGCGTCATACAAACGTTTGCCGCACAGGTTCATGGAAAAAATCGGAGCAGAGGAGAGACGAATATCCCCATGTCCACCAGTCATACCCCATCCGCGCAAGCAGCCGCCAAAGCCGTATTTCCCGTTGTTGCGGCGATCAGCGTCATTCATTTTCTGAACGATACGATGCAGGTGGTCGTCCCCGCGGTACTGCCTTATGTTCGAGATTCGCTCGTTCTGTCGTTTACGCAAGTTGGATTTGTCCTGTTTATGCTCAACATGACGTCGTCGGTGCTGCAGCCGATCGTCGGCCTGTACTCGGACAGGCGTCCCTCCCCGTACATGCTGCCGCTCGGCATGTGCCTGAGCCTGCTTGGCATCATCGGCGTGGCGCTCAGTCCCAGCTACGGCTGGCTGCTGCTCTCCGTCATCCTGATCGGGCTCGGCTCCGCCTGCTTCCATCCGGAGGGATCGAAGGTGGTCCATATGGCGGCCGGCAAGCGCCGCGGGCTCGCGCAGTCGATCTATCAGGTGGGCGGGAACACCGGCAGCTCGACCCAGTCGTTGCTCACGCGATACGTCTTCCTGCCCTTCGGCCAGATCGCCGCGCTGTGGTTCGCCCTGGTGGCGGGCCTGGCGATCGCCGTATCCTGGTTCGTCTCCAGGTGGTACAGGGCGAATCTTCACTTGCGCCGGCAGGCGGCGCCGAAGGCGAAGGCCGCGGACTCTGCCGCGTCCAGGAGCGAGCCGCGGAGCATCGCGCTCAAGGTCGTGCTGCTCGGCATGGGCATCCTGATGCTGCAGATGATCGCCAGATCGACCTATATCACGATGCTTCAGAACTACTACCAGTATTATTATGCCGATGTGTATGGCACGACGCTGCTTCATGCGCAGCTGCCGCTGTTCCTCTTCGGCCTGACGGGGGTTCTCGGAACGCTGGCCGGCGGGCCGCTGGCGGATCGTTTCGGCCCGAAGAAGGTGATCCTCATGTCGCTCGCCGGAGCTGCTCCCTTCGCCATATTGTTGCCCTTCGTCGGCAAGCTGTGGGTCATCCCGTTGCTCATCGTCATCGGCTTTATCATCATGCTTGGCTTCGCCGTGATCGTCGTCTATGCGCAGATGATCATGCCCGGACACATCGGCATGGCCTCCGGCCTGACCGTGGGCCTGGCTTTCGGCCTCGGCGCGATCGGCGCGGTCGGGATCGGCTACTTCATCGACCTGTTCAGCCTGAAACCGGTTGTCATCTTCAGCAGCTTCCTGCCGCTGCTCGGCCTGTTCGCCCTGAAGCTGCCTGAGGTGGACAGATAAGGGGCATCATCTCGCCAACATAAAGGGGTCGTCCGGAAGTCAGTTGTCACTGACGATCCGGACGACCCCCTGCTTGTGGATCAATCCTCCACGATCTCCATGCGGTTCTTCTTAAACAGCTTCGACAGGATCTCATACACGATCGGCACGACGATCAGCGTGAGCAGCGTCGAGCTGATCAGACCGCCGATCACGGTCACGGCCAGTCCCTTGGAGATGAACCCGCCGCCTTCAGCGCCGATCGCCAACGGGATCAGCGCGCCGATCGTGGCCAGCGCCGTCATGAGGATCGGACGCAGGCGGGTGGCGCCAGCCTCCAGGATCGCCTCACGCATCGGCAAGCCATCGCGCTCCTTGTGGATGATGCGGTCGACGAGGACGATCGCGTTGGTGACGACGATCCCGATCAGCATGAGGATGCCCATCATCACCGGCACGGAGATCGTCTCGCCGCTCAGCCAGAGCGCGGTGAAGGCCCCGATCACCGTGAACGGCAGGGAGAAGAGGATGGCAAATGGCGCCAGACCTTCTCCGAAGGTGACGACGAGGATGAAGTAGACGATCAGCACGGCTGCGATCATCGCGATGTACAGCTTCGAGAACGCTTCGTCGATATCGGCCATGACTCCTGCCACGCCAAGCTTCACGCCCTCCGGCAGATCGAGCTTGTCGATCTTCTCATCCAGTTCCCTGGACACCTGGGATACATCATCGGTGATGATCTTGCCGCTGACGCTGGCGTAGAACTGACCCTTGCTGCGATCCAGGCTGTTGGCCGTGACGCCTTGCTCGACGGTCACGATGTCGCTCAGTTTGACCGGCATGCCGGTTGGCGTCGGCACCTGCTGATTGATGAGCTCTTCGAATGTCTTCGGCGTTTCCTTGTTGCGCTTGACGATGACCTCGAGCGTCTTGCCATCCTTGTCGAAGGTCGTGATGACCTCGTCCTGGGTGTTCGGATACAGCATCATCGCGATCTGCATCGTCGAGAGCCCGTACGTCAGGGCAGTTGCCTGATCGACCTTGATCGTATATTCATCATATTGCTTGGACAGGGAGGACGAGACGTCCTTGAGCTTGTCCGATTCGTTCATAACGGCTTCGATCATGGCGACCGCTTCCTCGATCGCGTCCAGATCCTCGCCGTATACCGTATAGCTGTGCTCGCTGCTGGCGAACATCGCGCTGAAGTCCTGGCTCTTCCAGGTGCCGGATTGGCCGAGCGCCCGGATCTCTTCCAGCACGCTGGAGGTCACCTGGTCGAAGTGCTCCGTGTCCGGGTCGAAGATGACATACATCAGGGCGCCGCCCGAACCGGCACCGAGCATCGCGGTCAGTTCGTTGGCCGTGCCGCCGACGGAGAGCTGCACGATATCCACATCCTCGCGGGCCAGCATCATGTCTTCCACGACCTTGATGTTGTTCAGCACATCTTCCTGAAGCTCGCCCGGCTTCGGCGTATAGGTCAGGTACATGACCTTCTCCGTCTCGCTGGACAGGAAGCTGACGCCGATCAGCGGCACGAGGAAGCAGCTGCCGACGAGCAGGGCCAGGGCGATGACGGACGAGATCACCTTATGCTGCAGCGATACGTTCAGGATGCGCCTGTAGCCGCGCGCCAGCGCGCCAAGTTCCTTGTGCGTTCTGCCCCGCTTGTCGCCGGTCCGGTCGCTGTAGAGCTTCTTCCGGAACAGCGTATGGGCGAGAGTAGGCACCACGGTGATGGCGACAAGCAGGGAAGCGCCGAGGGCGAAGGCCATCGTCAGCGCGAACGGCACGAACAGCTCGCCGACCATGCCGCCGACAAAGACGAGCGGCAGGAAGACCGCGACGGTCACGAGCGTCGAGGACAGGATCGGCTTGAACATCTCGATCGTCGCCGAGCGGATGAGCGCGCGTCCCTTCAGCGTCTCGTCCTTCAGGTGCAGGCGGCGGTAGATGTTCTCGACGACGACGATCGAGTCGTCGATGACGCGGCCGATCGCCACGGTCATCGCGCCGAGGGTCATCAGGTTCAGACTGATGTCCATGGCGTACAGAGCGAGCAGCGCGATCAGGATCGACAGCGGGATCGAGATGACGGAGATGATCGTCGACCTGATATCCCGCAGGAACAGCAGGATGATCAGGATGGCGAAGCCCGCGCCGAAGAGTGCCTTGCTGATCATGGTGGAGATCGAGTCCTCGATCATCTTCGCCTGGTTGAGCGTGATGTCGATCTTCAGCCCTTCGATGTCCGCCTCGAACTCTTCGATGAGCGCCTTCACTTCATTCACGACGTCGACGGTGTTGGCATCCTGCGCCTTGGTGATCTGGATGGCGATCGCATCCTTGCCATTGGTGCGGGAGACGGATTCCACCTTGCCGACCAGTTCGATCTTCGCGATGTCTCCAAGGGTGACGAACGGAACGGGATTCGTCTCCGACGGCGTCACCGGGATGATGATCTGCTTCAGCGCATCCAGCGAGGTGACTTTGCCGTCGACGACGACCGCCTGCTGGGCATCCTCGAAGTCGAACAGGCCAAGCGGCACCCTCGCGTCGCTGATCTGGATCATCTGCTTGACGGTATCTTCGGTCAGGCCGAGGGACGCCATGCGTGCTTCGTCGAAGGTGAGCTCGACTTGCTCGATATGCTGTCCGAACATGGCCACGGATATGCCTTCCGTGCGCCGCAGCTCCGGCATGATCCGGTTCTCGACGACCTCGGTGAGGTCGGTGATGTCCATGCTCTCGCTGCTGATGCTGAGCGCCGCGACCGGCATGGCATTCATGCTGATGCGCGTGATGGTGGGCTCCATCACGTTATCCGGCAGCTTCATCGACTCGATCGCGGAGCGGATCTGTCTCTGGGCTTCTTCCATATCCTTCGAATAGTCGTATTCCACCTGCAAGGTCGTCAGGTTCGAATACGAAGATGAGTTGATCGACTTGACGCCTGGCAGGAGTCCGATCGTATCTTCCATCGGAATGGTGACTTCCTCCATCACCTGTTCCGGAGTTGCCCCAGGATAGACAGCCATGACCATCACATACGGGATCGTGATATCCGGGATCATCTCTTTCTTCATATTGGCGCCGGCATACATGCCCGTTATGGTCACGATGAGCGTAAGCAGCCATACGGCCAGCTTGTTCCTGATGACAAAATTGATTATGGCATTCACGAATCCACCCACTCCTTTGACTGATTAGTCATCTTTTAATATAATAATGACTGATTGGTCAAGTGTCAAGAAAACGGGATGCGACAAGAGGTGAGACGGTTGTCCAGAGAAACGCTGATCATCGAGAAGGCAATCGAGCTGTTCGCGAGAAATGGCATCGATGCGACTTCCGTACAGGATATCACCGAAGCATGCGGCATCTCCAAAGGGGCCTTCTATCTGTCCTTCAGATCGAAGGAAGAGCTGCTCAACGCCATCGTCGATTATTTCATGCGGGATATCGTGGCCAGGATCGATGCCGTCATCCGGCAGCCCGCGCCTGTGCGGGATCGGCTGTATCAATATTATCTGCTGAATTTCAAGATCTTCTTTGAATATTCCACTTTTATGACGATCTATATGCGTGAGCATGTCAGGCCGGTCAATGATGACATCGTGGGGAAGATCGAGGAGTTCGACCGGATCCTGGACGAAACGCTGCTGATTCTGATCGACGAACTGCTGGGCGGTGTGCAGGAGATCAGATATGATCTGCTCATCACGATCAAGAGCTTCGTCGTCGGATACGTCGGCTTCATGTTTACACACCCGCGCAAATACGAGATCGAGCAGCTGGCCCAGGTGCTGGTCGAGCGAACGCTGATCCTGTCCGGGCATCGGGAGCCGGTCTTTATCACCCATGACATGTGGAACAGCACGCCGAAGATGATGACGCTGCAGATGCCGACGCTCGAGATGGTCGAGATGCTCGCGCAGGATGCGCTCAAGCGGTATCGCGACGATGCGCTGGTCCAGGAGACGCTTGCGCTCCTGCTGGAGGAGATCAGGCAGGAGGAGCCGCGGCATGCGCTGGTCAAGGGACTGCTCGGCAACCTGCAAGCCTACCCCGACATGTCCTGGCTCATCTATTGCATTCAATATGTAGAAAGGCATAAACGCAAGGCATAGGCTTCATGAACAGGATCGAATCTGCCCGAGCTTCCGATGAACGGACGCGCAGGCTGCAGGGAGATGCCCGCTCCTCGCGATATGGACGGGCTACACTGGTATACGGATCACAACAGGCAAAGGTTTCAGGAATCATGCTGATGAGGTGAGGCAATTGGCAGCCGGAATCAAAAGAAGATATATCCCGACCCAACACGGCGCATGGGCGATGCTGGTCGTGCCTTTCATCTTCGGAATGGTGTCTGGCGGAGCCGCCTGATGCACATCTTGCTCTTCGCCGTATGGCTGCTCACCTATCTGTTCTCGTATCCGGTGCTGCAAGCGATCAGGACGAGGAAGTGGAAGGTGTATCGGACGCCGATGCTGCTGTATGGCGGACTGCTGCTTGCAAGCGGCGTTGCGCTGGCGTGGCTTGAGCCCGGACTGATCGTGTGGGTCGTCCCGTTCCTCCCGCTCTTCGCGATCAACTGCGCTTTCGCCAGGGCGAACAACGAGCGCTCATTTGTGAACGATCTGGTGGCTGTTGTGCAGTTCAGCCTGATCGTGTTCGTCTCGCACGAGCTCGGAGGAAGGGGAGAGTGGGCCGCAGCCGCCCGGCTGTTCGCGCTTAACCTGCTCTACTTCACCGGCACGATCTTCTATGTGAAGACGATGATCCGCGAGAAGCACAACAAGGCCTTTTACCGGTATTCGGTCATCTACCATGTCCTGCTGCTGATCGCGGGCATCCTCCTGTACCCGCCGGTCATCTGTGCGCCGCTCGCCGTGCTGCTCGTCAGGGCGGTGCTGATGCCGCGTCGCAGCATGACCGTCAAGCAGATCGGCATCCTGGAGTTCATTTATTCCTTATTGATGGTGTATGCGGTAATATGGACATATGGCTGAGAGAGCCTGATCGCCTTATAGCCTGATGACAGGAGCTGATGCCGATGTGCCGCAATATCAAGCCGCTGTTCAACTTCGACCCTCCGGCGAGCGAGGAGGAGATCCGGGCCGCATCCCTGCAGTTTGTCAGGAAGATATCCGGCTTCACCCGGCCGTCTGCCGCCAATGAACAGGCGTTTCAGCAGGCGGTGGATGAAGTGGCCGAGGCGGTGCGCCGCCTGCTCGATTCGCTGGTGACAAGCGCCGAGCCGAAGAACCGGGAGCAGGAGGCCGCCAGGGCGCGAGCGCGTTCCGTGGCGAGATTCGGAAGATAATGCTGCAAGATATGGCCGAGCATAACGAAGAAGGGGCGTCCATGCGGACTGCCCCTTCTTGGTCGGGTTGCCTGATCCGGGATTACAGAGCCTTGTCATCCACCGAATCCAGATACTGCTCGATCGTCCTGACGACGGAGTCGACGACGCCATCCTTGAACGGAGATTCCAGGCCGCCCGCTTCCACGAGCTCGAGGAACGAACGGGAACCGCCCAGCTTGCAGATGGCGAGATAATCCTTCCATGCCTCCTCGTGGTTCTCGCGGTCCCGCTTCCAGAACTGGAAGGCGCAGAGCTGCGCCAGGGTGTAATCGATATAATAGAACGGACTCTGGTAGATATGACCCTGCTTCTGCCAGAAGCCGCCGGCTTCCAGGTAAGGGATGCCGTCGTAATCGCGGTGCGGCAGATAGATGGACTCCACCTTCTTCCATGCCGCTTTCCGCTCTTCGGGCGTCCATTCGGGATGCTCATAGATGAGGTGCTGGAATTCGTCCACGGCCACGCCGTAAGGGATAAAGAGCAGGCTGCTGGAGAGATGGGCGTATTTGTATTTCTCCGTATCCTCCTTGAAGAACAGCTCCATCCAAGGCCAGGTGAAGAATTCCATGCTCATGGAGAAAATCTCCGCTGCCTCCATCGTCGGGAAGGCATATTCCGGAACGGACAGGTGCCGGCTCTGATACACCTGGAAGGCATGGCCCGCCTCATGCGTCAGCACATCGATGTCACCGGAGGTGCCGTTGAAATTTGAGAAGATGAACGGCGATTCATAATCCTCGATGTAGGTGCAATAGCCGCCGTACTCCTTGCCCGGTTTCGCCTCGAGATCCATCAGCCGGCGCTCCAGCATATAGCGGAAGAACGCCCCGGTCTCCGACGACAGCTCTTCATACATCCGGCGTCCATGATCGATGATCCACTCCGGCGATCCCTTCGGGGTCGCGTTGCCGCTGAGGAACTTGATGGCCTCGTCATGGAACTTCAGCTTGTCGACGCCGATGCGTGCCGCTTGCCGCTCATACAGCCGGTTCGCCACCGGCACGATCGATTCGCGCACCTGCTTGCGAAACGCCTTGACGTCATCGGCGGTATACCCGACGCGCTGCATGCGGATATAGCCGAGCTCGACGAAATTGCGATAGCCCAGGCGGACGGCGATCTCATGGCGCGTCTTGACCAGCTCGTCGAAGATGCGGTCGAACTGCTCGCCGTTCTGCTCGTAGAAGCCGTACTTCGCCTCGACGGCCGCCCTGCGCACGCTTCGGTCCTTGTTCTCCTCGTAAGGCTCAAGCTGCGCCAGCGTGTAGGTGCCGCCCTGGAAATCGATCTTCGCAGAAGCCTTCAGCTTGTTGTATTCGCTGACGAGCTTGTTCTCCTTCTGCAGGAGCTCCATCACCTCCGGGGAGAAGGCCTTGATCTCCAGCTCGGCCAACTGGAAGAGCTGGCGTCCGAAGGCTTCCTCCAGCTGCGGGCGGTAAGGGGAGGAGAGGATCTGACGGTAATACCTGGTCACCATCTCCTGGATCTGCGGTTGGGCTTCGTCGAAGAAATCCCGCTCCTGCTGGTAGAACGGATCCCTGGTGTCGATCGACGCCCGTATGTAAGCCAGATTGCCCATGGTGGACAAACGGTTGCGGAATGCGTTGATGTCCCTGACCGCCTGGATGGCTTCCTCACTCGATGCCGCTTGACTCAGCCGCCGGAGCAACCCCTCGAACTTCTCTTTCTCCTCATTCATATCTGGTCTGCTATACACATACTGGTCAAAAGTGAGCACCCTGCCAGCCTCCATTCGTCAAATAGTAAACGATATGACTATTATGATACTCCAACGTCAGGCAAAAGTCACCCGAAGGTGCGGCCGCGATGCAGGACAACCGCCGCGCATAGGACATGAGCCGCGCGATAGGGCATCGCTGGACCGGACATCCGCCGCGCGCCGGATCTCAGTCGCTTGACAAGACGACAGGCTGTCCCCAGTGAGGACAGCCCATGTTTACTTCGCGAAGATATGATTGCCGATGCGCGTTGTTTGCGGACGCGATCGGATCCATTTGCTGGTTGCGGTATCGGGATTGTAATAGTACAAGGCGCCGCCTGACGGATCCCGGCCTCTGACCGCGTCGAGCGCCGCTTGATAGGCGGTGGCGCCAGGCTTGAGCCAGTATTGTCCGTCTGCGACGGCGGTAAAGGCGCCCGCCTGGAAGACGACATCGTAGATCGTATCCGGGAACAGCGGCGACCGAATCCTGTTCAGCACGACCGCGCCAACCGCCACCTGGCCGATATACGGTTCGCCCCTTGCTTCGCCGTGGATGATCTTGGCCAGGACATCCACCTCATACATGTTCAGGCTGTACTTGCGCAAGGCTGTCCATGTCGCCTCGCCGATGATGCCGTCCGCCTTGAGGCCGTAATCGCGCTGAAACTTGCGGGTTGCATTGGCGGTGATGGTGCCATACACGCCATCGAGCGGCCCGTCATAATATCCGAGCGCTTTCAGCCGATATTGGGCGTCCCAGACGTCGCCGTTTACGCTGCCGATCTTCAGGACCGCGGAGGCGTCTGCGGTCTGATACGGATGCAGGCTGATCGACGAACAGATGGCGATGATCATCAGCATGGCAGTCATGGCAATTCGTCTAAACATAATTTCCCCCTGGAATCGATTATAGAAGGGGGGCGTCAGCAGGTTCAACGCCAAAAATCTGGCAAGGAACAGACAATCCTAACCGCGAAGCGGCGCTCAGTGGATGGATTCCCTGTCCGTGCGCTCGGCGAGAAGGTTGCGAAGCTGGTTCTCCAGATCGACGATCTGCTCCGTCTGATATCGGATCGTCTGCTTCAATGAAGAGATGTACATGATCGCTGCGCATACCAGAGCACCAAGGATAAAGGCAATCAGGATATAATACATGGCCAGCATCTCCTTCCATCTTCTGTTTCTGTCAGGCTATGTTTCACCAAGCCACAAGGAAGCGGCAACTGATCAAAGATTTCCCTGTCATGATATACGCGCGAGACCGCTTCAACGTTGCCGGGCAGGCTGACGCGCCTAGTCGTACTTGTCCTCGTCGATGCGGATCGTGTTCTCCATGATCAGATCTGCCTCCGTTTCAAAGTTCAGGATCAGAGGGCCGGGCAGCCGGTCCAGGATCTCCCGGCAGGTGTCCAGGGCGAGCAGCTCTTCGACCGTGGAAGGCCGGGGATCCAGATCATTCACCCATTCGCGGAACACGTCGATGAAGGCATAGAACGCATGCTCAAACTGGTTCGCCGCATCCTCGGACTCCTCCATATCGGAGCGGCCCATTTTCTCCCAGTTGCTGATGGTCTTCCGGAGAGCTTCTTCCAATCTGGCGTCCATTCATCGTCTCCTTTTCCGGGTCGCAGCCCTGGATGAGTATCTATCGTTCTATTATACATGCATACATGAAAACGTTCCATGGATGAAAACTTCGGGATGCGGCGAGCGTCAGGTGCAATCTTTCACGATTCGTTCAATTGATTCCGCCGATTCCGTTTGATCCATGCGTGTGTCGGGTACCATTATGCGCTATAATAGGAATGGTTCGCATGACCAGGACAGTTTATGGGGAGGATATCATGGATGGAATATCACCGCATTGAGAGCATCGACGATCCGTTGTTCAGGAAGATGCACGAGCTGATGCAGAAGGTGTTCCCGCCTGAGGAAGTGCTCGCCTGCGAGCTGTGGCGGGAGCCGCTGGCAGACCCGGGCATTCGCGTATATGTGGCCGTGCGCGAGGATGAAGTGGTGGGGGCCACGGAATATCGCTATTATCCGGATCTGGAGGTGGCGATGACGGACTTTACGATCATCGGCCGGGAAGGCCTGGGTATCGGTCCGTTCCTTGCCGAGCGCAGGCTGAGCGATCTCAAGGCGACGGCTGCAGCCATGAACCGCAGGCTGTTGGGCACGTTCGCCGAGATCTATGATCCGTATCAGGCCGAGGGGCTCGAGTTCGGCGGCATCAAGCCGATGGACCCGTTCGTGCGCAGGGAGGTGCTCGCCCATCTCGGCTTCAGGAAGCTGGATTTCACCTACGTCCATCCATCCTGGAAAAATGACGGGGAGGCGGTCAGCGGGCTGGACCTCTGCTTCATGCCGATCGAGCATGAGGGGGAAGAGCTTCCCGCCGGCCTTGTCGTCGATTTCCTGAAGCGGTACTATGCGTTTCTGACCAACAAGCCGCAGGAGTGGCTGGATATGGTGGAACGGCTCGAGAAGCGGGACAGGCTGAAGCTTCTTCCGATATGACAACAGGCTGCAGGCATCCGATGTGGGGTCGGATGCTGTTTTATTCCGCTATCAGGCAGGACATCCTACACGTAGGATTTGGAACGGTCTGGTCCGCGTGCGCCCTGTGGCAGGGCGGTCATGAGGCCAGGCTTGCCGGTACCGGAGAGATCAGGCAGGAAAGGTGTCGTTCATGGGAACATTGGCATTACATACCGATAAATATGAGATCAATATGATGTATGCGCATTGGCTGAACGGGACGCACATGCGCAAGGCGGTTTTTGACGCCTACATTCGCAAGCTGCCGTTTGACAACGGCTATGCGGTGTTTGCGGGTCTGCAGCGCATCGTCGAATACCTGCAGCAGCTGGCCTTCACCGAGGAAGAGATCGCTTATCTGGCGGAGACGGAGCGGTACGATCCGGGTTTCCTCGATTATCTGCGCCAGCTGCGCTTCACCGGTGACCTGTGGTCGGTCCGGGAAGGGGAGATCGTGTTCGCGAACGAGCCCTGGATCAGGGTCGAAGCTCCGGTGGGAGAAGCGCACCTGATCGAAACGGCGCTGCTCAATATGATGAATTATCAGACGCTGGTCGCCACCAAGGCGGCCCGAATCCGACAGGCCGCTGGCCAAGATACGCTGCTCGAGTTCGGCTCGCGCCGCGCCCAGGAGGTGGACGCGGCGATCTGGGGGACGCGGGCCGCGTACCTGGCCGGCTTCGATGCGACGTCGAATCTGAAGGCGGCGATGATGTTCGGCATCCCCTCCGCCGGGACCCATGCCCATGCCTGGGTGCAGATGCATGATTCGGAGCTGGAGGCGTTCCAACGGTTCGCCGAGGCGCTGCCCGAGCAATCGACGCTGCTCGTTGACACGTACGATACGCTGTACAGCGGCATCCCGAACGCGATCGAGACAGCGAAGCGGCTCGCGGCGCAGGGGAAGAGGCTGAAGGCGATCCGTCTCGATTCCGGAGACCTGGCCTATCTCTCGATCCGGGCGCGGGAGATGCTCGACGCCGCCGGCCTGACGGATGTCAGGATCGCGGCCTCCAGCGACCTGGATGAGTTTACGATCATTCATCTGAAGACGCAGGGCGCGCGCATCGATCAGTGGGGCGTCGGCACAAGGCTGATCACCTGCGAGGGACAGCCTTCGCTTGGCGGCGTGTACAAGCTCGCGGCGCGCGAACGGGAGGACGGAACGCTGGAGCCGGCGCTCAAGATATCGGCCAATCCGGCGAAGATCACGACTCCCGGCATCAAGAATGTCTACCGCATCATCAGCGAGGATACGGGTAAAGCGATCGCGGATTACGTCTGTCTGGCAGAGGAGGGAGACCTGAGCGACACCCGGGAGATCAGGCTGTTCAATCCCGAGCATCCCTATCTGTCGAGGAAGGTTCGGCGTTTCCGCGCGGTCCCCCTGCTGCACAAGGTGTTCGAGAATGGCCGTCTGGTCAATGAATTGCCCGCCCTCTCCGACATCCGCGCCTATCATCAGGATAGGAAGAAGGAATTCTGGCCGGAATATATGCGCACGTTGAATCCGGAAGTGTATCATGTCCATCTCAGCGAGCGGCTCTGGACACTGAAACGGACGCTCATCGAACGGTATACCTTCAGGAAGTAGCATGGAGGGCGTCTTTCTCGTGATCGCCATGATGGGAGGTACATAAGTTGGACTGGCAGGACATTCTCTTTAAGTTCATTGGCGGACTCGGCATTTTCCTGTTCGGCATCAAGTTCATGTCGGACGGCTTGCAGAAGACAGCCGGCGACCGGATGCGAAACCTTCTCGCCCGATACACCTCGAATCCGGTGCGCGGGGTGCTGGTGGGCATCATCGTCACCGCGCTGATCCAATCCTCGGCGGGCACGATGGTGATCACCATCGGCCTGATCAATGCCGGACTGCTGACGCTGAGGCAGGCGATCGGCATCATCCTGGGCGCGAATATCGGCACGACGCTGACGGCGTTCATCGTAGGCATCCGGATCGATGAATACGCGCTGCCGATCATCGGCATCGGAGCGCTCATCCTGCTCTTCGTCAACAAGAGGAAAATGCAATATATCGGACAGATCATCTTCGGTTTCGGGGCCCTGTTCCTCGGCCTGTCGACGATGAGCGGCGGCCTGAAGCCGCTGAGCGGGCTTGAGGCGTTCACCGATTTCGTCGCCAATCTGTCCCAGACCCCGATCCTGGGCGTGTTCGTCGGCACGGTCCTGACGGTCATCATGCAGAGCTCCACCGCCACCATCGGCATCCTGCAGTCGCTTGCGCATGAGGGCATGATCGATCTGTATGGCGCGTTGCCCGTCCTGTTCGGCGACAATGTCGGCTCGACGATCACCGCGGTCATCGCCGCGATCGGTACGTCGGTCGCCGCCAGGCGCGCTTCGGCCGTGCATGTCATCTTCAACGTAACGGGCGCGATCCTGTTCATGTTCGCTCTTCCTCTGGTCTACCGGGCCGTGCTGTGGCTGGGCGAGGGGGTCAATATCCGCATGCAGATCGCCTATGCGCATGCGATGTTCAATATCACGAATGCGCTCCTCTTCCTGCCGCTCACGCCGCTGCTGGCCGCTACGGTCACCAGGGTGATCCCCGGCAAGATGCAGGAGATGGAATTCCGTCCGAAGTTCCTCGATCCGAGGCTGCTCGCCAATCCGTCGATCGCCCTTGGCCAGGCGAAGCATGAGATCATGCGCATGGGAGACATCGCCCGTGAGACGCTGAGCGATGCGACGGAATACTTCTTCAACAAGGATGAGCGGGTGGCCAAGCTGGCCTTGCAGAAGGAGCAGCTCGTCAACGAGCTGGACCGGAAGATCACCGAATACATGGTGCAGATCCAGCAGAGCGATCTGACGGCGGACGAGTCGGGCAGGGCGTCGATCCTCATGCAGACGATCAACGACATCGAGCGGATCGGCGACCATGCGGAGAATATCGTGGAACTGGCGGAGTTCAGCCACTCGCACAAGGTCGATTTCTCCGATGAGGCGGTGCGCGACCTGCGCGAGATGCTGACGCTGGCTGACAAGACGGTGGGCAAGGCGCTGTATGCGCTGGAGCATCACGATCACGCGACGGCGGAGGAGGTGCTCCGGTGCGAATCGGAGCTTGACCGCATGGAGCAGGTGTTCCGCAAGGCGCATATCAACCGTTTGAATCAGGGGTTGTGCTCGGGCAACTCGGGCGCCGTCTTCATCGACATGCTGAGCAATCTGGAGCGGATCGGCGATCACAGCAAAAATATCGCACAATACATAATGGGGATGGAGAACTGAATGAAGAACAGGATCGGTTTCATCATCGACCTGGATGGCACGATGTATCGGGGCCAGGAGATGGTCGAGCATGCGGATGAGTTCGTGGCAGAGCTGATCAGGCGGGGCATCCCCCACCTGTTCCTGACGAACAACTCGTCGCGCACGCCGCAGGCGGTCGCCGAGCATCTCAGAAACCTTGGCATACCGGCGGAAGCGGGCAACGTCTATACGGCCGCCCAGGCGGCTGCCCGGTACATCAGCCGGGAGAAGAGCGGGGCGAGGGTATATGTCATCGGCGAGAACGGGCTGCTGGAGGCGGTGAACGAAGCGGGGCTTGAGGTGGTGGAGGACAAGCCGGACTATGTGGTGCAGGGCATCGACCGGAGCTTCAGCTACGCGAAGCTGGCGGAGGCGGTCCGGCATATTCGCTCCGGGGCCGTCTATATCCAGACGAACCCCGATGTTCTCCTGCCCTCGGATGGCGGCTTCATGCCGGGAGCGGGCTCGATAGGCGCGGCGATCCAGACAGCCGCAGGCCGCCCGCCGATCGTCATCGGCAAGCCTTCCGCGATCATCATGCGGGATGCGATCGAGCTGCTGGGTCTTGCTCCTGATCAGGTCTGGGTGATCGGCGATAATGTCTTAACCGACATCAAGGCAGGGGAGGCGGCCGGGTGCCGGACCGCGCTGGTGCTCACCGGACTTGCGACGCGCGCCAATCTGGCGGAAGCGCTTGAAGCCGCAGGGGTGGTGCCGGATCTCGTCTGCGACGATCTGCCCGGGCTGCTGGAGCGCCTGCTCGCACATACAGCTTGAGGATGTAGATAAGCCGTACTGCAGCGAAGCCTAGCTTCCGGCAGTACGGCTTATGATTCTTCTGATCGATGCCGCGGCATCGATCAGCGATTCCATCATGATCTTCTTCTCTTCCTCCGACAGTTCCCTCTCGCCGTCATAGAAAGCTGCCTGGTGCAGCCGCTCGAGGAACCCCTGCTCGAACAACGGGCTTCGATCGGAGCGATAGACAGGACGGCTCTCGCTGATCCGCTCCGCTCTTCCCACCAGATAATCGGTGGTCGTCCCGAACAGGTCGGCGATTCTCACCAGGAGCTCATCATCCACCGGACGCTGCCCGGATTCGATCCTCGACAGCACGCTGTTATTGATGTTCAGCGCAGCTGCCAGCTCCAGCTGCGTCCAGCCTTTCCGTTCCCTGAGGCGTTTGATTCTTTGGCCTGTCGTTTTCATTCCTACCAACCTTTGCTCTTGGATCGAAGCGGAATCTCGCAGGCATAAGCCTTGCATCAATCCCATGATACCATCATTCCGCCGGCCCGAATGACGGCGTTGCGGAAATAACAAAATATCGATTGACTTTGCTGAAAACGAAAACATATAATTGGAATATGGAATTATTACTACTATTTGCTAAGTGAGGCGGATTGAGACATGTCAGCGCTCGTGGATGGTTTGTTGGCAGCATTTTTGCTCGTGATGATCATTTTCGTGGTCGCTCTCCTGGGATTATGCAGACGTGCCGCCGATCTGCTCGAGGCGAGGACGATCAATGAGAAGCGGGTGTACGTGCATGAGACGGGGGAAGAGGCGTATTCCTACGCGGAATCGATGCAGCCGGATTCCGGCAAGGCAGAACTGCTGGAGCGCGCCGTGGACTATATGCGCAGGCAGTATCAGCAGCGGAGAGTCCCGTTCGACTACGAACAGGCGAGAGCGGTGATCGAGAAGGCGTCCTGGAGACGGGACCGCGAGCGTTCCCTTCACGGACAGGATTAAGGCCTCACCTTCAGTGAGGCCTGTTTAACACAACATGCTTCATGTGCTTCTCGCGGTATTGGCCCGGCGTCATGCCCTCATGCTTGCGGAATGAGCGGATGAAGTTCTGCGGGTTGTTGTAGCGCAGCTTCGTGGCGATATCCTTGATCGTCATGTCCGATTCGGCCAGCCATTTCTTCGCCATGCTGAACCGATAGGCGGCCAGATACTCGCTGAACGAGTAGTTCGTCTCCTTGCGGAACACGCTGCTCAGATAGTTGGCGTTGTAGTGCAGCTCGGACGCGCATTGCTCCAGGGTCAGGTCCGTATCGTAATATTTCTGGATCATATCGATCATCTTCTCCGAGATATTGTGATACTGGGCATCCTGACGGTCGCGGAAAATGTTGATCATCGGCCCGATGATCGTGGTGCGGAACCAATGCTCGATGTCCGAAGCCATCTGCAGTCTGGTCAGCTGTTCGAACAGCGAGCTGTTCGTATGCTGGATCTGGTTCAGGCTGATGCCGGCTTCCTGCATGACGACGAGCAGGCTGTTCAGCAGCCGCGCCAGCGAGATCTGATACTCCTGCGGCGTGAGCTCCGCTTCCAGCACGGCGGACAGGAACTGCCTGAGCAGCCCGGTCGCCTGCTCGTGATCCGCCAGCTTGATGGCGTCGATCAACTCCAGCTCGAGGTGCTGCGGATAATTCAGGTTCAGATAATGCTTCCCCGGGCTCATGTCCTCATATTGGATGATGATGCCTTCCCCCAGCTTGATGCGCAGCCTGAGCGCATCCAATCCCTCGCGATACGCGCGCGGAATATGGGCCCAGTCAGCGAATGGCTGGCTGATGCCGATGCTCACCTGCAGATCCAGGAACTTGAGGATCTGCTTCTGCACATTCTCCGTAACCCCGTACAGCCATGTGTTGAATGCCTCGCGATCGTCATCCGCATGGCCGGCGATCGTCACGATCGTCTGATCGAGGATGACGGGAGTGAGGCGATTCACGGCAGGGATCAACTCCTCGATCATGTTCTGGATCGCGAAATGCAGCAGATCCATATCCTGTTCCGTATACCGGGTATGCTCCAGCTTGTCGATCTGCAGCGTCATGACCGCCAGGGTCTTCCAGCCGCGAACCTGTTCTTCGTACCCGTACTGGATCAGCTTGTCGATCAGCTCGTGGCTCCTCACGTTGCCCTGGCAGAGTCGGACGAGGAAGAACGTTCGCACCTGCGAGAGGTGGTGGCGCACCTCGTTCTCGAGCCGCGATTTGGACTGGAAGAGGGAGGCGACCTGTTCGCCGATCACCTGGAATTCATTGATGCTCCGCTGACTCGAGTCCGGCACGGAATCGCCGAACAGGCGCATCAGGCCCCGGATCGGCGAATACATATGCCGCGACCCGAGCAGGACGGTGATCATCGAGAGCAGCAGGAGGATCAGACAGACGGCCAGCGTGTACAGACCGATCTTGTTCGATTCCTTCGTCAGGTTGGCGACATCGATCTTCGACACATAGATCCAGCCGTTGAAGTCCGATCGGTGATAGATGACGGACAGCTTCTCCCCCTCATGTTCAACGGTGTATTGGCCGGAGCTGCCCGTCAGCTGGTCGGCGGACAGATAGCCCAGCGTCGAGATCGGGTCGCCGATTTTCTCCTTGTCCGGATGCATCAGGATGCGGAACTCCTCATCGAGGATGAGCAGCTCGGAATTGCTCTCCGCCTCATAGTTCTGGATCTCCTGCAGGCTGCAGGCCGGCAGATTGGCCAGCACCAAGCCCGTCTTGGTCAGGCTGTTCACCGGCAACTTCTTGATCATGCTGATCGTATAGGGACAGCCGATGCTGGAGGCGCTCTCCTCGGTATAGAACCATTCGTTGGGATTGAGGATCCAGGTGTTGTCATGCGGATAGTCGATGAGCGCAGCCAGCTGCTCGCCATACGGATATTCATCCAATCGGTAGAGTCCGGAGTTCTTGACCAGCCAGTTGTTCGCCAGGTTGACCACGACGACATCCTCCAGCTTCGTATCGAACGATTGCATGTTCCTCAGATCCTGGCGCAGGTCATTGTAAAGCATGAAGTGATCAACCGTCAGCTCCTGATTCATCGCTTCCTTGAGCACGACGGAATTGATCACCTGATTCAGGGTATGGTTGACAGTCGTGAGGATTTGCTCTACATTGGCATTGGTCTGCATGAGCAACTGCAGTTTCCCTCTGTTCACATGATCTTGAATTTCGTTGGAGGATGTTATATAAGAGAAAATACCGATGAAGATTACCGGTATCGTGGAAAGCAACAATCCGAAGATGGTCATCTTGCCTAGGAAGCTCAACTGTTTCATGCGAATCTTCACCTGTCTTCTGTCAAAATGTACGAATGCAAGCAAAAATGAGCCCTGGAACCTTATCATATCATGAAAGCGTAATCAATTGTTCACCAATGATAATCATTAGCTCAGATGATGATCAAAATATAAGTTATTTCGAGGAGGAAGCTCACAATGGCCATCAGGTTCAAGTCTCAGGCGTCAGGATGGTCGCTCGCTGCGCTCATCACTTTGGCCCTGTGTATGTTGCTGACCTCTTGCGGAGGGATCAATCGCGAGACGCAGGCAACCCCGGTGAAGCAGGAGATTACGATTATGGCTCCGCTGCATTTTCCGAATCCGCCATCGGAGGAGATCGTCCAGGAGATCGAGCGATTGACGGATACGGAGCTGAAGATCGAGTGGGTGCCGGACGGCATCTACACGGACAAGATGAATACGGCGCTGACGACCAATTCGATGAAGTCCGCCACTTTCGTCAAGTATACGGACTACATCCTGGTGAAAAATGCCATCCGCAGCGGCGCTTTCTGGGAGATCGGGCCCTATCTGGACGAATATCCGAACCTTGGCCAGCTGGACAAGACGATTTTAAATCAGGCGGCGGTGGACGGCAAGATCTACGGGCTGTATACGGAACGCCCGTCCTCCAGACAGGGCGTCATTCTGCGCAAGGATTGGCTGGATCGCCTCGGACTGGCCGAGCCCTCCACGATTGACGAGCTGTACGCGGTGCTCCAGGCGTTCACCTACCAGGATCCCGATGGCAACGGCCTGGATGACACCTTCGGCCTGACCGACCGCAATGATCTGATCTTCGGTGCCTTCAAGACGATCAGCTCCTATTTCGGAACGCCGAACAACTGGGCGAAGGGGATCAGCTGATCGCCGAGTTTGAGACGGAAGCCTATATGGAAACGATGAGATTTATGAGGAAGCTGTATCAGGAAGGACTGATCAACCAGGATTTTGCGGTCACCAGCAAGCAGGTGCAGCGCGATCATTTCATCCGCGGCGCGGCCGGCGTCTATATCGGCAGCATGACGGACGCGCAGCGGCTGGCTGAAGAGACGTTGAAGGTGAACCCTCAGGCTGAAGTGACGATCGTCAACCGGATCTCGGGCCCGCAAGGCTTCAAGGTATGGTCGATTCCGAACTACAACGGACTGTACGTCTTCTCCCGGAAGGCGATCGCCGATGAAGAGCAGCTCAAGGCGGTGTTGCGCTTCTTCGACCGCACGATGGATGCCGATGTCAGCAATCTCATGCGCTACGGCTTCGAGGGCAGACATCACGTGAAGCAGGACGGCCAGGTGTATCTGCCGCAGGAATCTTACTCGCTGCGCGTATCCGAGGTCAATCAGCTCCATATGCTGATGATCGCGGATCTGAGCAACCCGAACCTGCTGCCGGTGAAGAACTCCGAGCCGCTCACCGAGCTTGCCGAACGCCTCAGCGAAGACAACAATCAGTTCCTGATCGAGGATCCGACCGTATCGCTGGATTCGGCAACCTACGACGAGCGGGGAGCGGAGCTATACAAGATCATCACCGATGCGACCTTTAACTACATCCTCGGACATCTGGACGATGAAGGCTTCCTGGCCGAGGTGGAGAGATGGCGGGTAAGCGGCGGAGACAGGATCAAGCAGGAGTATATGGAGTCCTACCGCTCCAGGCCGGAAGGCGGCTGAGCGCCCCGCGCAGGCGGAGCCTCAGCTGGCGACCGTGGAGCATCCGATATTCGACTAACGCCCTGTGTTGGGCGTTTTTTTGCGCCTTCATAGCCATGTGTCAGTATCTTCGATTCATAATCATTTTCTCATATCCTTTTCGGTGCGGGGTGATTATGAGCAAATGATTGTATACGTTATTTGAAACGCGATGTAAGTTGGAATCGAACCCAAAATTCACGAATGGAGGTCAGAGCCGTATGGCGAGAAAAAGTCTCACACTCCTGCTCAGCGTGCTGATGATGTTGAGCCTCGTGCTCGCAGCTTGCTCGGGCGGCCAATCCAACGAACCTGCACCAAACAACTCCAGCAACCAGGGGGGAAACAATCAGCAAACGAACACCAACACCGGTTCCAACAATGATCAGAAAAAAGAACCGGAACCTCCGGTGGAATTCACCGTCATGCTGCCGCTGAACACGGCGGATCAGCCGACGGACGTGATTCTGAAGGAAGTCGAGAAGCTGACGAACACGAAGCTGACGTACAATTTCTTCCCGGCAGACACGTATGAAGAGAAGCTGAGCGCATCCTTCGCCACGGGTTCGTTGCCAGAAGTGGTCTATATGAAGAACCAGGCAACGTTCATCCAGATGAAGGAAGCGATCCGCGACGGTCAATTCTGGGAGATCGGACCGTATCTGGACGAATTCGAGAACCTGAAGAAGCTGAAGGAACCGATCCTGAAGAACACGATGGTCGACGGCAAGCTGTATTCGCTCTACATCGGCCGTCCGCTCGCCCGTCAGGGCATGATCTACCGCAAGGACTGGGCGGATAATCTCGGGCTGTCCGCACCGAAGAATGTGGACGAATTCTACGAAATGCTGCGCGCCTTCACCTACGACGACCCGGACGGCGACGGCGTCAACAACACGATCGGCCTGACGGACCGCAACGATCTGGTCTACGGCGCATTCGACACGGTGGCTTCGTGGTTCGGCGTTCCGACCAACTGGGGCTTCAAGGACGGCGAGCTGCGTCCGAAGTTCATGTTCGACGAATACATCGAAGTGATGGATTTCTTCAAGAAGATTCGCGACAATGGCCTGATGAACCAGGACTTCGCGACGACGAGCAAGACCGACCAGGTCAATCTGTTGACGAGCGGCAAGGCCGGCGTCTATGTCGGCTCGATGCAGGATATCAACAGCCTGCACAAGGATACGCAAGCGAACAATCCGAACGCGGAGCTGTCGGTGCACGCGCTCATCGAAGGACCGGGCGGCAAGCTCTCCACCTGGGCGATCCCGGGCTACAACAACGTCGTGCTGTTCTACAAGGGCGCGATCAAGGATGAGAACAAGCTGCGCAAGATTCTGGCCTACTTCGACAAGATGATGACTCCGGAAGTGTCCAACCTGATGTACTGGGGCATCGAGGGCGTCCACTACGAGGTGGTCGACGGCAAGGCGAAGGCATCGAGCGATTCCGACCTGATCAACCGCGACGTCAAGGGCTACAAGGACAGCGTCATCGGCGAATCCGAGACGAACGGCAGCCTGCCGCCATACATCGATCTGCCAGCCCGGCAATTGGCGGAAGAGCTCATCCTGGAGAACGAGAAGATCGCCATCCACGATCCGACGGCTGCGCTGGATTCGGCAACCTATAACGAGAAGGGGCTGCAGCTGGACGAGATCTGGAAGAACGCAACGTATCAATACATCTATGGTCAGATCGACAAGGCCGGCTTCCAGGCTGCCATCGACGATTGGCTGAAGCGCGGCGGCGAAGATGTGATCAGGGAGTTCAACGAAGCCTATAAGGCGGCACAATAATCGGCTCGCCTGAATGACCGGGGGGAAGGCTGTTGAAACGCTCAACAGCCTTTCTCCTTGAGTCGTGACATCAACGAATGTCCCACTTCAATCAACCAGGAAAGGACGAATGATTATGCAAGATGCTTCGGTTCAAGCTCTTCCGAACGTACCGAAGAAGCAACGAAGCGAGCTGATGCGGCGCATCTTACGAAACAGATTGCTGTATATCATGATCCTGCCCGGTATGCTGTACTTTGTGATCTTCAAGTACCTGCCGATGTTCGGGCTGATCATCTCCTTTCAGGACTTCAAGCCCTACAAGGGGTTTTTCGGAAGCGATTGGGTCGGCCTGAAACATTTCGTGCGGCTGTTCACCGAGCCGGAATTTCTGATGATCCTGCGGAACACGCTGATCCTGTTCGGCATGAACCTGCTGTTCTTCTTCCCGATCCCGATCATCCTGGCGCTCATGCTGAATGAAGTGCGCGTATCCGCGTTCAAGCGGACCATACAGACCATGGTGTACATCCCGCACTTCATGTCATGGGTCATCATCGTCTCCATCAGCTACGTCATGTTGACCATGGACGGGGGGATCATTAATGACCTGCTCGTGTACTTCGGGTACCAGAAGATCAACTTCCTGCTCAGCCCGGAATGGTTCAGGCCGATGTACATCATCCAGGTCATCTGGAGAGAGGCAGGTTGGGGGACGATCATCTATCTGGCGGCGATGGCTGCGATCGACCCGCAGCTGTATGAAGCGGCGCGCATCGACGGCGCGAGCCGCATGAGGCAGATCTGGCATATCACCCTGCCCGCCATCCGCAGCGTGATCGTGGTGCTGCTCATCCTGAAGATCGGTGATATTCTGGAGCTCGGATTCGAGCATGTCTATCTGCTGCTCAACGCGATGAACCGCTCCGTGGCCGAGATCATCGATACGTACGTGTATACCGCCGCCCTGAAGCAGGGTCAATACAGCTACGCCACGGCGATCGGCTTCTTCAAATCATTCGTCGGTCTGATCCTGGTGATGTTGGCGAACAAGCTCGCGCGCAAGATGGGCGAAGAGGGCGTGTACTGATGCGGATTAGAGGAGGAAAGTTCCGTTTATGGTAGAAGATAGATCGTTTGCATCGAGATTGTTCTCTGTTGTCAATTATTTTCTGCTGTCCGTCATCGGGCTGCTGTGCTTGCTGCCCTTCTTGCACGTGCTTGCCGGCTCCTTCACCACCAATGCGGAACTGGCTGCGAAGCCTTTCATCATCATTCCGGAAGTCTGGAGTCTGGCCGCCTATGAATTTGTCTTCTCGACCAACACGATCATGCGGGCGATGCTGGTATCGATCTGCGTCACGATCGCGGGTACCGCCTGGAGCATGCTGCTGACCTCGCTTACCGCTTACGGTCTGGCGAGGAAGGACCTGGATGGACGCCGCGTCTTCATGTTCCTCGTCGTGTTCACGATGCTGTTCCAGGGCGGCATGATCCCGACGTTCCTGATCGTCAAGGAGCTGGGCATGATCAACACGTATCTGGCGTTGATCATCCCGAGTTCGATCAGCGCCTTTAACATGATCATCCTGAAAAACTTCTTCCAGAACATCCCGGAAGGTCTGGAGGAATCGGCGAAGATCGACGGCTCGAACGACTTCGGCATCCTCTTCCGCATCGTGTTGCCGCTGTCGCTGCCGGCCATGGCGACGATCTCCCTGTTCTATGCGGTCACTTACTGGAACACGTACCTGAGCGCGATCCTCTATATCGACAGCGCTCATATGTGGCCGATCCAGGTGTGGCTCAGACAGGTCGTCGTACTGGCGAGCGGACTGGATGGCTCCACGACCGAAGATGTGCCGCCGCCGGACCAGGCGGTCAAGATGGCCGTCATCATCGTGGCCACCATTCCGATCATGCTGGTGTATCCGTTCCTGCAGAAGCACTTTGCCAAAGGGGCCCTGCTCGGCTCCATCAAGGGCTGATCAACAGGACTTCCGGGCTCGGCCCGGGACTCTATCATAGTTCTTCGCCAATCGGGCATCCTAGTCACTGACCACCATGAATCACAACAGGGAGGCTCGATGATGGTTGAAGCGATGATTATGCCGAAGCAAGAGACCGCTCGCGTCCAGAAGCTGAAGGACCGGGTCGCGGTCGTGACCGGAGCGGGATCGGGCATCGGACGGGCAGCAGCGATCAGGCTGGCAGAGCATGGGGCACGGGTGTGCCTGCTGGATCTGAAGGATGAGCGGACGGAGGAGGCGCTCGCGCGCATCCGCGAGCTGGGCGGAGAAGCGATCACCGAGGACGTCGACATCTCCGATCCGAAGCGGATCGAGAGGGGGTTCCAGGCAGCCTGGGACAAGTGGGGGCGTCTCGATATCGTGTTCGCCAATGCGGGCATCAACGGCAAGGTGGCGCCGATCGAGGATCTGACGCCGGAGGATTGGGACCATACGCTGTCCACCAATCTGAAGGGCACCTTCCTGGCCTTGAAGTATGCCATCCCGCATATGAAGCAGAAGGGCGGGAGCATCATCATCACCAGCTCGATCAACGGCAACCGCAAGTTCTCGAGCTTCGGGATGAGCGCCTACAGCACGTCCAAGGCCGGACAGGTCGCCTTGGCCAAGATGGCCGCGCTGGAGCTGGCGAGATACCGCATCCGCGTCAATGTCATCTGTCCCGGCGCCATCCGCACGAACATCGAGGAGAACACCTTTCGGACGCCGGAGCTCAAGAAGATCGAGATCCCGGTCCAGTATCCGGAAGGCAGCCAGCCGCTTGAGCACGCGCCGGGTGAGCCGGAGCAGGTGGCGGATCTCGTGCTGTTCCTCGCCTCGGACGAATCCAGCCACATCTCGGGCACCGAGATCTTCATCGACGGAGCCGAATCGCTGCTCTAGAACGAAACGGACATAGAAGCAACCGACGTAGCGTCGGCGCTTCTATGTCCGTTTGCTGTTCAGAGTCAGCCTGGTCCACTCAGCTGCGTTTGCCTTCCAGGCTTCCCAGGCGGATATAGCTATACGCTCGACTTGGTATAATTGATCAGGATCGGCAATATTCGCTCCTCCTTTATCATCGCAGACTGGCAGAGCGGGCAGATCGGATCGCCGCTGGCCAGAGTGAAGTTGTCTCTCATCCAGCCGTTGCATTCCTCATTCGTACAGGACCAGACCTCGGTTGCGGCTTCGGGAACCGGTTCTTCCACACGTCGGAACACGCTCTTCAACTCCTTCCTTTATCTCCTATTATGTGATCGGTTTCTTGCCTGTATGCGCAGGAATGGCAAAGGGCCGCCTGATTCGATACAATAGTATAAGGACATCAGAGATGAGAACCGACACGGAAGCGATCAGGGCATACCGGGTATTCCCGGGAGCTGGCGGGGCGCGGATCCGTAGTCGGTGTTCGTGCAGGTACGACTACCGAGTATGATCCATGAAGGAGCGGATGCGAGCATGACAGCCGATATCCAGGAGGGACAGATCGTCCGGTTCACTTACAAGTCCGGTGACTATATCGGCCGGGTCTGCGAGATGCGGACCGGCAAGGCGGTCATCGAGGTGATGGCGGTGCTGCGGCACCCGAAGCAGGGGGATCTCCACCATCATCGCAGAGACGGTGCGCCGGTGATGTTCCATCAGCGCAAGGCGCTGGCCGAACGGGAGAAAGCGCTGGTGCCGATGCCGTTCATCCAGCCTTATGAAGGCGAAGTTCCAGGCTATGCGGAGTCGCTTAAGGTGGCGCTGGCGGCGGAGATCGCATACCTCCGCGGTCTGGGCGACGATGCGTACGCGCAGCAGGCGCTCAGGCATCTGTCCGAGCTGGAGCGCGATTATTCGGTCACCTATAAACTATGAACGAAGCGGGGGGACGTATGTGAAGCTGATCTCGATTGAACCAACACCAAGTCCGCACACGATGAAGCTGAATATCGACGAGACCTTGCCGCCCGGCAAGAAATTCACCTATCTGAAGGAGAATCTGCAGCACGCGCCGGAGCCGATCCGCAGCATGCTGCAGATCGAGGGGGTGAAGAGCATCTTCCATACGGCGGATTTCCTGGCGGTCGACCGCATCCCGAAGGGGGACTGGAAGCGGATCCTCGAGGGAATCGCCGAGCTGCTCGGCGGAGACAAGTCCGCCGCAGCCATCACCCAGGTCGGCGGCACAGGCGGCTTCGGCGAAGCCCAGGTCTATGTGCAGGTTTTCCGCGGCATCCCGCTTCAGGTTCGCGTCAAAAGCGAGGGGGAGGAAGCGCGGCTGGCGATGCCGGAGCGGTTCAACGAGGCGGTGATGAAGGTTGTTCAGTCCAGCCCGTCCTTGCTTAAGGAGCGCAAGCTGGTCGACAAGGGAGTGCGCTACGGCGACATCCATGAGATCGCCGAGCAGATGATCCAGGAGCTGGATGCGACCTACAGCGACGAGGAGCTTAAGCGGCTGGCGAAGCAGGCTGCGGAGCAGGCGCCCGATGCGGAGGAGAGCCTCGGGCTGAGCAAGCTGAGCCGAGAGGAGATCGCGGAACTGTTCGCAAGCGACGATTGGCGCAAGCGCTATGCGGCGCTGGAGCATCTGAAGCCGACGGAGGAGGACATCCCGCTGCTGGCCAGGGCGCTGCACGACGAGCATGGCTCGATCCGCCGTCTCGCCGTCGTCTATCTGGGGGACATCTCCGGCAAGCAGGTGCTGCCATACCTGTTCGAGGCGCTGAAGGACCGGTCCGTGCAGGTACGGCGCACGGCAGGCGACACGCTGAACGATATCGGCGATCCCGAAGCGATGGGGCCGATGAGCGAGGCGCTGCGCGATCCGAACAAGCTGGTCCGTTGGCGGGCGGCCAGATTCCTGTACGAGTACGGCGACGAGAGTGTCCTCGATGCGCTGCGCGCGGCCGAGGATGATGAGGAGTTTGAGGTCAGCCTGCAGGTGAAGATGGCGATCGAGCGCATCACAAGCGGCGAAGAGGCTGCCGGTTCCGTCTGGCAGCAGATGACGCGGAGCAGGCAGAGGTGACGGCGGAAGGGATCCTGTGAGGGATCCTGTGGGATGTGATCCTGGTCATAGGCGCTGCGCGTTCGGTTCTGTATGTATGGACTTGGAGGGATACACCATTGATCACGATCGCGATTATCGGGGGAGGGATAACCGGACTGACTGCCGCCTACACGCTGCAGAAGCGCATCAGCTCGGGAGACCTGGAAGCGGAGGTCGTGCTGATCGAAGGTCAGCAGGAGCTGGGAGGCAAGATCCGCTCCTTGCGCCAGCGAGGCTACATCATGGAGACCGGAGCGGACTCGATCGTCAGCCGCAAGGCGAGGCTCATGCCGATCCTGGATGAGCTGGGACTGACGGAGGATGTGGTGTACAATGCCACCGGCAAGTCCTATCTGTATATCGACCGGGAGCTGAAGCCGATCCCCGAGGATACGCTGTTCGGCATCCCGCTCAGCATCGAGTCGCTGGCGCGCAGCGAGCTCATCTCTGCGGAAGGCAAGGTCGCGGCGCTCAAGGATCTGTATACCCCGAACGAGACGTTCACGAAGCACGATTCGGTCGGCAGCTTCCTGACCTGTTTCCTGGGGGAGGAACTGGTGAAGAGACAGATCGCCCCCGTGCTGTCCGGGGTATACTCAGGCAACCTGAACGAGCTGACGCTCGCCTCGACGATGCCTTATCTGCTCGATTACAAAAATGAATACGGCAGCATCATCCGCGGCCTGGAAGCCAATAAGGACAAATTCATAAGCAGTGGAGGTGGCAAGTTCCTGTCATTTGCGCGGGGGCTGTCGCAGCTGGTGGAGCGGATGGCGGAGCGAATCCCGGATGTCCGCGTCCTGAAGGGGACAAGTGTGGAGCGCCTGACGCGAAGCGGAGACCGCTACGAGCTGACGCTGACAGACGGGGAGCGATTGGCAGCCGATCGCGTCGTGCTGGCCGTGCTCCACACCGATGCGGCGCGGTTGCTGGATGACCGCGCGCTGGATGAGGCATTTGCCCGGATGACGACCGGATCACTGATCAGCGTCTATCTCGGATATGAGGTGTCCGACAGCATCCTGCCGCAGGACGGCACCGGCTTTATCGTGGCGGGCGACAGCGACCTGCGGTGCAGCGCCTGCACGTGGACGAGCCGCAAATGGGCGCAAACGTCGGCCGAGCGCCGCTTGCTGATGAGGCTGTTCTACAAGAGCGCCGGCCCGGATTATGCCGAGCTGGCGAGGCTGTCTGAGGAGCAGTTGCTGCAGGTCGCACGCCAGGATATCGAGCGGTCTCTCGGCATCCGCGAGGAGCCGGTGGTGCACGCGGTCACGCGCTGGGAAGAGGCGATGCCCGTTTACCATATCCGCCATCAGGAGCTCGTTCAACAGCTCGAGGACGCCATGCGCGATCGCTACCCGAACGTCGTGCTCGCAGGCTGTTCGTACCACGGAGTGGGCATCCCCGACTGCATGCTGAGCGGGGAACGGGCGGCGAATATCGCCTCCGGACTTGCCTGAGCCGCGCGGAGGTCTTGACCGGCGCCCCAAGGTACGAGCGGATCGAGCCGATCCCCGATCTTCACCGCCGTCCCCTCCGGGACAAGACGACCGCGCGCCGGTTAGCAGCGCGCGGCCCCATCGTCCTGATCCTTAAGCCGACAGCGTCTCAGATCTCGCGTATGCCCCGTTCATCGATGGCATAGCGCTGGTGCTGCCTGATAAACCTCATCCCGCCTGTCTGGCCGATGAACGTTTCCATATCATCGTCATAATGCATGAGCCATGCTTTCCTTCGGATATGCTCCGGCAGGCTTCGCAGCTCCTCCAGTGAGGCATGAACGATGCCAGGTCCATGCAGCTGGCAGTCGTGCAGGATGAGCCGCAGCTGGCGCTCTTCATCGAGTCTGGTCAGCAGATCCGGAGCGAACTTCATATCCGCGCTGTAGAAGATATCCCGATTGATGATCAGCGAGTAGCTGAGCTTCTCCGCGATGTGCTCGGTTCGCACGATCTCGACGGTCAGTCCGTCCGCGATCCGGTGCGGCTCCGTTTCCTTCAGCAGATGAACGTCGAAGTAATCCTCCAGCGACGAATGCTGCGCATCCTCCATCCCTGCTCTCAGGCAATGATTCCACAGCGGCTCCGCAAGTTTCTCCGGAATGAACAGCTGGAGCTTGCGTCCGAACCTGAACTGAAACTGGAAGGCGATCTCCTCCAGTCCGCCGACATGATCGCCATGCAGATGGGTGATCAGCACGCCGTCCAGATCGCCGATCGATATGCCCAGTTGATGAAGCGCCATGGGAGCGGTAATCCCGCAATCAATAAGCAACGTATACCGGTCAGTTATCCACAGGGAGTTGTTGTTGAAGTATTGTTTGGCAAAGGCGCTCCCCGTCCCGATCATGATGAGCTGCAGATCCACTATCGACCCTCCTCAAGTGATGTCGGGCAGTACATTCACAACCTGCTGGGCTATGACATATCGTATAACACAGCTGGCAAAAGAGGTGAATGCGGTGCCGATTCAAGCAGTGCTGCAAGGTGCTGGACTTCTCTCCGGGCTCGTTACGCTCCATTTGTCCGACTCTGGCCAATACGTCGACTGCAGGATCAGACTCAACTCTCTGAAAGCCCCTCCTGCACGTTGCAAGTCGGATCAGTTTTTCTTTAATGTATCACCTTTCGATGCAGAAAAAAAGCAAATTTTGTTAAGCCGCGTGATGCTTCGGACGAAGGACGGCGCTGATCTTCCGGGAAACTGGAGCCTGTGGACAGACGTGGAAACCGCCTTTGGCCGGTTCGACTATGGCCTGTTCTGCCAGGAGGCGGACGGGCGACCCCTGCGGCCTGGCGACACGATCAGCTTCCGGCTGAGCTTCGCGGATGGAGAGTCCGTCTTCCATGCCGACAGCTTCATCGACGCACCGGCATCCACGATCAACGGCTTTCAGGCGGCACTCCTGATCCGTTTTCCCGGCGGCGTGCAGAGGCTGGCAGGCGGTCAATTCGAATCCGTCGCGGAAGATTGGGCATGAATCGCCGGCTCAACCCCATGCTGTTCGTATGGCCCGAGTCGCTGCCGGGTCTGACTCATGCCACATCTTGAACACGCCGCTCCGCAGCATCTGTCCGCATGGTCCGACTCGCTCCTGAGCTGCTCTTTCCGCATCATGAACAGGCTGTTCTCGCCCGGTCCGCTTTCGTCCATGCCAAGATTGCCCGCTTGATAGAAGCGAACAAATGTTCTTATAATAAGATCAGGGAGGTGGCGGGTATGGACGGCTTTGACGCTGAAGCCAGCGTGTACGCATATATCGTGAATATCTACCTGATCAAGGCCCTGGACAAGGATCGCGAGCAGCTGCGTCGGCTCAAGCTGGCCAGAGCCTGGGAGCATGCGGTCGATGGTCTGCTGGCGCGCCTCACCAGGGAGACGTCGCAGATCAGGAAGCAGATGGCAAAGCACGGTTGCCGCATCGTCCTGGAGGAGATCGCTCCCGGCAACAACGTGCATGTGATGTATGTGCACAGGCGTTATGAGCATCATTGCTACATGCTTCCGTATGTGCTCAAGGCGCGCTGCGAAGACAAGCTGATGGAGCTCATGCAACAGCCGGTCGAGCCTGTCGAAAATTTATCGTGAAGCAACGCAACTCTGAGCCTGTACTCGCGTATAACCATTCGAATAAACGCACAAGTAACGGAGGTATTACATACATGAAGTGGAAGCGAACAGTGCTGCTCGTGCTGATCATGGCGGTGGTCGGGACAACAGCCGCGATGGCCGACGATGTCTACGAGACGTTCAAGGCGAAGAAGTTGTCCGTAACCGTCAATGGCAAGACGCTGGACAAACCGGCGCTGCAGGTGACGAATGGCAGCGTGATGATACCGCTCGAACAGATGAAGGACACCGTCCAGGCCATGGTCGAGCAAAGCGGCGACAAGGTCACCATCTACAAGCCGAATGTCCATATGCTCCTGATCATCGAAGGGAAGGACCGCGTCGTCCACTTCGGCAGTGTCACCAACGGCAAGGGCAAGAAAGTCGATTTCACCATCCATACGCAGGTGGATAACCTGAGGAAACCGATCAAGAATATGAAATTCGAAATCTTCGACCCGAACGGCAAGTCCGTGCATCATACGATCTTCCCGATCAGCAGTGAGGATGCGGACAGCGGCATCTTCTGGCTGAATGTTCCGGTCTCCGTCCAGTTCGATCTGAAGGGAGATTATACGATCAAGGCTTACATGCAGTATGAGGAGCCAGGCGAATATTTCCTCGTTTCCGAGAAGGTCATCAAGTCCAAATAAACAGCAAGTCCAAATAAACAGACAGCTGTCATAGCGTGATGCTATGGCAGTTTTTGTTTTTCGTCGTCCGATTGAAGAAATCATTTGCTAATTGCTCCGAAAAAATGGTACGATACACGAGAAAGTAAATTGAATGAGAAATGAGGGTTAGCGATGAGTGACCACGAGCATCATCATCATGAGGAAGGCGACGAAATCATTGTGACGATGACGGATGATGAAGGCAACGAGCGGGACATGGTGCTTGCATTCACTTTTGATGTGGAAGAGCAAGTGTACGCCGTGTTGCTCGACTATAACAATCCGGAAGAAGAAGGCGTCATCATGCGATTGGAAGAAGAGGACGGAGATACTGTCCTGGTCAATATAGAGGATGACGAGGAATGGGATCGCGTCGTGTCCGTCTACAACGAGCTCGCGGAGCAAGAGCAATACTAGGGGACCGACGGCTCCTTCGCCAGGAGACACAGACAAGGAAACCGAGATGCGCGGATCCGTTCCGCGATCTCGGTTTTTTGGTGTACAGGCGCCATTTCGGGCAACGTCCGGGGCCTGGTTTGGGTACGAGCATGACAGCCCCGATGGGTATTGGCCGTTTATTTGCGCGGATTGAAGTACATGACTCGACCGTTGAACAGACGAACCTCCGCTTTCAGCAGACGTCCGATGTATTTGCACAGCTCATTCGCCTTGGACTTGTCTCCGATCTCGGAACCGCCCGGCAGCACGACCTGGATATAGGGGACGCTCCGATCTTCCTCCTGTCTGGTCCCCACACCGATCAGGATATATTTGTAATTCGGCTGGTTGCCTCTCAGGTACAGCCACTCGTGCCCGCCTTCGGACTTTCGCTCTATCGTATAGGGGAATGCCATCTCCGCATAGTTCCAGTTCAGCTGTTGCCCGGTCAGCGAGGTCTGCTTGCGATAGCGCTCCAGCACCTCCACCACATCATCCAGGGTAATGCTCTCGACAGCAGAACCTTGCACCAGTTGAATATATGCGCTTTGACTCATCTCCACAACCTGCCCCTCGTCCGATATTCTGGATATCCATCTATCATCATAACATCGTTGAAAGCGGTTTACAATGCATGATTTGTCCGTTTATGGGAGGGAAGCTTCCGTTAACGTCAGGAGATCGGCGTGGACTCCACGATCACCTTGACCTGCTGGATCGTCTTGTCCTCGGGGCCCTGAACCGGCAGGCCGACTTCCAGATGCTCCTGGATGTATTCGATGTTGTCCTGGGTGATGACTTCACCAGGGAGCAGGATCGGGATGCCCGGCGGATAGATCATGATGAATTCGGCGATGATGCGTCCTGCCGCTTCTTTCAGCGGGATGACCTCCGTATCCGCATAGAAAGCGTCGCGCGGCGAGATGGACAGATGCGGGATCTCCGGCACCTTGACCTGCACCTGATTGGCCGATTTGCCTGCATGTTCGGCGGCAAGCTGGCGAAGCGCCTCGACCAGGAGGCCCACGGTATGCTCATCATCGCCAGGCGTGATCAGGCAGAGGATGTTGTACATATCGCTCAGCTCGACCTCGATGTTGTGCGCCTCTCTGAGCCATCGCTCCACATCATAGCCGGTGATGCCGAGTTCAGCCACGTGGATCGTCAGCTTCGTCGGATCGTAGTCGAACTTGGCCTCGGAGCCGAGGATCTCCTCGCCGAAGCAATACAGTCCCGGCAGCTTGTTGATCTCGGAGCGGGCATACTGGGCCAGCCGCATCGCGCGTTCGGCCATCTCCCTGCCGTGCAGGGCCAACTGCTTGCGCGCGGTATCCAGCGAAGCGAGCAGGATATAGGAGGTAGAGGTGGTCGTCAGCATGCTGATGATCGACTGGACGCGCTTCGGGTTGACCAGACCCTCCCGCACGTTCAACACGGAGCTCTGGGTGAGCGATCCTCCGAGCTTGTGCACGCTGGTTGCCGCCATGTCGGCGCCGGCCTGCATCGCGGAGAGCGGCAGGTCCTCGTGGAAATGGACATGCACCCCGTGCGCTTCATCGACCAGCACCGGGATATTGCGCGCGTGGGCGAGCTGCACGATCTCCTTCAGGTTGGCGCACAGGCCATAATAGGTCGGGTTGATGACCAGCAGCGCCTTGGCGTCCGGATGGAGATCCAGCGCCTTGCGCACGGCGCGGGTGGTGATGCCATGCGCGATGCCGAGCCGATGATCCATCTCCGGCGAGATGAAGATGGGCTTGGCGCCGGCGAAGATGATCGCGGACATGACGGATTTGTGCACGTTGCGGGGGACGATGATCTTGTCTCCCGGTGAGCAGACGGACAGGATCATCGTCATGATGGCGCCGCTCGTCCCCTGCACGGAGAAGAAGGTATAGTCCGCGCCGAACGCCTCGGCGGCGAGCTTCTGGGCTTCCAGGATCGCTCCGGAAGGCTGGTGAAGATCATCCAGCGGCGCAATGTTGATCAGGTCGATCGACAGCGCGTTGGGCCCGATGAACTCCCTGAACTCCGGATTCATGCCGGCTCCTTTCTTGTGTCCGGGTATATGAAATTGCACAGGATTGCGTTCCGCATGCCTGCGCAAGGCGGTGAACAACGGTGTGCGAGTCTGATCCATCATGGCATAACGTCCCTTCACGATAAAGTTCTTCGCTTTGTTGAGTTGACTGTCTGGCTTCGCGTCTTGTTGGGGCTCGTGAAAATAAACAAGCATGAGTATACCAATAGTGCGATTTTGATTCAATAGGTTTTGAGCATATGGGTAAAAATATTACAGCCCGGGAAACATACGGTATTATCCTGAGAACGGGGCTGAATCCAGATGCTGAAACAGATTGCTGCCAAACAGATCTTTACGCCATTTGTTCTGCGCTTGCTGATCATCCTGTTTCTGGTCGAATTCGTGAAGGGTGCGTTGCTCGTGACGGTGGTGCCCGTCTATATGAACGTGGTGCTTGGCCTGTCCGCCTATGTGGTTGGATGGGCCCTGGCATTGCAGTATGCCGGGGACAATCTGTTCCGCACGCCGATGGGGTGGCTCATCGACAGGATCGGATATCGGACCGGCATCGTCACCGGCACCTTCCTGGCGATGCTCTCCGTCCTGATGATGGCGTTCGCCAGGAACAGCTGGTGGATGATCGCCGGAACGACGCTGCTTGGCGTCGGCACCTCTCCCCTGTGGCCAAGCGTCATCACGGGCGCGACGGAGGAAGCGGGCGAGTCCGCCCGCGGCAGCGTCATGAGCGTGATCTATGTGGCCTGGCTGTCGGGGACAGGCGTTGGTCCTGTCGTCATCAATTTCTTCATACACGATCGCGCCTATGGGCTGGCGTTTACGTTCCTGCTCGCGCTGCTGGCATTCGTCTTCTTCGTCTCGCTGTTCCTGCCGCACAGGTCGGGCGCGGCGAAGGAGGGCTCGGCGAGGCGCAACCAGGCGGTCAAGCTTCAGGATGAGAAGCCGCTCAGCAGCGCGGGCAACACGCTGACGGCCGAATCGTCGGGTGCACGGCGGAACATTCAGGCGGCTGACGCAACAGGCGAACAGAGGGGCGGCCTTGCGGCCCCATCATCCGGCAGGCAGAAACGCAGCCTCGCGGCCCCGGCGCGACGCAAGCAAACTTGGTGGGCGAGACTGACTTCATACATCCATAGGGTGAGCAGCACCATTCATGTCAACCCGCTGTTCTATCCGGCGCTGTTCCTCCAGAACGCCTCGATCGGCCTGCTCGCTCCGGTGCTGACGCTGTTCGCCAAGGAAGTGCTGCAACTGTCGAATGCGATGTACAGCCTGTTTCTTGTCTATGGCGGCAGCATCACGATCTTGTTGCTCTATCCGGTCGGCAAGATGGTGGATCGCTTCGGCACGCGATGGCTTCTGCATATCGGCTTTCCGCTGTCTGCCGCAGCGGTGGCGGCTCTGGCTCTGCTCAGGAATCCGCAGCTGACCTGGGGAATCGTTGGCGCGATCGGAGTGGGCTATGCGATGATCATCCCGGCATGGAACGCGTTCATCGCGACGATCGTGCCGGAGGATCGTAAGGCGCTCATCTGGGGATTCTTCCTGTCCATCGAAGGGGGCGGGATGGTAGCCGGCTCTGTCATCTCCGGTCTGCTCTGGGACACCTTTGGGCCGCATGCGCCGTTTCTCGCCAGCAGTTCCTTATTGTTGACACTTTTTGTTCTCCATTTGTTCATTTCCATGCCGCAGAAAATTGTGGTACGATGAATCTTGTCCTGTTCGTATATGGAACCTGGGCCATCGCAGCACGGGGCGCCGACTCCGGGAAGAAGCATCTGCTGTCAGTCAGCGGAACGGGCTCCGGATAGATGCGCCTGCAGCCATCAGCGGAACGCTGATCACCGACTCCGGGAAGATGCTGCGGTCGGTTGCCGGTCAGCGGAACGCCGATGCTAAGCCCGTGATGCCGCATCTGCCGCCGTCAGCGGAACACCGATCTCCGGATCACCCCGAAGGCTCGATGGACCAGTACGTGTGAAAGCCCGACACCGTCGATGGGAACACCTTCCTTATTGCTCGGGTACATTGGTAACGGGACCTGACGAACAAAGCACTTCTTTCAGTTATAGCGTGCGTATGTGCCTCAAGGAGGAATCATGTTTATATGAAGCGTCTGGGTATCATTTTCTTGATGTTGCTGAATGTGTTCATCGGATTTGGCATCATTATCCCTGTATTGCCTGAGCTTGTTTCGCCTTACCACCTGTCTCTGATGCTGTCCGGCTATTCGCTGATTTCCTTTGTCATGTCGCCGATGTGGGGAGCATGGTCGGACAAGATCGGAAGAAGGCCGATCATTTTGATCGGGATAGCGGGTTATGCGATCAGCTTCTTCCTGTTCGGGATCGCAGAGCATCTCTGGCTGATGTATGTGTCAAGGCTGCTGGGAGGATTTTTCTCCGGTGCGGTGATTTCATGCGCCGTCGCATACGTGGCCGATGTAACGGATGAGGACAACCGGACCAAAGGGATGGGGCTGGTCGGCATGGCGATCGGACTGGGCTTCGTGATTGGTCCCGGCGTCGGTGCGGGCCTTAGCCTGATCGGATATTCGATTCCGTTCTTTGCGTCTTCGGCGCTCGCGTTGATCACCTTGTTCCTCGCAGCGCTTTATCTGCCGGATTCCCTGTCGGCGGAGGATCGCCTGGCCAGACAGCAGAAGCGGGAGGCGGAAGGGCGCAAGTCACGCTGGACCGCATTCAGAGGTGCGATGGTCTACCTGTACATCCTGTCCTTCATCGTGTCGTTCACCATGTCTGGCCTGGAGTTCGCCTTGTATTATTATCAGGCGGAACGGATCGGCATCACGCCGTTTGAGATGGGGATGATGTTTATGACCAGCGGCATCGTCGGCGCCCTGGTACAGGGCGGAGTCGTTCGCCGCTACATCAGGAAGGGCGATGAGCCGAGATTTGTCACGATCGGACTGCTGCTGTCAGCTGCGGGCTTCTTCCTGATCATCTTCTCCACCAGCCTGCTTACGGCGACGCTGTTCCTGACGGTATTCTCCGCAGGCAATGCATTGGTGCGTCCATGCGTCACTTCCCTGATCACGCAGAAGACGCCGGTGGGGCAGGGCATGGCGAGCGGCCTCAGCTCCTCCATGGACAGCCTCGGCCGAATCACGGGTCCGCTCGTTGCCATGGGCGCCTTCTACATGCTGATCGAGCTGCCGTTTGTTCTCGGCGGCGCCGTCTGTCTGTTCGGGCTGCTGTTGCTCGGCCAGTTTCTCCGCATCGACAGGAAGCAGGCCTCGAGCGTCCGTGGATGAAGGAATCGAGGCGCCAACGGAACGAGAATCCGTTATGTTGCGGAAAATGGCCGAGTTAGCGCTGCCATAAACCGATATTTTTGCCAAATAACGCATCTGTGTGTTCCGTTAGCCTTGCGGGCGGCTTCCGATATGCGCGGGAACCGCTCCTGGCCTCCGATTGGCGGGTGTTATGGCAAATCGCCAGGCACGAGATCCCCGCGCCCGATGGTGCGCAACCGCCTCGCGCCGGCGTCAAAACGCCGCGCGATACAGTGGAAGCAGGTTGCGGAACGTCTGCTCGGCCAGATTCACGAAGCGCCCGCCATCGCGCAGCACCGGATCATGTCGGTCGATGCGCAGTCCGCACAGCGCCTCCGTCTTTTTCACATGCAGCAGCCTGTGAATCATCTGCTCATAGTCCTCTTCGGTCATGCTCGAGAGCGGAGTGCCTTCGGGACGCATATGATCCAGCGACCAGCAGTAGTTGCCGGGCAGCCCGCTGATCAACTGCTGCCGGTTGCTGCGCAGCGCCTCCGCGAACTTGATCTTGTGCTCCTGGCTTTCGTAGATGACCGCGAACTGGACAAAGACATGTGTCGACCACAGTCCAATCTGGAAATGCGGCAGCGACTTGTAGCCTCGCCTGCTGCTTGCGAAGGCCACCCAGGTATCATCAGGCGGATGGACGGTGCGGCGCGCGTGCTTCGCCACATGAGCGAAGATTTCCTCGCCGCACATGACAGACAGCGTAGGCGCCAGCAGTTTGCCCAATAACTCAAGCTTCGGACGAACCTGGGCGATCAGCGCCGCCATGCGCGGAGCCAGTCCGGGAATCTGGAAAACGTCAAAATCTGCTTGTGTAAATCCTTCAAATGTGGTGCTCATCCCAATCCTCCGAAAGTAAGTGATCTCCCTCTAACCATATCAAGGTTACAGGCGGCATGCAAATCGAAGCCGGTTCCCCGCATCCACGTTCCGCATGCAACGGGCCAATCGGTCATCAGCAGCATTCGGTTGACACCATCCGAACAGACCCTCCATCAACCTCAACTGCATCGCCCTAGCCAGACTTGTCCATGTCTCATCGTCCCATCTTGCTCAGCAGCTGCTTGCCCAAGCCATGACCTTCGCGCGCATCACCATCAAGAAACACGGAAAAATGCCCGCTTACATCGAAAAATAAACATTAATCCAAGTTGCGCATTCATATTAATCAGTATAAGATATGGTTAAGAGGACAATTGTCTGAATATTTCCGCAATACCCTCGAATCGGACATCAGACACCGTAAACTCCCATATATGCAGCCCTTATCTCCGAACGTTTGAATCTATCTTCTTTTGGCAATGCTGTGTGTAAGCCTATCATTCTCTCGCAGAACAATCTCCATCCGGATATGATCAGGATAAAGCGCGAGATGCTCACATCAGGCCATGTGTTGCTCAATCCCTTGCAGGAAAGTCCCCCGCCACCTCACCGTTAGTACTGACGTTGCCAGGATCCCGAGAAGATGTGCGAACGCTGTCATGCTTCATGTCAAATGCCCTATATTATAGTTCTCCAAGGGAGGGATTGCCGTGACCAGAAGTTATGAAGTGGAATATTGCAACCTGGAGTTGCGTTTCGATCGCCGGCAAATCCAGAGATTCATCAAAGATCTGATACATGAAGGTTACTCACTGTACTGGAGCGAGAACGATGCGTACTTCATGATCTCCATCAGGTCCGGGCGCAAGCTGATCAAGCTGAAGTTCGAGCGCCAGCAGGATCGGTTCAAGATGGTGGGAACGTATTCGTTCCGTGACGAGAAACTGGTGGAGATGATGGAGAAGATGATCGGCGATACGAGGGGACATGCCGTCGTCAAGCGGTTCCGGGATCGCCAGATCCTGATCGAGAACATCATGTTCGGAGAGATTATACGCACGGTCGAGATAACGGGCGTCGAGCATAAAGTGATTTTCCAGAAGGAACCGATCATTACGTTTGAAACCATGATGGAAGCCTTCAGATCTCCTCGCGCAGAGGAACGGGCGAGAGTTGTCCGCATGGAACTGGACTACGAGTTGTCCGTGCTGCACGAACAACTGGCCAGCGGCGATGCGGAAGCGATCGCACGGACGAAGGCCAGACTAGAGGAATTGCGTCGGGAAGCGTTGCAACTTGAACTGTGACAGGTTGCACGCGCAGGATGCTCGACGTTGCCGAATTCGCTGACTGGGAGCCGATGAGTTCCGCAGTTGGCGTTTTTTTGTGTCAGGGCATGGGCAGTGTCCTTCGGGGATGATTCCCGCTGATATCCGGAACGTTCCAGGATCGGCCAAGGTTTTCTTTCCCAGGCGCACAAAAGCATTTCACAAATGATCAGAAAATATGTAAAATATATCTTATGTGTACGATAAAAAAACGAAAAGTGGGGCGAGACTATTGGCTAAACAACAAATCGGTGTTATCGGTCTGGCGGTTATGGGGCGCAATCTGGCGCTCAATATCGAGAGCAGGGGCTTCAGCGTGTCCGTCTATAACCGTTCGCCAGAGAAAACCAAGGAGCTGATCGCGGAATTCCCGGACAAGAAGCTGGTCGGTACATATACAATCGAGGAATTCGTCGCATCCCTGGAACGTCCGCGCAAGATCCTGATCATGGTCAAGGCGGGCTCTGCGACTGATGCAACGATCGAGCAATTGCTTCCGCACCTGGAAGAAGGGGACATCGTGATCGATGGAGGCAATGCGTACTTCCCGGATACGCAACGCCGCAACCGCGAGCTGAGCGCACGCGGCATCAACTTCATCGGCGCGGGCGTCTCCGGCGGTGAAGAGGGCGCTCTGAAGGGGCCAGCCATCATGCCTGGCGGCCAATATGAGGCGTACAAGCTGGTGGAACCGATCCTGACGAGCATCTCCGCCAAGGTCAATGGAGATCCTTGCTGCACATACATCGGCCCGGACGGAGCCGGCCATTATGTGAAGATGGTGCACAACGGCATCGAATACGGCGATATGCAGCTCATCTGTGAAGCCTACCATCTCCTCAAGGATGTGCTGGGTCTGAATGCGGACGAGCTTCATGAGATCTTCGCGGAGTGGAACAAGGGTGAGCTGGACAGCTACCTGATCGAGATCACGGCCGACATCTTCACCAAGAAGGATCCGGAAACAGGCAAGCCAATGGTTGACGTCATCCTGGATTCGGCCGGGCAGAAAGGAACAGGCAAGTGGACGAGCCAAAGCTCGCTCGATCTGGGCGTGCCGCTGTCGATCATCACGGAGTCGGTATTCTCCCGCTTCCTGTCGGCCATGAAGCAGGAACGCGTCGCGGCCAGCAAGATCCTCGGCGGTCCGAAGACGAAGCCGGTGATCGAGGACAAGCAGGCCTTCATCGAACAGGTTCGCAAGGCGCTCTTCGCGAGCAAGATCTGCTCCTATGCGCAAGGTTTCGCCCAGATGCGCGCCGCTTCCGAGGAGTATAACTGGAACCTGCAATACGGCAACATCGCGATGATCTTCCGCGGCGGTTGCATCATCCGCGCCCAATTCCTGCAACGCATCAAGGACGCTTATGATCGTGACCCGAACCTGAAGAACCTGCTCCTGGACCCGTACTTCAAGGATGTTGTGGAGAATTACCAGGACGCATGGCGGCAGGTTGTGGCGACTGCGGTGGCCAGCGGCATCCCGGTTCCGGCATTCTCCAGCGCGCTCGCTTATTACGATTCCTACCGGACGGAGCGTCTGCCTGCCAACCTGCTGCAAGCGCAACGCGACTACTTCGGCGCGCATACGTTTGAGCGCGTGGACAAGGAAGGAACGTTCCACTTCCAGTGGTTCTGATGCTATCCTTTCGCATCCAGGCCATGAAGGGCTTCCTTCAGGTAAGACTTTAGCCGTTCCAGTTCCTGATCATAGAAAGAATTGCGGTGCAAGAGCATCATCGCAACTTCCGCAAAATATTGAAAGTTTTCAACCAGGCGTGGCTGTGGAAGGGTCATCAATACCGGATCCTTGTCAGCCACCTTTTTTTTGATGTAGTCGAGCACCCAGATCACGTCATCTCTCTTCAGCGTGTGAGAGGGACTCAGGATCTGGTTCAGTCGATCCCGGTTCGGGTTGGGGGTGAGAGGTTGCTGCATCGCAGATGTTCAACTCCTTAACAAGAGCTGGGTAGGGGCAAGGCTGTCAGACTGAGCGTGGAAGGGCCTCTGCCAGCTGAAGATCTACTAACAACCTTACTCTATATTGTACCATTTTATACCTGTGATGGGTGCAGCTTATTCACACTTTTTCGGGGCTGTGTTATGATATGGAATGTTATGGCCCAAGCCAAGAGGAGATCGATATGGCATGAACAAGAACATTATCCTGATCGGCTTCATGGGGACCGGCAAGACCACCGTTGGCCTCCGGCTTGCCGAAACGCTTGGCTGGACGTTCACCGATACGGACCAGCAGATCGAGAAACTGGCAGGCAAGCCGATTCCGGAGATATTCGCTGAAGAGGGAGAGGAACACTTCCGCCAGCTGGAGACGAAGGTGCTGGAGAGCCTTGGTTCGAGAGAGCGGTTGGTCGTCTCAACCGGAGGAGGCGCCGTGTTGCGAGCGGCCAATCGCGAAGCGATGCTGCGCAGCGGACTCGTGGTTGCGCTGAAGGCGGATGCGGAGACGATCATCAGCAGGGTGAGGGGAGATACGAATCGTCCGCTGCTGGCCGGCGATCCGGAAGGCAAAGTCAGGCAGCTCCTGCAGGAAAGAGCAGGCGCTTATGACTTCGCCCACGTGACGATCGATACGAGCCATCTGGCCGTGGAGGACATCGTGCGAGCTATTCTAGCTCATGCCACTTGAGCATGCCTCCGACCATGTTCTTCAGACCGGTGAATCCCATCTGTTCCAGGTATTCACAGGCCCTTTCACTTCTTCTGCCGCTGCGGCAGACCATGATGATCTCGCCGGTCTGTTCAATCTCCGACAGTCGAATCGGCAGATCTCCGAGCCGGATATGCCGGGCTCCCGGGATCATGCCGGCGGCCACTTCCTCGTCCTCGCGGACGTCGATGATGTTCAGCTTCTCGCCGTTCATCAGGCGGCTCTTGACCTCTGCGGGTGTTATCGTATCCAAGCGATGGAACCTCCTCCAAGTGAAGTGTCGTTCTATTAATAGGATAGTGGAATGAAAATTGATGTCAATACCGACCGATAAGGAGCGAATCAGATGAAAGCGATAGTCACACCTACTCCGTTGCTGCAGGGGGAGATGAACGCTCTCTCCTCCAAGAATTATACCACCCGATACATGCTGGCGGCGGCATTGTCCGAAGGGACAAGCCGCGTGTACTATCCGGCGCGCAGCGAAGACAGTGAAGCGATGCGCCGATGCATCCGCGATCTGGGGGCGATCCTGGAGGAAGATGACGAGAAGATGACGATCACCGGCTTCGGCAGACATCCGAAGGACGTGCGTCAGCTCGATGTGGGCAATGCCGGCGCCGTGCTGCGGTTCCTCATGTCCGTGGCAGCCTTCTGCCCGGAGGTGACGTTCATCAACCGCTATCCGGATTCGCTCGGCAAACGTCCGCACGGCGACCTGATCGAGGCGCTGGAATCGATGAATGTGCGCATCGAGCATAACAACGGCAAGCTGCCGATCACCGTCTACGGTGGCCACCCGCGCGGCGGACACATCCGCGTGTCCGGCAAGATCAGCTCCCAATACCTCAGCTCGCTCCTGTTTATGACGCCGCTCCTGCAGGAGGACAGCGAGATCGAGGTGCTGCACGACCTGAAGTCCAAGGTCGTGGTCGGACAAACGCTGGAGGTGCTGGAGCAAGCCGGCATACGCATCGAGGCTGCGCCCGATCTGATGCGCTTCCGCGTGCCCGGCGGGCAGCGGTACGAGGCGAAGGATTATGTCGTGCAGGGCGATTACCCGGGATCTGCGGCGATCATGGCGGCAGCGGCGGTCACGCGGTCCGATGTCAGGATCCACCGCCTGCCGGAGAACAGCAAGCAGGGCGAGCGCGCGGCGGTGGACGTGCTGAAGGCGATGGGCGTGCCGCTCATGCACGAGAACGGCGTGGTGCATATTAAAGGCAATGGCAAGCTGCGCGCCGTTGAATTCGATGGCGATGCATTCACCGACGCGGTGCTCGCCATGGTCGCTGCGGCGGTATTTGCCGAAGGCACCTCGCGCTTCTACAACGTGGAGAACCTGCGATACAAGGAATGCGACCGGATCACCGACTTTCTGAATGAGCTGCGCAAAGCGGGCGCCCATGTGGAGGAGAGACAGAGCGAGATCATCGTGCACGGCCGTCCGGAAGGCGTGGAGGGCGGAGTGGAGATCGATGCGCACGTCGATCACCGCGTGATCATGGCGCTCACCGTCGTTGGTCTGCGCTCCAGGCAAGGGCTGACCATCCGCGACGCGCAGCATGTGGCCAAGTCGTACCCGAATTACTTTGCCCATCTGCAGGCGCTTGGCGCTCAGATCGAGCTGGTGGAGGATTAACAGGAAGGCAGGAATGAATGGAGGCGACGAATCCATGGCATTTGAGAACCCGAGCAGGGACGAGATCAGGCAGATCCTGGCGGATTGCCGGAACATAGCCGTCGTTGGCCTGTCGGAGGACCCCGGGAAGACGAGCCATATGGTGGCCAAGGCCATGCAGGAACGAGGCTACCGGATCATCCCGGTGAATCCGACGGCGGCGGGCAGGAGGATACTGGGTGAAACCTGCTACGCTTCGCTCGGCGACATCCCGGAGCAGGTCGATCTGGTGAATGTGTTTCGCCGCAGCGAATATACGCCCGAGGTCGCCGAACAGGCGGTTCAGGCAGGCGCGCGCACGCTCTGGCTGCAGCTGGGCATCTACAACGAAGAGGCGGCCGAGATCGCACGCCGGGGCGGGCTGAACGTGATCATGGACCGCTGCATCAAGGTCGAGGAAGCGGTCTTGCGCCCTCGCGGCTGATGGCAGCCGTCACAGACAGCAAGTGCTCCTGTAGCCAGAAGCTTACCAACATAATCGCGAAGCCCTCCGGCACACAATACTAAAGGCTTTATGACGGATGATTCTGCGAAGCACGAGCATCAATAAATCGTCCGCCATGGAGACCAGATGATGAAGGAGGGCTTCAGCTTTGTACAATCAGCAACAGCAATCGTACCAGACAGCCAACTATCGCGGCAATCAGGCAGGCCATGACCAATACCTGCGCTCTGATTCGCAGCAACCGACCAGCTTCGGTGTCGGCGGAACGGCGTTTGCTTCCGGCTCGTTCGGTGCGCCTGTAGCCTCCCAGTACAAGGGATTGCAGAAAACGTACCAACCGACTGGCTATGTGCAGTCCGTGTATGGCCAGAATCAACAGCAGCAGTCTTACGGTCAGCAACAATTCCAGTCGCCTTCGTCCTTCTACACGGCGAACTATCGCGGCAACCAGCCGGGGCATGACCAGTACCTGCGCGCTGACTCCACTCAGCCAAGCAGCTTCGCGAGCGCGACCAACACATTCAGCAATCAATATCAGCCAACGTTCAACAACAGCCAATTCGGCACCGTGGGCAGCCAGTACCAGAGTCAGTTCTATCAGCCACAGTTCCAGAACACGCAGCAGCAATTCCACAACAGCAATTATCAAGGCAACCAGCCGGGACATGACCAGTACCTGCGTGCTGACTCCACACAACCGAGCCAAATCGGCAGAAACGTCTTCTGATCATAAGCGTCGGGCGAACCCGGAGGGGTTCGCCTTCATCATCTGAGCCGTCAGTCTGGAAGCAGCCGGGGGCCAACGGGCGCATCAATCGTGTCACAAGCGAACGGAAACGGTCGGAGATGGCCGGAACTGCCGATAAAATCTTTACAAATCCCACGCTTCGCTATACCATTCTTATATAGATATTGGTCAATTGTACATAGAGAGAAAAATAGATGCAGATGTATGGAGACATGCATAGCTCATGACGGATTCAAACTGAGGGGGATCTATGCGAGTTCATGCTATCGGCGCTGCTCCGGGCATCGCATTCGGTTCAGCGTACAGTTTACCGCAGTGGGAATATGAATTGCCCGATCGGATCATCGATGCGGCCCAGCTGGGCCATGAGATTCAACGGCTGTATGAAGGCGTGAGCATCTCCAAGGCGGAGCTGGAAGAACTGAAACAGGGGATATCCGCCTATCTCGGTGAGGATGAGCTCAGGATCTTCGACGCGCATATCGCCATCCTGGAAGATCCGCAGTTTCTGAAAGAGATTCAGAACGTCATACGCCAGCAATACAAGGTCGCTGAAGTGGCCGTCAAGGAAGTGATGGACCGTTTCAGCCATCTGTTCGAGCAGCTGGAGGATCAGGTCATGCAGGACCGCTCCCTGGATATCCGCGATGTCGGCAACAGGCTGCTGAAGCATCTGATCGGCGCCATGCATGTCATCGAGCCGCCCACGGATACGCCGTATATCGTGGTGGCCAGGGAACTGACCCCTTCCCAGCTGGCCCATCTCGATCCGAAGCACCTTGTCGGCATCGTGATCATGACGAACAGCGCCAACTCCCATACGGCCATCATGGCCCGCGCGCTCGGCATCCCGTGCGTGGTCGGACTGGAGGGCAGGCTGACAACCCCGATCCAGACGGGAGACAGGCTGATCATCGACGGAGAGCGCGGCATCATCGATCTGGATCCGGACGATGAGACCATCGCCAGATACATGCAGATCCTGGAGGAGAATCGGCGGGAGCAGCTTCATCTGCGTGCCATCGAATCCCTTCCGGCGAGCACGGTGGACGGTCTTGAACTGCATCTGGACGCGAACGTTGGCTTCGCTTCCGAAGTTGGCGACGATCTGTTGCGATATGCGGAAGGCATCGGTCTGTACCGCACGGAGTTCGAATATCTGGATCGCTCGTCCTGGCCAACGGAGGAGCAACTGTATCAAACCTATCGCACGGTGATCTCCCGCCTGCAGGGCAAGCCGTGCGTCATGCGAACGCTGGATATCGGCGCGGATAAGCAGTTGCCTTATCTCAACCTGTCCGCCGAGGACAATCCGTCTCTCGGCATGCGGGCGATCCGGTTCTCCTTGCGGTATCGCGATATTTTCAAGTCGCAGCTGCGCGCCATTCTCAGGGCCAGCGCGCACGGTCCGGTCAAGATCATGTATCCGTTCATCGCCTCATTGGAAGAGGTGCGCGAAGCCAATCGCCTGCTTGAGGAAGTCAGACAGGAGCTGTCAGCCGAGATGCCCGGGAAGCTCGCGCTTGCCAGTCATGTGGAAACGGGGATCATGATCGAGCTACCGTCGGCCGTCTCAATCATCGATCTGCTGATGGATGAGGTTGATTTCGTCAGCATCGGATCCAATGATCTGGTGCAATACATGCTCGCCGTCGACCGCATGAATGCGATGGTATCCCGGCTGTATGATCCGTATCACCCGGCGATCATCCGCACCTTCCGCGCCATCGCGGAAGCTGCCAGACAGGCGATGAAGCCGGTCAGCGTATGCGGCGAATTGGCGGCTGATCCGGATTATCTGCCGATATGGATCGGTCTGGGCATCACGCGACTCAGCATGTCCACCCATTCGATATTGCCGCTGAAGCGGAGGATCCGGGGTCTGGCGGCGGGCAACTGCCGGTCCCTGGTGAAGGAGCTGCTCGCTTGCAAGACAAGTGAGGAGGTCAGAAAACGTGTGCACGATTTCAATGTCCTCATTGAAACGAGCAGATAAGGAGCATACCCATTGAAGAGCTGGATAAGAACACTACCCGCAATCATCTGGATGATCGTCATCTTCATCTCCTCTCATCAACCGGGAGAGGCGCTGGAGGAAGGGGTATTGCAATGGCTGAAGGCGCTGTTTCCGTTTATTCGCGATCTGAACTTTGGACATTTTATCGCCTATTTCGTCCTGTCATTCACGGTGTACTTCGCACTGGGCCCGAAATGGATGAACTGGCGGGGCAAACTGCTCAGCGTCCTGATCTGTGTGTTGTACGGAGTAACCGATGAGTTCCATCAGATGTTTGTGCCCGGACGGGCGCCGGATGTGACGGATATCCGCAACGACGCGATCGGTGCGGCCATCGCGATGCTGATCGCCAGCATCAAGCCTGTTCATCGATTGATCCTGCGATTGGCCGAAGGCAAAAAGTTCTAGGCCATCCCCAGCAGGATATTCTCTCTTCCGAAGCGAATTAGTATTCAGTATGTATATGGTTCGGTGGAGGAGAGGATCATTTTGCACCATCATACTTGCACATGTGGCGAACCGATGACCCTGCAGCTGCGAACGGTCATTTATTCCGGTTCTATCGAGATAGTCAATGTCCCGATACTGACGTGTCAGACCTGTTACAGAAGCGTCGTGCACGATGCTGTCAAGGGCGACCTGACCTCTCTGATCGAACAGATATCCAGGGAAGAAGGCATGTCGTCCGAGATACGCTTCGATGAGCGCAACGAACTTGCTTTCTTGCTGATGAAAGCTTCGGATAAGGAACTGTTTCATGAACCGCTCCCAGACATCGTGGAAGAACGCATCAACGAATTGCTCGATATCATGCTGCTCGCCCAGTCGCTGCAGAACCAGGAATGGATCGAGGAGACGAGGAACAGACTGAAACAGATCACCGATCATTACATGATCAGACGATGATGGCGGTTTTCTGAAAATACCGTCCCAGCCATTGCATCGAGCGGCATTTTGTCGTATGATATCGGTAATCGATTTGTACGTTTTTTCACGTAATATTCTATAAGTAACGGAGAGAATCTCATGACAGTAACGATTTATGATGTGGCAAGAGAAGCTGGAGTCTCGATGGCTACCGTATCGCGGGTAGTCAACAACAATCCCAACGTCAAACCGCAAACGCGGAAGAAAGTGTACGAAGCGATCGAACGGCTCGGCTATCGTCCGAATGCCGTCGCCCGTGGCCTGGCCAGCAAGAAGACAACAACCGTAGGCGTTGTCATCCCCGACATTTCCAATGCGATCGTCGCCGAAGTAGCCCGAGGCATCGAAGATATCGCCAACATGTATCACTACAATATCATCCTCTGCAACGCCGACATGAGGAAAGAGAAGGAGATTCGCGTCATCAACACCCTGCTTGAGAAGCAGGTGGATGGCTTGCTGTTCATGGGCGGCCTGGTAACGGAAGATCACATCCAGGCGTTCCGCACCTCCAGAGTTCCGATCGTGCTCTGCGCGACCAGAGACGAGAAGCATGAAGTGCCTTCGGTGGATATTGATCACAAGCTGGCAGCCTATGATGCGGTACAGGCCCTGATCCAGCGGGGTCATCGCAAGATCGCCCTGCTCAGCGGTCCGATCGAGGATATGTCCTTCAACTATTGGCGTTATCAGGGCTATCGTCAGGCGCTTGAGGATGCGGGCATCGAGTTCCGTGAGGAATACGTGCGAAGCGGCACCAGCCGCTACGAAACCGGCCTGGAGCTGACCAAGCACTTCCTGCAACTGGAGGATCGGCCAACGGCGATCCTCGGCACCAACGATGAACTGGCGATCGGGGCGATTCATACGGTCGTCGATCATGGCTTTACCGTGCCCGGTGACTTCTCGATCATCGGCATCGACAACGTGCGCATCGCTTCCATGGTGCGTCCGCGGCTGACGACGGTCGCTTCCCCGATGTATGATATCGGGGCGGTATCGATGCGGTTGCTCACGAAGCTGATGAAGAACGAGCATGTGGAAGAGCCGCGCGTGGTATTGCCGCATGAGTTGATCATGCGCGATTCCGTCGCGCAGCTGTAAGATAGTTCCATCATCATCGCGTGCCTTGCGGCACGCGTATCATAACACGATCCATTCAAGGCAGATACAGGCGCGCAAGCTCCTTGGTCTGCCTGTTTTTGTGTGTAATTTCCTCCCTGCGCGGCATCTTCCCGAGCTGTTGCAGATCATCCAGCCAGGTGGTCGGCAGCTGTCTGCCGTAGATCGGCTGCCATCTGCTTAGCCACTCTTCCGGCAGGTTGCCCGTTGATTCATAGGACAGGGTGCTCACCAACGGATGCTCGCGGACGGTGAGCCACAACAACGTCCAGGCGCGCGGCACCACTCGCCAGATGTCGTATCCGCCGCCGCCAAGCGCCACCCATCTGCCGTCGCAATAGGTGTCGGCCAGCTGCTTGATCAGCATGGGCATCCGGCGGTAGATCTCCATGCTGCAATACACATGCGCAAGTGGATCATAAGCATGGGCATCGCAGCCGTGCTGGCTGATGATGATGTCCGGCTTGAAATGGTCGGTCACCCGTTCCATCAGCTCCGAGAAGCATTCCAGCCAGGACTCATCCTCCGTATAAGGCTCCACGGGCATGTTCAGGCAAGCGCCGAAGCCAGCGCCTTCACCCCGCTCGTGCACGGCTCCGGTGCCTGGAAACAGATATTTGCCCGTCTCGTGTATCGAGAAGGTGAAGACATCCGGGTCGGAATAGAAGGACCACTGAACGCCGTCGCCGTGATGGACATCCGTGTCCACATACAGCACGCGGCAATCGTACCGCTCGCGGATCTGGGCGATGGCGCAAGATGCGTCATTGTAGATGCAGAAGCCACCGGCCTGATTGCTCAGCGCATGGTGCAGTCCGCCCGCCAGGTGAACGGCCCGGGTCGCCCGACCGGACATGACCTGCTCGCAGGCCTCGATCGTGCCTCCGACAGCGATCGCGGCGTATCTGTGCATGTTTTCGAAGTAGGGGGTGTCGCCCTCACCGAGGCCGTATCGGTCTGCCTTGGCCAGACTTTCGGCGGAGGGATGGGCGGCGCTCAGCTCGCTTACTGCCTGGATATACTCCAGCGTATGTACGCGCGCGATCTGCTCAATGTCCGCCGCGGCGGCGGTGATGATGCTTTCGTCGTCCAACGTGCCCAGAGCACGCATCAGATCATGGGTCATCACGAGCCGTTCCTGACGGAACGGATGTTTGTCATGAAAGTGGTACTGCAAGCTCTCCTCGTTAAAGATGTACACAGCGTCTCTCTTCATGCGATAACCTTCCTGCTCGTAGTAGTAGAATTAGTACATATACCTCTGGCGGAATCTGACGCGGTCGAACTGCTCGACGGAGCTGAGCGGCACCTCAGGTCCGATCTTGACCATCAGGCAATTGGCGGGATGCGAGCAGATCTCCGGGTCATCGGTCGCATACCAGATCATGCCAACGGACTTCATGAGCCGCTCCATCATCCTGCGGTATTCCCAGACGTCCAGTCCGCTCGTCTTCAGATCCCAATGCCAATAATACTCCGTCGTGAATACGATTACATTATCCAGCTGACGTTCGCGGAAGGCGAGCTGAAGCATGCGTTTGCCGATCCCGTACGAACGGTATGGCGGAGCAACCTCGATCGCGCCAAGCTCGATCAGGTCGTCCATGCCGCCGTCGGACCAGCGCTCCAGCGGATCCGGATAGTGGAAGGTGACGTAACCGACGATCGTGTGATTCTGCACGGCGGCGATGATCCGGCCTTCCGGCAGCCCGGCGATCTCCACGAGCGCTTGCTGCTGCTCGAGGGGCGGGCGGAAGGCATCCAGCCCTTCATGCATGCTCCATGCCGCGAGCCGGTCGGGAGGGACGGGGCCGCAGATCAGAAGTTCGCCCTCCGGATGAGGGATGATGTCTTCAAGATAAATTTTTCGATGCTCCATCTGTCTCAAGCTCCTTACAGGACTATGTATCTATCATATCACAAACTTGATAGGCTTATAAGATTTCCTTAGAATTAAGTGCTTACAATTCCAATAGAACGATGATATAATAACGTACTGTAAGCGTTTTATGTGACATATATCATAGTAGAACGGATTGTGACAGATATGAGGAGGGAGTATTCAGAATGCTGACAGAGGAGATCATCAAGCCTTCGCGTCAGGATGGCAATCTGCAAGATTATGAACAAGCGAGACAACATTTTGACTGGAAAGAGATTGAGAAGCATTTCACCTGGTATGAGACGGGCAAAGTCAATATGGCCTATGAAGCGATTGACCGTCACGCGGCATCCGAGCGAGCGAACAAGGTTGCCCTCATCTATAGCGACGATAGGAGAGAAGAGCGGTACACATTCAGCGAGCTGAGCAGGAAGTCGAATCAGTTCGGCAATGTGTTGCGCAAGCTTGGCGTTCAGAAGGGAGACCGCGTCTTCATCTTCATGCCGCGCACGCCGGAGCTGTACATCTCCTTGCTGGGCGTGCTCAAGATCGGAGCCATCGCCGGTCCTCTGTTCGAGGCGTTCATGGAGACGGCTGTGCGTGACCGCCTGGCGGACAGCGAAGCCGTTGCGATCGTCACCACGCCGGAGCTGCTGGGACGGGTGCCGGTGCAGGATCTGCCGCATCTGAAGCATGTGATCATCGTCGGCGACAACCTTCAGCTTGAGCCGGGTCAGGTGGATTTCAAGGCCGAGATGGCCGATGCCTCGGAGGAGCTGGAGATCGAATGGCTGGATCGCGAGGACGGGATGATCCTCCACTATACCTCGGGCTCAACAGGCAAGCCCAAGGGCGTGTTCCACGTGCACAATGCGATGATTCAGCAATATTATACAGGCAAGATCGTGCTGGATCTGAAGGAAGACGATATATACTGGTGTACGGCCGATCCCGGCTGGGTCACCGGCACTTCGTACGGCATCTTCGCCCCGTGGCTGAATGGCGTAACCAATGTGGTGCGCGGCGGCCGATTCAGTCCGCAGAACTGGTACAGCACGATCGAGAAGTTCAAGGTGACCGTCTGGTACAGCGCCCCGACCGCCTTCCGCATGCTGATGGGAGCAGGGGAAGAGGTGATCCGCCAGTACGACCTGTCGTCCCTGCGCCATGTGCTGAGCGTCGGCGAGCCGCTGAATCCGGAGGTCGTCAAGTGGGGCCTGCGCGTATATGGTCAGCGCATCCACGATACGTGGTGGATGACGGAAACCGGGGCGCAGCTCATCTGCAACTATCCTTCCATGGCGATCAAGCCCGGCTCGATGGGCAAGCCGATCCCTGGCGTCGAAGCGGATATCATCGATGATCAGGGCAATCCGTTGCCTCCGTATCGGATGGGCAATCTGGCGATCCGCACGCCATGGCCTTCGATGATGCGCCAGATCTGGAAGAATCCGGCGAAGTATGAGGAATACTTCCGCTTCCCCGGCTGGTACATCTCCGGCGACTCGGCCTACAAGGACAATGACGGCTACTTCTGGTTCCAGGGCCGGATCGACGATGTGATCAATACGTCGGGTGAGCGGGTCGGTCCGTTCGAGGTGGAGAGCAAGCTGGTCGAGCATCCGGCCGTCGCCGAAGCCGGCGTCATCGGCAAGCCGGACCCGGTTAGAGGGGAGATCATCAAGGCGTTCATCTCGCTCAGAGCGGGATATGAGCCTTCCGAAGCGCTCAAGGAGGAGATCGCCCAGTTCGTGAAGAAGGGCTTGTCCGCCCATGCGGCGCCGCGCGAGATCGAGTTCAGGGATAAGCTGCCGAAGACGCGCAGCGGCAAGATCATGCGCCGCGTGCTCAAGGCCTGGGAGCTGAACCTGCCAACCGGCGACCTGTCAACGATCGAAGACTGATACTGATGCATATCAAATGGCGGTACGAAGAACCTCTTCGTACCGCCATCTTGACTTGAGCGGAGTATATACGAGTATATAGCAGAGGCTGTTCCTTCCGACGAAGGAACAGCCTCTGTACGTATCCGGGTTCACTCCACGTAGACGGACTGCGATGGGCTGGAGGCGCCCTTCTGGTTGACCGCCACCACCCGATACCAGCCGCTTAACGGGAAGGAGATGTACTCATACGAGGTGGATGTGGTCGTGTCGATCCTCGTATACGAACCGCCTTCCTGCAGCGAGTAGTAGATCTCGTATCTGGTGATCAGCTCATGGCCCGGATTCGCATCCCAACTGATGATGACGCCCGTTCCGCTGTCGTTGAGAACGGCCTTGACATTCCTCGGCGCAGACGGCAATCCTGCCTCCGGAGCGTCGGGCTGTCCGATGCCGCCGCCGGGTACCGGATCGAGGAACCAGCTCTCATCCTCGCCCGGCTGTCCGGACGGATCTTCCGTAACCCCGATGCCCGGATCAAACGCATGCGGATGCGATCTGAGCAGAGGGGTCGGCGCCGATTCGTTGCCAACCACGTCCACTGCGGTGATGTAATAGACGGCGCTGTCCGGGTTGTACACCATATCCTTGAATACCGTATCCGATCCGGCGTACAGGATCTTGAATACCTGATACGGTTGACCATTCTTGGATTTGTACAGCCGGTAGCCGATCAGGTCGTTGTTCGGCGAAGCGCTGAAGGTAATCGTGACCTCGCCGGTTTCCGCATTGCGGCTGATCGATGCCTGACCTGGCGTGGCCGGGATCTGACCGTCGTCCACCCGCGGATCAACCACGGACGGGGCATCCAGATGGGCATCCGTCGGATAGAAGTAGCTGAGCGGCCTGACGTTGCCCTTGCTGTCCTTCACCTTGCTGTTCGGGTATTCCTCGTATTTCTGCTTGATCTCCTGGATGATGGCTGCGATCGAAGGGTTCCTCCTGACGAGCAGCTTGGTCTCCACAAAATCCTTCGGAGTAGCCGGATTCGGGATATAGTTCAGGCCCTCGTACCGGACGACCTCCATCTCCACCAGCGCGTCATCCTGCTTGACCGGGATGTACTTCTTGTTGAAGATGTCGGTGTACAGCTTGCCCGTCTGACGCACCAGCTCGCTTGGCAGATCGCCGGATACGGAGGATACGGTCATCTGGACGATGTTGGCCGGACGGGTGAATTCCTTGGTGGCGAACAGCTCCGGCCTCAGATCGATCGCCGTGTTCATGATCTTCGCCCAGATCGCTCTCGCGCGCCGCTGGCCTTCCGCGCTGAGGGGGGCCTGCTGGTCGTAGCCGATCCAGACGCCGGTGGTGACGTCCGGGTTGAACCCGACGAACCATACGTCATGATAGTTCTGCGTCGTACCGGTCTTGCCGACGATCGTCGTCTTGTCCCAATGGGCGAAGTCATTCAGCAGGCTGCGGGCGCTGCCGTTGCGAACGACGGTGCGCAGCATGTCGGTCATCAGATAGCCCGTTTCCTCGGAGAAGACGCGCTCCGGCGTGACCTTGTGCTCATAGACGACCTCTCCGTCAACCGTCGTGATCTTCTCGATCAGATAGGCGTCCTTGAACTCGCCGTAGTTGGCAATGGTCGAATAGGCATTGGTCAGCTCCTCGACGGTAACGCCATACTTCATGCCGCCGATGACGCCTGTAGCCGCCATGTAGTCCGAGTCGTCGATCGTCGTGATGCCCAGCTTCTTCGCGAAGTTCCAGGCGTTGTCAATGCCGACGACGTAGTTGAACAGCTTCAGCGCCGGGATATTGTAGGACTGGTTCAGCGCCTCCCGGGCCGTCATCAGGCCGTTGTACTTCAGATTGACGTTGCTCGGGATGTGGAAGCCCTTGCCTCCATCAGGCAGGATGATCGGCGCATCGTCGATCACCGTTGCCGGCTGGATCTTGCCTTCCTCCAGCGCCGGAAGATAGGCGGCGATCGGCTTCATCGCCGAACCGGGCTGACGCTTCATCTGCGTCGCATGGTTCAGTTGCTCGATGCTGTAATCGCGGCCTTCGATCATCGCGAGGATCGCGCCGGTCCGGTTGTCGATCATCATCGCGCCGACCTGTTCGACGCCCTTCTCTTCGTCATCCGGCGAGAAATTCTCCGGATTGGCCGCTATCTCTTGCAGCGCTTCATAGATCTCCTTGTCGATCGTGGTGTAGATCATGTATCCGCCGTTCAGCAGCTCGTTGTGCACGGAGTGGTACAGATCCGGGTTCTCCTCCAGTTCCTCCGGGGTCAGTCCCGGGTGCTTCTGCATCGCCAGGATCGTCGTTGCCCTGCGCTCCACCTCGAGCATCAGGAACGGATACGTGTTGTATGCCTTCTGGCTCGGCGGAGCGAGCGATGCTTTCAGGTCGAAGGCCAGCGCTTCCTGATATTCTTTCTCCGTGATCTTGCCTACCTCCAGCATGCGCTGGAGAACGCGCCTTTGCCGCTTGACGGCTTCATTGAAGCCTTCTTCCCTGAATGCGCCGGTGCCGGTATAGGCGGAGTAGGAGGCCGGAGCCTGCGGCAATCCCGCCAGATAAGCGGCCTGGGCGAGATTGAGATCCTTCAGTTCCTTACCGAAGATCCCCTTCGCTGCGGCCTTGATGCCATACATCTGATAGCCGGTGTTGCTGGCCCCGAAGGATACCTTGTTCAGGTAGCCGACCAGGATCTCTTCCTTGGACAGGATGCGTTCCATCCGCATCGACAGCAGAATCTCCTTGAACTTCCGGCTGTGCGTCCGATCGCGGGAGAGGAAGACGTTGCGCGCGAGCTGCTGGGTGATCGTGCTGCCGCCGGTCTGCGTGTCGTCATTGGTGACGAACTGGCCGACCGCCCGCAGGGTGGCGCCGATATCGATCCCCTTGTGCTCCATGAATTCGTCGTCTTCAACGGACAGAAGCGCATCGATGACAATCTGCGGCACATCGTTCTGATTGTTGATCGGCTGACGATCCACCTCGGACCTCAGCTGTCCCATCAATTCCGCCTTGCCATCGCCATCGGAGTCGCGGAAGTATATGTAGCCGGTTTCGCTGTATTCGGCCAGCGCGCTCACGATCTCATCCGCCGTTCGGATGGGGTCGTCCTTGACCTTGGCTGTCACGTAACCGAACAGCACGCCGAACACAGCCGTTCCCGCAAGCAGCGCAGCGAGGAGCAGCCACTTCAGGCTGTGCCATATGACAAGCAGGGTGTGTACGATTCCTTTGCCGATCTTGCTTGCGGTCTTCTTGGCATTGCTTTTATTCGTCATCTTGACCTCCTAGTTATTACCGGTTCCCATAGTGAAGATTAACTTGCTGGGCCTGGATCGCAGATGATGCGGGAAGCATAAAATCTGTTCCATTATAGCATAAACGATATTTGATGGACATATAGGGCGCTTGTCGCATCTTTCGGAGGGAGAGGGCAAGCGCTGAGCGATCCTTGTCATTATATTTAGACGTTGAATAGGACGAATAGTTACGATCGATGATCCGGCCAGACATCATCGCATCCAGCCCGGAACGAACGAAAGCCGCGCCCCAAGGTAAGGGACGCGGCTTCGGCCGATGCTGGACATCGGGTTCAGGATTACCGGCTGTAGAACTCGACGATGAGCTTCTCGTTGATTTCCGGCGGAAGCTCGGAGCGTTCCGGCAGACGAGTCAGCTTGCCTTCCAGCGCCTTCTCGTTGAAGTCCAGATATTCCGGAACGAAGTTGTTGCTGGCCACGGAATCCTTGATGACTTGCAGGTTGCGGCTTCTCTCGCGAACGCCGATCACTTCGCCGACATTCACCAGATAGGAAGGAATGTCAACCTTGCGGCCGTTCACGGTGATATGGCCATGGGCAACCAGCTGACGCGCGGCTGCGCGGGTGTTGGCCAGACCCAGGCGATACACCAGGTTGTCAAGGCGTCTTTCCAGCAGGATCATGAAGTTCTCGCCGGAGATACCCGGGATCTTGCTTGCCCTGTCGAACAGGTTGCGGAATTGCTTCTCGCTCAGGCCATACATGTGGCGCAATTTTTGCTTCTCTTGCAGCTGAAGGCCGTATTCGCTCAATTTCTTGCGTTGCCCCGGACCATGTTGTCCTGGAGGGAATGGGCGCTTCAGTTCCTTGCCGGTACCGCTCAGGGAGATGCCCAGGCGGCGGCTGATCTTGAACTTGGGTCCTGTGTAACGAGACATGTGTTCTTAACTCCTTTGTTCGATATATAGGATGATGTTTTCGAAAGAGGATCCTGTGCTGCGAAGGTGTCGATGCTCGATAGCAGCATCCAGCAGGCAAAAATTCAGCCGCGTCCCGCTGTTCACACAAACGCAGTGAGGGTGCCACAGTCTCTTTCGATCACGCTATCTACAGTATACTCCGAATAACTATTCTATAAGAGTTGAAAGGCGTATGTCAAGCAAAGCATTGAAAACCTTGAAAGGAATTTCGGAGATCATGCCAATTTACATGCCAATGTAAGGGGAATGATTAGCAAAAATAGACATTTTTCATAAAAAGTATCGTGCAAAATACACAAAACGGATGTAAGATAAGATTAGGGAAAAGGTAGCAATACTTTACATCGGATTGACATGTCCGCATCTTGGGTGCCTGACAACGGACACAAGTCAAGTTGGAAAGTCGAGGGGTCACTATGACAGGGATTCTGCCATTGGAAGGGGAGCAGCTTGCCGACAAGTTCCCTCCATCGATGCCTCCGGGGGGTGAATGGTCACAACCGACGCTGCAGAAGTGTTTTGCCGAATGGACGATGCAGACGGAATTTGACAAGACCGGTTGGCAAGGGTTCCTGCTCTTGTGTGATTCTGAAGGCAACAAGCTGGCCGCTCATCTCATCAATGCTTCATCTCTGCCTGCCGGGCTTGCACGATTGGATAACTGGAGCATGTCTGCCACAGGTGTCACTGCGGTATCCAGATGTGCCGAGGCGATCAGGCCCACTACCGTGCATCGCACGGAACACGAATCACACTGGCTGAAGGGCTATCATTCGCTGGCTGCGCCGATCTGCTCCAGGCATGCAGGATTCACGGGCATCCTGGCCCTGTTCTGTCAATCCGACGAGGATCTTCCGGATCGTCTCGCTTCCGTGCTGCTGACCGCCTGGGCGCATCAACTTCAGGCGATGCTTCATCTCGCCGAGGAGTCAGCGGTGTGTGAGCAAATGACCATCCTGCATCAATATTACGAAAGCGAGCTCAAGAAAAAGGAAGTGCTGCTGCAGGTTGTCAGGAAACTGCATGCGAACATGGACGTGGACGCCGTGCTCTCGGAGATCATCTCCAGCATGCTGGAGATCTATCCGGGCTCGAGCATCGAGCTGTTCCTGTCCCATGACAGCGAGAGCCAGCTCGCGACGGTGAAGCCTCTCCAATTCAGGCCTGGGGAAGACAACATGCCGATCCGCGCCTATCTCGAAGGCAGGCCGATCTTCAACCAGGATCCGGACGGCCTGGTGCACAGCCTCTCGGTTCCCCTTCATGGCCAGCAGGGCGTGTACGGCGTGCTGCACCTCACGGAGCTCAATCATCACGCATCAGAGCTGGATCTTACCTTCATCATGCAGCTGGCCGATTCCGCGGGGACGGCCATCGAGAACGCCAGGCTGCACGAATCTTCCACGGTACTGATCAACGAGCTGAGGCTGATCAACGAGATCACGCGCCGCCTGAACCAAAGCCTGAAGCTGCAGGAGGTGTTCCAGTTTGCTTCCGATGAGCTGCTCAAGATCTTCGGGGCCGACTATAGTCTGATCATGCAGATCGACCGCGATAGCGGCAAGATGATCGTCCAGTCCAGCAATCTGCCGGAGCTGGCCCGCGATACCTTCACCCTGGATTACGGCTTTGCCGGGATCATGCTGCGCACGAAGGAGCCGCTCATCATCTCGGACTACGTCAACAACCCCAAGATCCGCTCCAAGCTGATGGAATCGACCGGCGCCAGGTCGATGATCGGCTCGCCCATCATCGTCGGATCCGAGGTCGTGGGCGTGATCCTGATGGCGCATCGGCGCGCCCATTATTTCTCCTACAACAATTACAAACTGCTGCAGGTGCTCTCCGGCCATATCGGACTCGCCATCACCAATGCCTCGCTGCATGCGGAAGTGGGCAGGATGGTGATCACGGACAATCTCACCGGACTCTATGCGAGGCATTACCTGGATGAACAGATCAATCTGCTGCAGAAAAAGGATTTCTGCGGTTCCCTGATCGTGGTGGATATCGATCATTTCAAGTCGATCAACGATACGTATGGCCATCAGACCGGCGACCAGATCCTGAAGCAGGTCAGCCGCATCATCCGCTCGAGCATCCGGGATACAGACATAGCGGCGCGTTGGGGAGGGGAAGAGATGGCGGTGTACCTGCCGCAGCTGACGATCGACCAGACGATTCGCATCGCGGAGCGCATCTGCAGGAGGATCGAACAGGAGACCGAGCCGGTGGTGACGGCATCGTGCGGCATCTCCCAGTGGAGCTGGGAGGATGAGAAGATCAGCGTGGAATCCCTGTTCTACCGGGCTGATATGGCTCTGTACGAAGCGAAGCGCAGCGGCCGCAACCAGATCAAGATCGGCTGATCGGGCGGGCGCGGGCTGCACCGCCAGATGTCCGACGGGTCGGTGCTGCATTCGGCGAGGCTCCGGAAACGGGGGCGAGGCATATCCCTCTGTCCTGCATGTCTCCTGAGGACGATGGCTATGATAAGGAGAGCATGGCATAGCTCAGAAGGGGGGCGGGGGGTTGCCAAGATGGTTCAAGTCATGCCTGACAGCGGCCGGTATGATGCTGCTGGCGACCGGTTGTCCGGGCGCTGGAGCAGGCGATGCGGATGAACTGCTGAGCCAGTCCATCTCGGGGCTGCTCGGCGAGGATGACATCGCCTTTGCCGGGGCGACGATGGTGGAGATGTCGGATGCGGCGATCAGAAGCGGGTTCTCCTTCACCGGCAGGGTGAATGATCATCATGAGATCAATATCCAGCCCGAGGTGGAAGAGCAGGATGACGGATACACGGCGTCCGCGCTCGAGGTGAGCGGAGCGCTGTCCTATGCCAGGGTGAACAGGCAGTGGACCGTTTCCCGCGGCTCTGACAAGCAGCTGCATCCCATGTTTACGCTCAACCCGATCATTCACGCCGAGCATCTGAACCGGACAGCCCAAGACGTGGCGATCGTCGCCGGCGAGGCCTTGCAGGAAGGGACGATCGTGCTGCGCGCCGCCGTTGATCAGGAACATCTGCTGGAGGATGTCAGGAAGCTCCTGCGCTCGGAGCATGAGAGGATCATCGCGGAAGCGAGGGAAGAAGTCCGCGGGGAAGACAACGAGCAGCTGGCTGCCGAGCTGGAGCAGACGGTGCAGCAGGCGGAGAAGCAGCTGGCGCAGATCCTCGAGTCGATCCGGGTCGATTCCGAATATCGCATCGTCGTGGACAAGCGGAGCCGCCGTTTGCTCGAGCTGATCTACACGGCCCGGCTACGGTACAAGCTGGATGAGCAGCCGCACGAGGAAGCGATACGCACCTCTTATCAATTTCAGGAATAGCGGGAACGCATGCCGATGCCGGTCATAATCGGAGGCTGCCTCACAGGAGGCAGCCTCTCTGATCTGCACAGGTTATTTCAGGTTCTCCGGATTCAGGCATTCCAGTTCGGGCACGACGAATCGGCCGTCCTTGCGGATCAGGCGGTCGTCAAAGTAGATCTCGCCGCCACCGTATTCCGGCCGCTGTATGAGCACCATGTCCCAGTGGATGCTGGAGTCATTGCCGTTGTAAGCATTCTCGTAGGCTTGTCCGGGCGTGAAATGGATCGAGCCGTCGATCTTCTCGTCGAACAGGATATCCTTCATCGGCTCGCGGATATACGGGTTGAAGCCGATCGAGAATTCGCCCACGTAGCGCGCGCCTTCATCCGTATCGAGGATGCGGTTGATGCGTTCGCTGTCGTTGGCCGCAGCCTCCACGACCTTCCCGTTCTCGAAGCGCAGCCTGACGTTCTCGAACACGAAGCCGTTGTATGGGCTCGGGGTGTTGAACGTGATCATGCCATTCACGCTGTTGCGGACCGGCGCGGTGTAGACCTCTCCATCAGGCAGATTTAACTTGCCGTCGCATTTGATCGCCGGGATGTCCTTGATCGAGAAGGACAGATCGGTTCCGGGACCGACGAGGCGCACGCGGTCCGTCCTGTTCATCAGATCGACCAGCGCGTCCATCGCCGCGCTCATCCTGCTGTAATCCATCGTGCATACTTTGAAGTACAACTCCTCGAAAGCGTCCGTGCTCATCGAGGCCAGCTGCGACATCGACGGCGACGGATAGCGGAGCACGACCCATTTGGTCTTCCTGACCCGCGTCATGGAGTGCACGGGATGGTTGTACAGCTTGTTGTACAGCTTCATCTTCTCGTCCGGTACGTCGGACATTTCGTAGATGTTGTTACCCCCGCGAATCCCTATGTACGCCTGCATCATGGACATCTGCTTCTGGTCATATTCGGCCCAGGTGCGAATCTGTTCCTCGCTCGCGGACAGGAGAAGCTCTCTCGTGACCTGATGATCGCGCAGGTTCACGTAAGGTCTTCCGCCAGCCTGATGCACTCGCTTCACCACGGCCCGGACCAGCGCATTGTCTATCCCGAACGCTTCAATGAGCACATTGTCGCCAGGCTGAACATCCGTCGAATAATTGACCAGTACGTCGGCCAATCGTTCCAATCTAGGATCCATCATGTTAATCACCCTCTTGAATGTTTTCGTATTTCATTATAACCGATCTTGGGGAAGGTTTCGAATCCATGCGCGCAGGTTCGGCCGTGCAAGTCCCATCTCGTCATGGAGCGAAGCGGGGCTCTGCGGATTTGGACATTGTGCTAAACGATTTTGGCAATTTATATCTTGATATACAAGCCATTTATCACGTATGATGAAAAAAATGAGATATGGAGGGAATTGAGATGGCGAGTGCAAATGCCGCAGTAGTTGAAATCTCGCAGACTGCCAACAAGTTCACATCATCGATCGTTTTGCAATATGATAACAAATACATCGATGTGAAGAGTATTCTGGGGCTGTTCACTTCCCTGTTAAACGGCGGGACATACGAGCTGCACATTCACGGTCCTGACGCTGACGAGGCCAAGAAGGCCATGCTGGAAGTATTCCAGAAGCATAACCTGCAAGTGACTCTGGTTGAGAATTGATGTGGGCAAACAGAACATGAGGTGTGTGATGCACCTCATTTTTTGTTGGTCGCGGGAAGAACCTGGCGTCAGCCGGGATGACATTGCCGGACAGATTGATCTCCTTCACTTGTGCAATGGGCTTATTTCGAATAATATAGGCATATAGAGATATGGGGAAGACTGATGCCAGGGAGGAGACTGATATGTCACCAGATGAAATAATGAACTCACTAAGCCAGAAAGCGATCCACCTTCTCCGCGAGGATGCAGATAAAATAGAAAAACTGATAGAGGTTCAGATGGAAACGCTGACCAACAGGCGCTGTCCGCTGTATGAAGAAGTATTGGACACGCAGATGTATGGATTGTCGCGAGAGATTGATTTTGCAGTCAGAGCCGGGCTGATCGACGCCGCAACCGGCAAGGAAATCCTGAACAAGCTCGAACGTAATCTGGCAAGTCTGTATGAGGCGTTGAATCAAAATCAACAAGGGGAGTAATGCCGGGGGCTGTCCGCATAGCCAGCAGGAGACTGGCGGAGGATGGCCCTGTTTTTGTCGGCAAGGTTGCATTTGCGGTTTGGGCCGTTATACAATACCAATATACGGGTGAGTAGTATCTAGTATTTGGAAGGAGGATGACCCGATGGATGGAGCAGGAACGATTCGTATCTCCGACGATGTGGTAGCTACCATCGCAGGCCTGGCAGCAACAGAGACGCCGGGGATCGCCGCGATGTCAGGAGGCATAAGCGAAGGTCTGGCACGACGCCTCAGCGGCAAGCAGGTGAACAAAGGGGTATCCGTTGAAGTGGGCGAGACGGAAGCAGCGATTGATCTTCGCGTCATCGTCAATTACGGAGCCAAGATTCATGAGGTGTGCAAGGACCTGCAGGTGAACGTGCGGGACGCCGTCTCCAACATGACCGGTCTCAAGGTTGTGGAGGTTAACGTGAAGGTGGAAGGCGTCGCCTTCCCGGAGGAGCAGACCACCGAGGTGGCGAAGGCTCGCGTGAAGTGATGCCGCTGCATGGCAACGATGAGAAGTTGGGAGCAAGCAGGGAGCGTTCTCTGCCTGGGTCTCAACTTTTTGCGTTTCAGCGGAGTCGTCTGCCTGAGCGGTTCCGCGGTTCAGGGAACATGGAACCGCCTGGTCAGTCAAAAACGGGGCGCCGTCGGGTCAGCGATGCTGACCTTTCGGACAAGCCCCGTTTGATGTTCATGCAAGGTCTGATCCCCTATGCGCTTGAATAACGCGATATGCTCAGCAGGATCCCCATCGACATGAGCGTCACGAGCAAGGAGGAACCTCCGTAGCTGATGAAAGGCAGGGTCACGCCCGTGATCGGAATCAGGCCGGTAACGCCGCCCAGATTGATCACGGCCTGGATGCCGATCATGCCCACGATCCCGGTGCCGAGCAGCGTGCCGAATATATCCGGGCAGCGCAGGGAGATGATGAGCGCGCGCCACATCAGCAAGAGCAACACGAGCAGCACGGTCAGGGCGCCGATCAGGCCGAGCTCCTCGCCGATGACCGGGAAGATGAAGTCGTTATAGGCGTAGGGCAGATAGTGCAGCTTCTGGATGCTCTGGCCGAAACCGGCTCCCGTCAGGCCGCCATGTCCGAAGGCATACAGCGACTGGATCAGATGAAACCCCGTATCCAGCGGGTCCGCCCAGGGATCAAGATATGCGGTGAAGCGGTCGAGCCGATAGCTCTTGATCTGGTCAGCGGGCGTGAACAGGAAGTACCCGCCCAGCACACACCCGAGGATGCTGGCCAGGAACAGTCCGGACAGCAGGATATGCTTCAGGTTGGCCCCTCCCGCGATGATGACCAGCCCAGCGGTCATCACGAGGATGAAGCAGGAACCCAGGTCAGGCTGCATCATGATCAGGGCGCAGACGATGCCGACGATGATCATGACGGGCAGGAGCCCGCGCTTGAAGTCGCGGAATTTCTCGCCCTTGCGGCTGATCAGCGCGGCCAGGTACATGATGATGGCAAGCTTGGCGAATTCGGTAGGTTGGCCGCCGAACGGACCGATCTGGAACCAGCTGCGCGCTCCGTTGCGCACGACGCCGAAGATCAGCACCAGCACCAGGGAAGCAATGGCCAGCACGAAGACGGGGAAGACGAGCTTCTTCCACCACAGGAACGGGATATTCATCATGATCAGCATGAGGAACAGCCCCGCCGCCGCCCAGATGATCTGGCGCTTGGTGAAGTAGAGTGAATCGTTATATTCGATCGCCGCCGTAGCCGAACTGGCGCTGAACACCATCAGGATGCCGAAGCCTGTGAGGATCAGCGTCAGAAACATGAGCAGAAAATCAGGTGAACCCTTGCGCAGAGGATTCATAGGCAACCAACCTTCGTCACCGGATGGTTTATTTCAGGAGGTTGGCCAGTTCCGCCAACTTGGACTCCGCAGCTTTCAGCACATGAGCAGGAAAAGACTCGTTGTAGGACAATCCGTGCGGGAAAGTGGCCCTGCCAATATAGGCGTCACCCACCTGCAGCACGGCATGCGGCTGTTCGAGCTTGCCTTCGACAGCGCGGGTGTCCAGTCGCAGATAATAGTCCTGTCCCTCGTATGTAATCTTGTAGTCGTAGGTTGCGCGGGTGTACTCCCACTGGTTGCGGATGAAACCGATGCGGGAAGACACATCATCCAGGTGGCTCAGCTCGCTCTTTATGCCTTTCAGTGCATTGTTCTCGATAATCATCTCGTATATTCCTCCTACTGTTCCACATCATGCGTGATCGCATCATATATGCTTGTCGTATCCTTTTTACATGATAGTATGTTTACCTGTCTTGTGCAAGCGTGACCGAAAGAATGTCACAAAGTGGTGACAGTTGCCTGTATATGAATGAAGATGGTCGATATTGCGAACGATAACAGTGAACGTTGGTCAAACTGACAAGACAAAAGGGAGGACGCATATCTTGGCTAGAACCGTACGAGAGATCATGACGACGAACTGTGTGACCGTAACGCCCAAGGACAATATCTACGAAGCTGCGCTCAAGATGAAGCAGCACGACATTGGCTTCATACCGGTGGTGGAAGGGAAGAAACTGATCGGGGTGTGCACTGACCGCGACCTGGTGATCCGCGGTTATGCGGAGAAGCATTCCGGCTCCACGGCGATCACGGAGGTGATGACCGCAGATTGCGTCACCTGCAGTCCGGACACGACGCTGGACCAGGCGGCGGAGCTCATGGCGGACGAGCAAATCAGGCGCCTGTGCATCGTGGACAACGGAGAGCTGGTCGGCGTATGCGCCATCGGCGACCTGGCGGTCAGAGACATCCACGTCGATGAAGCAGCCAAGGCGCTGCATGAAATATCCGAGCCGCGAAGCGATCATGCGGTGACCCATTAATCCGGCATCAGGCACAGCCTGACGCCTTGTCAGGATGAGGTCGGGAAGCATGCGACATGTTCTTCCCGACTTTTTGCGTCTATCAACCGCCTGGGCAGGGCAGCTGGATTCTTTCTATTTGTAAGCGTTGACAAATTTGCGCGGATTGATCGGCATATGCTAGAATGATTTATATATAAGTAATTCTTATAGATGCACTTCCCAAGGGGGCATTCTGGAACAGGTGTCCGCCTCTATAAACTCTGTAATCAAAGAAATGGGGAATGATATGGATCACATGGTTTTTGAAGTAGGCGTGGCGCTCATGCTGATCGCCATCGTCGCTGTGCTCGCGAACCGATTCAAGCAATCGATTATACCCTTCCTGATCATACTTGGCATGCTGGTCGGACCGCATCTGGAATTCCTCAATTTCGGCATTGTTGATTTTACGTTTGCTCACAGCCAGGAGATCATCCACTTCCTGGGCCGGATCGGCATCCTGTTCCTGCTGTTCTATCTGGGCATCGAGTTCTCCGTACAGAAGCTGATTCGTTCCGGTCGCTCCATCGTCGTGGGCGGCTCCATCTACGTCATCCTGAACTTCATCCTGGGTCTCGGCTATGGTCTGGTGACCGGATTCCCGATGTATGAGGCGCTCATCGTTGCCGGGATGATGTCGGTATCCTCGACCGCGATTGTCGCCAAGGTCATCGTCGACCTGAAGCGCACCGTCAACCCCGAGACGGAGCTGATCCTCGGCATCATCCTGTTCGACGACCTGTTCCTCGCCGTCTTCCTGTCGATCATGTCCGGCGTGCTGCTGGGCGATACCTCGTCGATCGGCAGCCTGATCCTGTCCGTGCTGATCTCCATGGCGTACATGCTGGCATTTTTCGTGATCGCCAGGAAAGGGCCGAAGATCCTCAACAAGCTGCTCAACATCTCGTCGAACGAGATCTTCATCATCGTCGTGTTCGCCGTGCTGTTCTTCGTGGCCGGCTTCTCCGAAACGCTGCACGTCGCGGAGGCGATCGGCGCCCTGCTGCTGGGCCTGGCTCTGTCGGAGACGGAGCACAGCAAGCGCATCGAGCATCTGGTCGTTCCGTATCGCGATTTCTTCGGCGCGATCTTCTTCTTCAGCTTCGGGCTCAGCATCGACCCTTCCTCGCTGCTGGAGGCATCATGGCTGGCGCTTGGCGCGGTGCTCATCACGATCCTGAGCAACTATGTGGCCGGTCTCGTCTCGGGCAAGCAGGCAGGCCTGTCGGTCAAGTCCTCCACGAATATCGGGCTGACGATCATGGCGCGCGGCGAGTTTACGATCATCGTCGCCACCCTGGGCGTCTCGGCCGGTCTGAACCCGATCCTCCAACCGTTGTCAGCCTTGTATGTATTGATCATGGCCGTGATCGGTCCGGTCTTTGCCAAGAACTCGAAGCTCGTCTTCTCGGGACTTCGCAAGCTGGGCATCGGCAAGAACGAGAAAGAGGCAAGCCCGCGCAAGCGCGAGAAGCCCCGGATGCCTGCCGGATAAAGCCTGAAGCAAGCGATTGGGGCTGGAAATCATGGCAGGAAAGGGTATAATGCAAGTAGTATACCCAACATTCTTCAGGCATTTTGTCAATTCATAGTGAAAGGATTGTTCGGAATGGATATCAGAGAATCGGATTTGCCGGGAATCGGACGTAAATTTCAGATAGATACGCGCAGCGGAGACAAACTGGTGGTCATCATCCACGATGATGGCAGAAGGGAGCTGTATCACTTCGATTATGAGGATCCGGACGAGTGCATCTCGATGGTGACGCTCGATGACAACGAAGCCCGCCAGGTGGCGGGCATCATCGGCGGCATGACCTACAAGCCGAAGGCGCTGGAGACGATCGAGGTGGCGCTTGACGACCTGATCATCGAATGGTTCAAGGTCGAGAACCATGCGCGTTGCGTCGGCAAGTCGATCGGCGAGATGAACTTCCGCCAGCAAACGGGCGTGACGATCATCGCCGTGATCGACAGGGAGAAGCAGCACATCAGCCCGGGGCCGGATTATGTGATCAGGGCGGATTCGATCCTGGTCGTGGCCGGTGAACGGCAGAGCCTGAAACGTCTGAAAGAGATGCTGTCCAATGCGGATGCGTGACAGCCATATGATCGGTCAGGAATTCTTCGGAGCGCGGAAGCCATCGGCTTCCGCTTCTTCTATGGTGCAGAACATCTTCTCCGCGATCGTCGCCTCATAATATCGGCTGCCCGGCACGTGATAGATTCGTTCGCCGCGCGAATTGATGTTGCCTTTGATCAGAGGCTCCTCGCAATTCGCCTGGGTCTTCTCATCCGCCTCCTGGCCTCCATCCGCCTTCCCGTCAGGCTGCGGCCCCTCTTCGATGCCCCAGAGTCCCTTGCCTTCCTCCCGTGCATCGCGCTCCAGCTCGACGAAACGTTCCGCATAGGTGACATTGGGCGCTACAGTCATCGTGTTGGCGTAGCCATCCGCGACCAGGAGCTCGTTGAACATGCGCGGCTCCGGCTCCACGAATACGTAGCGCAGCAGCCGCCCGTATCGGTCGGTATCCCCGACGTCACTGAACAGGACCACCTCTCGGCCGAGCAGATGATCGCTGGTGAACTGCTTCGCTTCCTGGCCGTAGTATTCCGTCTTGCCATTCGTGATCTCCGGCGTGTTGACGCCAATCAAGCGCACCCTGCGCCCATCTTCCAGCACGAAGGTGTCGCCGTCGACGATGCGTTTGACCGTCTCGACGGTGTAGGGTTTGCCGTCCAGCTCCGGATAGAGACGGAGGATCTGCGAGATGTAGTCATCGCTGCCTGGGACCGCCGTCCCGCAACCTGCTATCAGGAGCAGCATGATGATCAGCATGATTCTTGAAATGTTCACTCTGTGTCGTCCTTTCTGAGATGCCTTTCATGCATAAAACGGCGCCCAACTTCTTCATACTATACTATAAGGATCAAGAGAGTTTGTGAAGGGGCACGCGTATGAGTTCTGTCCATAAACCGCTGTTCGTGCAGGGCGACTTCACCATCCTGGCGGAGTCCGATCATCCGGATTACGAGGCTGTCAGAGGGAGGTTGGGAGAATTTGCGGAGTTGGTCAAACATCCGGGGCGTCTGCATACCTACCGCATGACCCGGCTCTCGCTCTGGAATGCCGCTGCAGCGGGGCTCAGCGCGCGGGAGATCGTCAGCTTCCTCGCGGAACACAGCAAGTTTCCGCTGCCGCAGAATATCCGGAACGATATCTACTACTTCGTCGATCGATACGGACTCGTCCGGATCGTCGCTCGCGATGGGGAGCTGTATCTGCAGAGCGATGACAGGGAGCTGCTGATGTCGCTGTTGCATGTGCCGACTCTGGGAGTATCGGCCCTGGAGGAGGCCGATGACCGTCATCTCCGGATCCGGCCCGGCAAGCGCGGAGAGATCAAGCGCGAGCTGATCAGGGCTGGCATCCCGGTTCAGGATCTGGCCGGCTTCCACAGCGGTGAGACGCTGGAAATCGCCTTGCGTGAGGCGACGGGGAGCGGACAGCCGTTTGCGCTGCGCGATTACCAGCAGGAGGCGGTGGACCGCTTCCTCGATCCGCGCACAGACGGCTCCGGCGTGATCGTGCTGCCTTGCGGCGCGGGCAAGACGATCATCGGCATCGCGTCCATCGCCAGGCTGCGATGCGCGACGCTCATCCTGACGACGAACGTGACGAGCGTGCGCCAATGGATGCGCGAACTGAAGGACAAGACGACGGTCGATGAAGGGAATGTCGGGGAATATTCCGGCACGCGCAAGGTAGTCAGGCCGATCACGGTGGCGACGTATCAGATCCTGACCCATCGCCGAAGCAGGGAAGAACCGTTTCACCATATGAAGCTGTTCCGCGAGCGGGACTGGGGGCTGATCATCTATGATGAGGTGCATCTGCTTCCCGCTCCGGTGTTTCGCGAGACGGCGCAGCTGCAGGCGACGCGCCGCCTCGGGCTGACGGCGACACTGGTGCGCGAGGACGGCCTCGAGGAGGACGTCTTCTCGCTCGTAGGTCCCCGCTGTTACTACCGATCGTGGAAAACGATGGAGGACCAGGGGTACATCTCGCGGGTCAGCTGCACCGAGATTCGGGTTCCTTTGAGCGCGGAGGCGGAGTCGCGCTATCTCAGGGCGGACAGCAGAAGCAGGATCCGCATCGCGGCCGAGAACAGCCTGAAGCTTCCCGTGCTCTTCGCCGTGCTCAGGCGTCACAGCGAGGAGTCGGTGCTGATCATCGGCCAATATCTGGACCAGCTGAAGACCATCGCCTCCGCCCTGCAGGTTCCGGTCATCACCGGCGAGATGGGTCATGAGCAGCGGGAGCAGCTGTATGAACGCTTCCGGAGGGGCGAGCTGATGACGCTCGTCGTCTCCAAGGTGGCGAACTTCGCGATTGATCTGCCCGATGCAGCGGTTGCGATCCAGGTATCGGGCAGCTTCGGTTCGCGGCAGGAGGAAGCGCAAAGGCTCGGCCGCATCCTGCGCCCCAAGGGGCCGGGAAAGCAAGCCCATTTCTACTCCATCGTCTCCGACCATACCCGCGAGCTGGAGTTTGCCCACAAGCGGCAGCTGTTCCTGGTTGAGCAAGGCTATGCCTACCAGCTGTCGCATGCGGACGATTGGACACCGCAGGAGCGCAAGGGGATGATGCCATGAACGTATGGATGGATGAGGCCTTCCGCATTGATTCCGGAGGATTGAAGATACGGACGCTGCGCTACATATGCAGCGTCTTCGGCCATCGCTCATTTGCGCTGGAGGATTTCCTGCGCGAAGCTCCCCAGGACGCACCGCCCGCCGTTTGGCATATCGGGCTGGTTCAGCTGTGCCAGGACCGCACGGTCCGCATGATGCGGAAGACATGGGGAGAGCGACTGTACCAGGTGCCAGTGTTCACCTTCCTGCAGAAGTTTGAGGATGGTTGGCCGGAGGTCCTGAGGCTTGCGGGCGATGAGGCGCATCGCGAAGGAAGGATCCTCCTGGGCGATGCCCGTCGCGCGATGAGCGAGCAGGTTCTCGCCGCGATTATCGCCCTGGAGCGCGAACCGCTGGAGCTTACCCGTCAGGGGAAGCTGCACAAGCGCAGCCTGGAGCGGATGAAGGAGAGCCTCCTCTGGAGTCCGGGATGGACCGGGGAGATGCTCGGACGATTGCTCGCAGAGACGCTGGATCTCCTGCTGAGGATGGGATTGGCGCGGCGAAGCGACCGGTCGATCAAGCTGGATGAGCCGCGGGTGAGGGAATGGCTTCGCCTCGATGCCGCAAGGCGCGAGGAGCAGATGTTCCTGATCTGGTATGGGGTGCATGGCCCTGATCAGCCCGGTCTGCATTGGCTGACCGGCGCGGTGCTGAGCCAGTCGGATGGAAGCTATCTGCCGCTCGCCCGACTGCTGGAGATCGGGCATGAGCATGGCATCCGTCTGGATGAGCAAGCGGCGCAGGATTGGCTGTTGCGCCTGCATGCCGCAGGCTGGCTGGAGCTCGGAACGGATGAGATCGGCGGACGCTGGGTGCGGCGCAGGCAGTGGCCGGAGCCGTCCGCCAGAACGCTGATCGCACAGCAGGACTGCGAGATCATCGCGCTGCCTGATACCGGGTTCGAGGTGGTGCGCATGCTGCATCAGATCGGTGAGAGGCTGGATTGGCAGGAAGTTCAGCGATACCGGCTGACGCGACAGAGCATCCGGATGGCCGCGGAGCGCGGCTGGAAGCCGGAGGAGATCATCGGTTTCCTGCGGCACCATGCGCTGGATGAGCTGCCCGCACTCCTTGAGGCATCGATCCGGCAATGGGCGGAGGAGCAGTCGGGCATTCGGGTCTATGCCGGCACTGTGCTGGAGGTCCTCGACCGACGAGCTTCGAACGTGCTTGACTGCCATCGCCGGGAGTTGCCGTTCAGGCAGCTGAATGATCGGTATTGGCTGGCCGAGGGCCTGAGCGGTCCAGAGGTGATGAAGCTCCTCGAGGACAGGGGGATTGCGGCGATCCTGGGACCAATGACCCAGGATCAGCAGGAGACATGCGAGCCGGAGGCGAGCCTGTCGCCGGCCTTCACGCTGTCCGTGGAGGAAGCGCTGAGGCCGGGAGCGCCCGGATTATTCACACCGCGGTACTGCTCCGCGCTCTATCGGGAAGAGCAGCCATCGTCGCTCCTGGAAGAAGTCTATCCGGAATACAGGAAGATTCCGTCCAGCTGGTATGAACAGTACCGCAGGTATCATCATTCCACGGCGAAGCAGCTGATCGAGCAGGCGATGCGTTGGCGGACCGGGGTTCGCTTGCGGATCGCCGATGAGGACCGGGTGGTGGTGCCTCATGCGCTGGAGCGCAAGGCTGGCGTCTGGATGCTGGAAGGAAGAGCTGGAAGCAAGCCGGTCAGCATCAGGCTCGAGGAGATCGAACAGCTCAAGCTGCTGGCGCCCGGTCTGATGGAATAAGAAAAGGGATTCCCAAAATCCGTTTTTCTGTTATGATGGTAGTGGAACTTGCTGTCACAAAGGAGGGTGATATGCCGATGCCAATTACAGCCGACAAGCCGTCATTGGACATGGTTCAGCTGCTGCTGGCGGCTTATGAAATAGGAGATATGATCAATCATTCCCATGAGGTTGCGGAATATCTGAAGTGGAAACAGGCGGTGGAGTCCTCGCCGGACATCCAGGAAGGGATTCGCAACCTGGGCAGGAAGAAAGAACGATTCGCTGAATGTGAACGCTTCGGCCATTTCCATCCTGAGTATCATCGTGCATTGGACGAGGTCAAGGCAGCAGAGAAGGAGCTCGAACGTTTCGAAGCGGTTCGACAATTCAAGGATGCCGAGCAGCGGCTGGATGAGCTGCTGTATGATATATCGAAGACGCTGGCCTATGCCGTATCGGATTCGATCAAGGTGCCGAGCAACAATCCCCTTCCTGTCAAGGGCGGATGTGGCTCCGGCGGACCATGTCGCTGCGGCTGAACCGAGTATTTTGATGCATGAAGAGGGGTATCTATGCAGTTTTGTGAACGTACTGGACTCATCATATGGACACGTGACCTGAAATCCGCCAAATCGTTTGAGAAATACGGCAATGTTCATTACTTCTCGCGCAAGATGCAATATGCAGTCGTCTACGTGAACGCTTCCGAGGCGGAAGGGATCATCGCCCAGCTGCAGAAGCTGCCGTATGTGAAGAGCGTGGAGCGATCCCTGCGATCGGAGATTCCCACGGAATTCTCCCGAACATTGGCCGACAAGACCAGGTCATATTCCCTCTGAGACTATATATTTTGGAAATATTTCCGGATCCTGTTCCGGGTCATTATCAAGTAAATTTCTCACACATTCGTCGATTGATGTCAAAAACTATCGACAAATGTGTGTTTTTTTATTGTCTTATTTTAACTCTGCATTTATAATAGGATTATAAGATTAGTATTTGTAACCTAGTATTTTATTCCTAAGCGCTAAAGGGGGTAGTCTAGTGAAGGATGCAGTCATGAAGCGCTGGAGTACGTACGAACCATATTTCGTCGAACTGGGTAATCACAAAGTAGCAGACATCGTCATAACGAATCATGCCAGGCTGCGATGGGAGAGTCGAGTCGAATCGGAAAAGACCGGTTATGCGGACATTTGCGCTTTCCTGTGGGAACGTCTGAAAGCCGGAAGGATTGAGCCGTATTACCGCAAGGAACATGATGTGTACCTGATCGATGATGATCTCGTCATGGTGGCGGAATTCGCCGAGTTGCCCGGTGAGTCGGATATCGCCGGTGCGCCTGTGCATAAGATGATCGTGGTGACATTCCTGGGTCGAATGTCGGAGACGATGGAGCTTCGTGATCTCAGGTCTTATTACTCATGGCTTCGTCATTCACGTCGGATGACCCTCGTGAAGAGCGTCAGGAAAAGAAGATAGTTCCCCCGGAATTCTTGATCATGTATCGTATTTTTTCAATTTTCTTATAATTCCGATATCCGCAAGACGGAGATGGATTGTGAGCTGAAATGTCGAACCCAGCGCATGGTGATTGCCATGCGCTTTTTCATTTGGGCTCCCGTCCTTTTTCTGATAATATGGAAATGATGCAGCAATAGGAGGGACTGCGGATTGGGGCTTAATTTTCACCAGTTGCATATCTTTCACACCGTTGCCGAATATGGCAGCTTCTCGGCGGCAGCGCATGCGCTGAGCATGACGCAGCCGGCGGTCACGATGCAGGTGCAGGCGCTTGAGGAATACTTCGGGACGAAGCTGTTCCACCGGACCACCAAGCGGGTGGAGCTGTCGGACGCCGGCAAGGCGCTTTTGCATTATGCGCGCCAGGCGATTGAACTGATGAGGGAAACCGAGCGGGTGATGGCCGGTTATACCCAGATGTTGAAGGACAGGCTGCATATGGGGGCCAGCCTGACGATCGGCGAATACATCTTGCCGAGGGTGCTTGTATCGTTTGCCCAGGAATTTTCGAACATCTCGATCAGTCTGAAAGTCCTGAATACGATGCAGATGATCGAGGAAATCGCCAATCATCATCTGACTTTTGGCCTGGTTGAGACGCAGGTCGATCATCCGGACATCGCGTCGGAAGTGGTACTGAGCGATGAACTGGTGCTGATCATGCCTCCCGATCATCCGCTGCGCGATGAGGAGACCCCAACCTTCGAACAGCTGCTCGGGTATCCGTTCGTGCTGCGCGAGCAAGGGTCGGGAACGCGCATGGTGATGGAGAATGAGATGCGGCGCAACGGCTGTGATCCGAGCCGACTCAAGATCGTGATGGAGCTTGGCAGCACAGGCGCGGTGAAATCAGCGGTCGAGGCGGGGATCGGCATGTCGGTGCTGTCCAGATCCTCCGTCAAGCACGAATCCGCGCTCGGAACGGTTCTGACGAAACGAATTCACGGCATGAATATTGTTCGCGATTTCCACGCGGTCTATCTGAAGCATGCCATGCTGCCGATGGCGGCTTTGACGCTGCTGTCTTTCCTGAAGAAGCATGATCTGGAGAACTGGCTGTGACAGTTATGGCGAAAGTTGATCGGAACGAATCATGACAGGGGTATCGCTCATGGGCAGGGCGGATCTGCACATCCATACAACTGCCTCAGACGGGATGCATGCGCCGACGGAGATCGTACAGCTGGCGAAGCAGGCTGGACTTGCTGCGATCGCCATCACCGACCATGACACGACAGGCGGCATCCGGGAGGCGATGGAAGCCGGAGACAGGCTGGGGATGATCGTCGTTCCTGGCGTGGAGATCAGCACGCAGGTGGATGGCAAGGACATTCATATCCTGGGCTATTACATCGACCCGGAGGACAAGCTCCTGTCGGGCAGGCTGGAGCATCTCCGGTCCATCCGGGATCGGCGCAACGAACGGATCATCGGGAAACTGAATGAGCAAGGCATCCGGATCACATTGTCCGAGGTGTGGCATACAGTAAAGAAGAAACCGGGGGAAGAACTGACGATCGGCAGGCCGCATATCGCCGAGGTGCTGGTGCGCAAAGGGGTGGTTGGCTCCATCCCGGAGGCGTTCGATCGGTACCTGGGCGAAGGCGGAAGCGCGTACGTCAGCCCCGAGCGAATCTCGCCCCAGGAGGCGGCAAGATGGATCCACGAGGCAGGCGGATCGGCCGTTATCGCGCATCCCGGCTTGTATGGCGATGATGAGCTGGTCGAGAGGATCATCGGCTGCGGGGTGGACGGCATCGAAGCCTTTCACAGCGATCATTCGCCGGAGGAAGAGATTCGCTATGCGGTGATGGCTGAACGGGCAGGCCTGGTGGCGACAGCCGGATCGGACTATCACGGTGAGCGCATGAAGGACATGCGCCATCAGCAGATTGGAGAGCGTACGGCCCATGTGAGCCTGTTGCAGCGACTGAACAGGAGGGGATAAGTTGATCAGGAAGGCGATCATACCGGCCGCCGGACTTGGTACAAGGTTCTTGCCGGCGACGAAGGCGCAGCCGAAGGAAATGCTGCCGATCGTTGACAAGCCGGCGATCCAGTTCATCGTGGAGGAAGCGATTGAATCCGGAGTGGAAGACATCATCATCGTGACGGGCAAGCACAAGCGGGCGATCGAGGACCATTTTGACAAGTCTCCGGAGCTGGAGCTGATGCTGGAGGAGAAGGGCAATCAGGAGCTGCTGGACATGGTCAGGCGGGTGACCAATCTGGCAGACATCCACTACATTCGCCAGAAGGAGCCTCTGGGGCTGGGACATGCCGTGCTGTGCGCGCGCAAGTTTATCGGCCATGAGCCGTTTGCCGTGCTGCTGGGCGATGATATCATCAGGAGCGAGAAACCGACGCTGAAGTCGATGATCGAGGTTTACGACAGGCTGCGGACCTCCGTCATCGGCGCGATGGAAGTGCCGCACGAGGAAGTGGACCGGTACGGCATCATCTCGCCGGAAGAGAAGAACGGCATCATCCGCATCCGGGATCTCGTCGAGAAGCCTCGGCCGGAGGACGCGCTGTCCAACCTGGCGGTGATCGGCAGATACATCATCGAGCCGGAGATCTTCTCGCTGCTCGAGCGCGCTTTGCCGGGCAAGGGCGGGGAGATCCAGCTGACCGACGCGCTGCGCGAACTGAACAGGCAGAAGCAGATGGTGGCCTATCGCCTGGAGGGGACGCGATACGATATCGGCGACAAGCTCGGCTACATCAAGGCGACGGTCGATCTTGCCCTGGCGAGGCCGGATCTGCGGGAGCAGGTGAAGCGCTATCTGCTGGAACTGACGAGCAACTGGAAGGAATAGAGCGGGTCGGGAGGTTTCCCGGCCCGCTTCGCATGATTCATGCAGTCAAGTGTGGAACGAAGGCGAGATGGGGTGCTTGACCACTGGTCGTTCGCATGTTCCCTGTCCGGACTATCCGCGTTCCAGCCTGTTGATGTAGCTCTCGTCCGGCGTGATGTACAGCGTCTTCTGATGATCATAGATGACGAATCCGGGCTTGGCTCCGTTAGGCTTGCGCACATGCTTGATCAGCGTGTAATCCACCGGCACCTGGCTGGAGGTGCGAGCCTGGCTGTAATAGGCCGCAAGCTGCGCGGCGGCAAGCAGCGTCTCGTCTCCATAGGTGGAGCTGCGGATGACCACGTGCGATCCCGGGATATCCTTCGTATGCAACCACGTATCGTTCGGATGGGCGAGCCGGTTCGTCAGGTAGTCATTCTGCGTGTTGTTCTTCCCCACATAGATGGCGATGCCCTCGCTGGATCTGAACATCAGCGGCGCGGGTGTCGCCGCTTTTTTCTTCTTGCCCGCCTGGGAGTTGCGGTTGCGCACATAGCCCTGGGCGGCCAACTCCTCGCGAATCTCGTCGACGTCGGCGAGCGAGGCGTCGTTCAACTGATGGATCAGCGTCTTGAAGTACTCGATCTCCTGCTTCGTCGACTCGATCTGTTCCTGCACGGCGATCAGGCTGTTCTTCAGCTTGTTGTAGCGCTTGAACAGGCGCTGCGCATTCTCGCTTGGGGTGAGCTGCGGATCAAGCGTCACGGTGATCGTCGGCTGCGCTTCATCATAATAGTCGATCAGGTCGACGGATGTCTGTCCGCGAGTGATGAGATGCAGCGATGCGGTGAGCAGCTCGCCGAGCTTCCTGTAGCGGTCGGCCTCCTGGGCTTCCTTCAGCGATTCGTACAGCTTCTCCAGCTTTTTCTCATTTTTGCTCAGCTCATTGGTCAGGAATCGCATGAGATCGGCCGTCCTCTGCTTGACCAGATCTCTCTGCGCCTTCTCGCTGAAGTAGGCGGTCAGACATTCGCTCATCTGCCCGAATGTTGTCAGCTCGCCCGAAGTATGGGTGAGGCGCAGGGCGGAGAACAGCGTCTTGCCGTCCTCCTTCTCCAGGATGCAGGGCTCCCAGGCGCCTGTCCGCAGCATATGGTGCAGGTTCTCGAGCTCCTGATGCAGGCTGCCGCCGCTTGCCGCGCGATGGACAAGCTCTCGCGCCGTGAGCGGCCCGATGCCGCTGAACGTGTCCATCAGCTTGCGCTCGATCACCTCGCTGCTGTCGAGCACGGAGATGGCATCATATTCGAACAGCTCGGGCAAGCTGGCTCGAAGCTGCTCCGCGGGGATGTCAAGCAGGTTGTGCTTGTCCTGGGCAGGCGGCGGCGTATAGGTGACGCCGGGCATGACGATCCGATAGCTGCTGAGCGCCGGCGTGACATGATGGATGCCGTCGAGAATCGTCTGGTTGGCCGGATCGGCCAGGATGATGTTGCTGTGTCTGCCCATCAGCTCGATGATCAGCAGCTTGACGCTGAGGTCGCCGATTTCATCGCGCTGGCGGATGTACATATGGATGACGCGCTCCATGCCGACCTGTTCGATCCGCTCGATGATGCCGTTCTCGCAATGCTTGCGGAGCAACATGCAGAACATCGGAGCTTCCGCCGGATTGACGAAGGTCTCGCTGGTCAGATGAGCGCGGGGGATGCTGGGATTGGCCGACAGGAGCAGCTTGTGGTTGTGGCCCGCGGCTCGCACCTGCATGACGATATCGTGCTCGCTGGGTTGATGGATCTTGCTGATGCGGCCATCCCTGAGCGTCTGCAGCTCGTGGACGACCGCATGAACGACCACTCCGTCCAAAGACATACGGTTCACCTCTAACCTGAGTCGTGCTTGAAAAGTCTACACTCCATCATGCCATATTTTTCGCCATTTATGAAGTGCGCTTTTGGGCGGGTTGCAAGGGACGGCCTGAGACTACGCCGCGATGGGATATTTTGCGGCTTGTCAGAATACATATTGGTAGACAGGTTGTGGGGGCGTACCGGTCATGGCATCAGTCGCTTCCCCGCGCGGTCTGTTGTCCAGATCGGTGCCAGACTTGCGCAAGAAGTGATGGCTGCTGGTCTGACACCGGCATCCTGGAGGATATGGTGCCTGCCAGGCATGCCTTCAGATCTCACAAGGAGGGAAATGGATGAGTCAGCAAATGTGGCATCAAATGAGCGCACAGGATGTCGTCCGGCTGCAGCAGACAGATGCGGAACAAGGACTGACGGACAAGGAGGCCAGGGCGAGACTGGCGTCTTACGGCCCGAATGTCATCAGCGAAGGAGCCAGGGTGAACCCGCTGGTGCTGTTCCTTCAGCAATTCAAGGATTTCATGGTGCTGGTGCTGCTGGGTGCTACGCTTATATCCGGTCTGCTCGGAGAATATCTGGATGCCATCACGATCCTGGCGATTATCGTGATGAACGGAATCCTCGGCTTCATCCAGGAATATCGCGCCGAGAAATCGCTTCGGGCGCTCAAGGAGCTGTCCGCGCCGGTCGCCAGGGTGATCCGCGGCGGCAAGGTGCAGCAGGTGGCGGCGAGCACGCTCGTTCCGGGCGATCTCATCCTGCTCGAAAGCGGCGACCGGATACCGGCGGATGTGCGCTTCATCGAGGTGAACAACCTCTACGTGGAGGAGTCGGCGCTCACCGGCGAATCGGTGTCCGTGAGCAAACGGACGGAGGTGATCCCGGAGGAAGATGCGCCCCTCGGCGATCGTCGCAATCTCGGTTTTCTCGGCACGATGGTCACGCGCGGCACGGCGAGGGCGGTCGTGGTGGGCACCGGGATGAATACGGAAATGGGCAAGATCGCGGACCTCATCCAGACGACCGATGCGATGGAGACGCCGCTGCAGCACCGGCTGGAGCAGCTGGGCAAGATCCTGATCGTCATCGCCCTGGCGCTTACGGTGATGGTGGTGCTGGCCGGCATCCTGCACGGTCAACCCGCCTACGGCATGTTCCTCGCCGGGGTCAGCCTGGCTGTGGCGGCGATACCCGAAGGCTTGCCGGCGATCGTGACGATCGCCCTGGCGCTAGGCGTGCAGAGGATGATCAAGCGCAAGGCGATCGTGCGCAAGCTGCCTTCCGTGGAGACGCTCGGCTGCGCGTCGGTGATCTGCTCGGACAAAACGGGCACGCTGACGCAGAACAAGATGACGGTGACCCATGTCTGGAGCGGAGGCTCCCTCTATGAAGTGAGCGGACGAGGCTATGAACCCTTCGGCGAGATCGCGCTCGACGGCCAAGCCGTCGATGCGAGGCGCGATCCGGCGCTGCGCCGTCTGCTGCAGGTCGGCGTGCTGTGCAACAACGCCGCCCTCGTGGAAATTCCGGAGGGCGGTGGCTCGGGCGCAACGTTGGCATCGGCGGGGAAGGGGGCCGTCAAGGGAGCGGCGAAGGGCGCATCCAAAACCTACGACATCAAGGGTGATCCGACCGAGGGGGCCTTGCTCGTGCTGGGCAGCAAGGCGGGCATGTCGCAGCAATCGCTCGCCGGCCTGTATAAGCGGGTGAAGGAGTTCCCGTTTGATTCGGAACGCAAGCGGATGTCCGTCGTCGTCGAGCATCAGGGCGGGCGCATCGTCTGCGTCAAGGGAGCGACGGAGGTGCTGCTCGATCTGTGCTCCTACATGCTGTGGGAAGGTCATGTCGTTCCGCTGACCGGAACGCTGCGCCAGAAGGTGATGGCGGCCAACGACGCGATGGCGAAGGACGCCCTGCGCGTGCTTGCCCTTGCTTATCGGGATGCGAAGGAGGGAGAGGAGCTGGAGTCGGAGCAGGATGCGGAGCGGGGGCTTACGCTGATCGGCCTCGTCGGCATGATCGACCCGCCGCGCGAAGAGGTGAAGGAAGCCATCTTCAAATGCAAGCAGGCTGGCATCCGGACCGTCATGATCACCGGCGACCATCAGGCGACCGCCGAAGCGATCGCCAGACAGCTCGGCATCCTGCCGCCGAACGGCATCGTCGTGAACGGGCGCGAGCTGGCGGCGATGAGTGACGAGGAGCTGGACAGGAAGGTGGAGCAGATCTATGTCTACGCCCGCGTGGCGCCGGAGCACAAGCTGCGCATCGTCAAATCGCTGCAGCGGCGCGGCCATGTGGTGGCGATGACCGGCGATGGCGTCAACGACGCTCCGGCCATCAAGGCGGCGGACATCGGCATCGCGATGGGCATCACGGGAACCGACGTATCCAAGGAAGCCTCCTCGCTCGTGCTGAGCGACGACAACTTCGCCACGATCGTGGCGGCGATCGAGGAAGGGCGGGGCATCTATGAGAACATTCGCAAGTTTATCCGCTATCTGCTTGCGTCCAATGTCGGCGAGATCCTGGTCATGTTCCTCGCGATGATGCTGGGCATGCCCCTGCCGCTTGTGCCGATCATGATCCTGTGGGTGAATCTCGTCACCGATGGCTTGCCGGCGATGGCGCTTGGCGTCGACCAGGCGGAGGACGATCTGATGAAGCAGAAGCCCCGTCCGGCCAAAGAGAACATCTTCGCGCGCCGACTCGGCTGGAAGATCATCAGCCGCGGCATCCTGATCGGCCTGTGCACGCTGGCGGCCTTCTGGATCACGCTGAGGACGGAGCCGGACGATCTGCCGCTCGCCCAGACGGTGGCATTTGCCACGCTGGTGATGGCGCAGCTCATCCACGTCTTCGACTGCCGCAGCTCGCGCTCGATCTTCCATCGCAACCTGCTGGAGAACAGATACCTCGTGCTGGCGGTGCTGTCCTCGATCATCCTGATGGTCGGCGTCATCTACATCGACGCATTGCAGCCGGTGTTCAAGACGGTCGATCTCAGCTTGCGGGATTGGTCGCTGGTGTTCGTGTTCGCCGGCATACCGACCTTCGTCATGGGCATCGGCAGCGTGATGCGCGGTGCGCCGAAGAAAACGAACAAGACGCTGATCAGCGGCAGCGGCGCCGCCCAGAGCAAATCCAAACCTGCTGCCTGACGGGAGCATGGAGCAACGGCGGAATGTCTGATTCCGCCGTTGTGGCGTTGGCCGGCGCATCGGCAGTCTGTGAAGCTCTCTCCTTGTGTATGGAGGCGGACACCTCCTTCGCTGGCGCACATAGCAGTGGCGGTTTCGACTCGCTTGCCTTATGATAGTAGCGTAGGTTGTTCCATGAAGTGGCGGATGCCTTGCTGATGTTCGGCAGCATTCCTCGATGAACGGCCATCGACTTTCGCAGGCAAGGAGTGGCTTGGGTTTGCAATTTACGAAGATGCATGGATTGGGCAATGATTTTATCGTGGTGGCGGGGGAGCAGACGCTGCCCGGAGGGGTGGCCGATCTCGCCGTCAGATTGTGCGACCGGAACTTTGGCATCGGCGCTGACGGACTGGTATACATCCTGCCTTCGGAGAAGGCGGACTTCATGATGCGCATCATCAATGCGGACGGATCGGAAGCGGAGCAATGCGGCAATGCCGTGCGCTGCGTGGCCAAATACGTCTACGACCATGGTCTGACGGACAGGTCCGTCATCACGATCGAGACGATCGGCGCTGGCGTGCAGCCGCTGGAGCTGACGATCGAGGAGGGCAAGGTCAAGCTCGTCAAGGTGGATATGGGCGAGCCGATCCTGGACGGACTCCGGATCCCGACCCTGATCGACAGGAATCCGGTGATCAATGAACAGCTGGAGGCCGAGGGACGGGAGTTTCGCTTCACGGCCGTGTCGATGGGCAATCCGCACTGCGTCATCTATGTGGAGGATGCGGTGCATTTCGATCTTCATCGCTGGGGGCCTGTGCTGGAGCGTCATCCGCTGTTCCCGAAGCGGGTGAATGTGGAGTTCGCCACCGTCAACGACCGCGGGCAGATCGACATGCGCGTCTGGGAGCGCGGCGCCGGCCCGACGCTGGCTTGCGGCACCGGTGCGTGCGCGACGCTGGTGGCCAGCGTGTTGAACGGCTACACCGATCGGCGGGCGACCGTATCGCTGGCAGGCGGCGACCTGCTCATCGAATGGGACGAAGCGACCAACCGCGTGTATATGACCGGTCCGGCCACGGAAGTATTCACGGGCAGCTTGTCTTGACGGCTGCCCTTCTTTTATTGATGGAAGTGTTTCCATCGGTTGCAGCCGAAATCAATTGAAAGTTCAATTCTCTCGATGCCAATTCCGCTCATCTTCCGCTAGTGCTGCGTGATGCCATCCTGATACCATGCAACATCCGGACAAGCCCAAATTCTTTGCCAAATCCCAAAACCGTTTGCGCTGCTTCTCAGTCTAATCATTGCAGGATCATAACAGGAAGGAAGAGGAAGCCTTGAAGCTGTCAGACGAGCGATCGGATACTCGGCGGCATGCGCCGCAAGCGGGTGACATGACGCGACCATCCCGGGCGGACCTGGTGCGGGCCGCAAGACGCGGCGACGATCACGCCTTCTTCGAGCTGGTCAGCATGCACAAGTCTCAGCTCTATCGGATGGCGTGGACGTATCTGCGGCAGGAGCAGGATGCGCTGGAGGCGGTGCAGGAGACGGTCTGCCGCGCTTATGTGGGGCTGAAAAAATTGCGCAACGACGAGCTGTTCACCACCTGGCTGGTGCGGATCCTGCTCAATGTCTGCATGGATGAGCTCAAAAGGCGCGGCAGGCAATCCCCCTCCAGCGAGCCGTGGCAGCAGGATCAGCCTCGTGGCAAGACGATGTGCAGCACGGATAGACAGGATCTGACCGTGGAGGACAGGCTGGAGCTGGAGCAGGCGCTGCAGCGGCTGGATGAGCCGGAGAAGCAGGTGATCCTGCTCAAATACTTCGAGGACATGACGATCACGGATATTGCCAATGTGCTGGGGTGTCCACCGGGCACGATCAAGACGAGGCTGCATCGGGCCCTGGTCCAACTGCGTGATTGGCTTGGGAAAGGAAGTGAGGCGCGTGGCTGATCATCTGGAGAGAGATGAGCGTTGGTTGCGGGATCTCGATGAACAAGCGGAGCGATTGACCGAGGCCGGCGAGGAATATCGCAGCATACCGGTTCCGGATGCGATCGACCTGTATATCGAACGCGGCATTCGGGAAGGGAAGCGCCGTTCGCGCATCAGGTCGGGGTGGCGTTACGGGGGCATATCGGCGGCAGCCGTGCTCCTGGTGTTCGTGCTTGGCCTGCGCATCTCGCCCGCGTTGGCCAATGCCGTAAGCCAGATCCCGGGAATGGAATATTTCGTGAATCTGGTTCGTTTCGACAAGGGGCTGGAGCTGGCGCTGGAGAACGAATATATCCAGCCGGTCGGGAGCTTCGATGAGCATGACGGAGTGCGGCTGACCATCGAGGGAGTGATCGCCGATGCCCATCGGATGGAGATCTTCTTCAGCGTGCGGAGTCTGGAGAATGCGGAGCTGGAGGTGACCGGCGTCAGCGCGATTGATGCCGATACCGGCCAGACGCTCCGCACGGTCTTTATGGACAGAAGGGCACAAGGGCGCGTCGGCGTCTACTTCATGAAGGATGAACCGCTGCCAGATCGCGTCGCTCTGGAAGTCGGGGTCAAGACGTATCCGGTGGCATCGGCAGATGGCCCGCCTCTCAAGCCGAAGGCAACGCCTGTATTGCCGGAGCGATGGTCCGGAGCCTACCCGTTGCCCGACGGCATCTGGTCGGTGGAGTTCGACCTGGATCACGGGATATTCCGCGACATGCAACAGATCTATGAGCTGGACGAGACGATAGAGGCGCAAGGCCAGCGGATCACGTTGAAACGGGCAGTCGTTCATCCGATAGGCGTCAGCCTGGAAGTCGAGGTGGATCCGGACAATACGATGGAGATCTTCCATCTGGATCTGAATGATCTGAGGTTGTTCAATGAAAAAGGCGAGAGCTACCGGGCATACATGCGATACGACGGCAATTATTACTTTGAGAGCCCGTACTTTGCCATGCCGAAGGAACTGTACATCGAAGGAAGGCGTATCCGTGCGATTGACAAGGATCAGCTCGAGGTGGAGCTGGATATGGAATCGCGCAGCCTGGTTCGCAGGCCGGATGACAGGCTGGAGCTTGCGGATGTGATCGAACACGAGGATGCTTACGAGCTGTTGTTCCGGGTGCATCAGGACCAGGATGACATGTCCATCCACAACATATTTGACAGCCGATTCCGCGACAGCGGAGGGAATGAATATGAGTCTACGCTCCATTCCTATGCTGCCAGGGATGCCTCGGAGCCGTTTACGATCATTCATTACATGATCCCAAAGCTGCCTTATGAGGGGAATCTGATCCTTCCGTTGATCGGGTATCCCAACTTCATCGAGGCTCCGTTCCGCATTCAGATCAAGTGAGGGGATGCATGAACGTTTTGTGAAGATGCGCAGCCCGCAGGGCAAAAATCCGACCGGAACGCTCTTATTTTTCCACGCCGATTGTGATACCATTAGGATGATGAAATCATGAGAACATTGGTGGGATGAGTGTGAAACAAGATTTGCGCACCGCGCTTGACGAACGGATCATCGTCGGCGATGGCGCGATGGGCACTTACCTATATCAGCAGGGCTTTCCGGTCGGCATCTCCTATGAGGAGCTGAATCTGACGAAGCCGGATGTCATAGCCGACGTGCATCGCCGATATTATGAAGCAGGCGCGCGGCTGATCGAGACGAACACCTTCTCGGCGAACCGGGAGAAGCTGTCGAAGTTCGGCCTCGGGGATGAGGTGGAACGCATCAATCGCGCGGCGGTGCGCATCGCGCGCAGCGCTGTCGGCGAGGACGCCTATATCGCCGGTGCGGTCGGCTCGATCCGGGCCGGCCGGCGCAACGACATCAGCGAGGACGAGCTGCGCCGGAACTTCGCGGAGCAGGTTGGCGCCTTGCTCGAGGAAGGCGTGGATGCCATCCTGCTCGAGACGTTCTATGACCTGGAGGAGCTGCTCGTCGCCCTTCGCGTTGTTCGGGAACGCAGCAGCAGCATGACGGTCATCGCCCAATTTGCGGTGGATGACGTCGGAAGGACGCAGGACGGCTATGCGATCCAGGAAGCGTTCGAGCGGGCCGTTGGGGAAGGAGCTGACATCGTCGGCTTCAATTGCCGCAGCGGTCCCTACGGCATCCTGCGCGCGATGGACAAGCTGGCGTCGCCGCCCAGGGTGCCGATGTCCGTATTCCCCAATGCGGGGATGCCGGACCTGATCGACGGGCGGGTGGAGTTTATGGCGTCGCCGGAATATTTCGCCGAGAGCGCCCGGACGTTCGCGGAGCGCGGCATGCGCCTCATCGGCGGCTGCTGCGGCACGACGCCGGAGCATATCGCGGCGATCGCAAGGTCGCTCGCGGGCGGCCTGCCGGCGACGGATGCGGATGAAGCTGCGGCCATCCCGCAGGGGATATCCGCAAGGGATGCCGGGATCACGGCTCGCCAGCAGCTGAACGAACGCCCCGCTGCGGCCGCCTGGCACAGGACGCCCCCTCCAGCGCAGCAGCCGACGATCCTTGACCTGGTGAAGCAGAGACACACGGTCATCGTCGAACTGGACCCGCCGCGCGATCTGTCGATCGACCGGTTCATGCGGGGGGCGGAAGCGCTGCGGGATGCCGGCGCGGACATGATCACCCTGGCGGACAACTCGATGGCCGTCACGCGCATGAGCAATATGGCGCTTGGCCACCTGATGCAGGAGCGGCTCGGCATTCGCCCGCTCGTCCATATCGCCTGCCGTGACCGCAACCTGATCGGCACCCAGTCGCATATGATGGGCCTGCATGCCCTGGGCATCGACCATGTGCTGGCGGTGACCGGCGATCCGGCCCGGGTGGGAGATCTGCCGGGTTCCAGCTCGGTCTATGATCTGACCTCCTTCGAGATCATCCGGATGATCAAGCAGCTCAATGAAGGCATCGCCTTCTCTGGCAAGCCGCTCAAGCAGAAGGCCAACTTCATCGTCGGCGCGGCCTTCAACCCGAACGTGAAACATCTGGACAAGGCGGTCAAACGTTTGGAGAAAAAGGTGGAGGCCGGAGCGGATTTCGTCATGACGCAGCCGGTGTACGATCCGGAGCTGATCCGGCAGATCGCCGGGATGACGAAGCATATCCCGATCCCGATCTTCATCGGCATCATGCCGCTTGCCTCCGGACGCAATGCCGAATTCCTGCATAACGAAGTGCCGGGCATCCAGCTGTCTGACGAAGTGCGCGCCCGCATGGCAGGTCTGGAAGGGGAGGAAGGGCGCCGGACCGGCGTGGCGATCGCCAAGGAACTGTTGGAAGAAGCGATGCGATGGTTTAACGGCATCTACCTGATCACGCCTTTCCTGTCCTATGAGATGACGGTGGAGCTCGTCGAGCATGTCTGGCAGCTCTCGCCGCACGGACGGCCGGTGAACATCGCGAACCGCGGATGACGACAAGCCTCATGGCATGTGACGATCACGGTGCGGAGGGTTCTCCGCACCGTGATTTTAACTTGTACCGGCTTGAAAAATGGATTAAAATAGGGTAATGGATGTGATGGCATGTTACGGA
>CALGAO010000128.1 GCA_937957685.1 uncultured Paenibacillaceae bacterium
TTGTAAACTTTGCCCGTGGCGCCATCCTGGATCTGCAGGGTGATCTGCGTCACGTAAGCGCTGGCGGGATCATCGGATGGGACCGCCGTCAAATAGACGTGATCCGGCACCCTGTCCCCGGTGACATCGCCGTAAGCTCTGTTGACCACGACCGGTGGAGTCGCACGATACGGATAGCCGTAGACGGGCGGCCAGCTCCCATATTGATAACCATAGTACCCGTATGGATAATGAACATTCACACACCATCGCTCCCATCTGGATATTCGTCCCTAGCAGTGTATTCGCCTGGCGGGTCGATGGTGCGGCTGTATGTTCAGAAGTTGGAAGGCCGCCTCAGCAAGGCGGCCTCCAGTTCGCAGGCAGGTCGTTCCCGGATCGTACCCGGATCGATCATTTGCTCAGGAAATGCGTCCAGATGGCATCGAAGAATACTCCCAAACCGCCCAGAAATACTCCAAGGCACGCCAGACTAACCGGACTTCCCCATTTGATCTCTTTCATGTTCGTTCACCTCTATCAGATTTGGTTGATTGATCTTATGTCTGGATCATACCATGGGCTCGGGCTCCGGCAACATGGTGCATTGTCAGCATTTCCGGGTGACATGTGTCATCTTCTGCACTCCATTCCCGCATGCGTATTGCAAAATACACCGCAGTCTTTTGTTCGATATATCATACAAAAGGTTTCTCGAATGCTTTATGCGGAATCTTTTTGTACGATTTTTCATATAAAATCTGTCTCTAATGCTTGTATCTGGATCATTTTGTACGATATTTCATACAAAAACAGTCTATAATGACTAAATTTTGATTTATTTGTATGATTTTTCATACAAAATCTGCTCCGTCTGCTTATAATCGCACTGTTTTGTACGATTTATCATACAACTCTGCCGTGGCCGGGGGAATGACCTCCTTCGCACGTATCACGAGATCATCCAGATAGAGGACTCCCTGGTCTGACCCCGCTTGCGTCAGCGATGACGATGACATCAAACACCGTATCAGCCAGGTCAAGCGTTTCAAGGGACGCTTCAACCTTCACCCACTCACCGGGAGCGATGCCCTCCGGCAGCAGTTCGGACACGTGCACTTCGGCGACTGGAGCTCCGCCGCTCAGGAAAGCCAGCTTCAGCTGCTGACCGCCGCTCTCGCCGCCATGCAACCACATTTCATTGGAGAAGTAATCTTTGCCGACGATCGGGATGCCGGAGTAGAGATGGATGGCTCCGCCGTGGTCCGGCTCCATCCGGATCGCGTAGGCGCCGGTGTGAACAAGCGGTCATAGACATTTGTGCTGAGCACCCTGTCCCGGTAGAGATACATCGCCCTGCCGCCATCAGGTTCCAGGCGAGCGGAGACGTTCCCGCTGCGAGCGTCTCCCGCATAACTCCAATCGACGTCCGCCCAGCTGTAGTCGGCGTACAGGGTATGCAACCCATCGTCATACACCCGTCCCGGTCACCGCCGCATTCGCCACAAGCAGCCGCCTGACGCCCGGACGCCTCATATCAGCCTATCAGCGTCAGGTCGCCTGTCATGCCCACCTTCGAGATCAGACTCTCAATCCGTTGCCTGAATCGGCACATGAAGGGCAAGCACGCAGCCTGCAGGATGGCCGTCTGGCGCAGCGGAAGCGCTGATCGACACCTCCCCGCCCAGTTGGCGCACCTTGCCCATCATGGAGGACAGGCCGAATCCGGGGGTGGTTTGCTCATAAGGCAATCCGTCATTCTCCAGCAGAAAGTGCAGGGTGCCATCCTGACAGCGAAGCGCGAAACGGAAATACTTGCTCTGACCATGCCGGATGCCGTTCGTCAGCCCCTCCTGGAGCGCGTGGTAGATGACCGTTTCCACCGATTTGCCTATGGGCACATCCGGCGGCAAGTCCACATCCCAATCGATGACAACCTCCATCGAGTCCTCGGTGTACAGGATCAGATCGCGCAGCGATTCCTCGAAGGACAGCGTCTGGACCTCATCCGCCTGCATCATCCGGACCGCCCTGCGAATATCGTCCAGCCCCTTGCGCACGAGAGAGCCGATCAGCTCCAGCTTGTCCAGCGGCACCTGCCCCTGCCCGGTCACCCGCTTCGTCGCCTCCAGCTGCACGATGGCGGCGGTCAGGGTATGTCCAACCACGTCGTGGATCTCGCTGGCGATCCGGCTTCGCTCCTGCATGACGGACATCTCCGCGAGCGTCTCCGCCTTCTCCTGCATCGTCACCGCCAGCGTCCGGTTGGCCTGCTCCAGTTCCGCCGTCCGCTTCTCGACGATGGCCTCAAGATTGCGGTGGAACTGCTCCAGCTCCGCATGCTTGGCCTCCAGATCCCGCGCATGCTGCTCCGCTTCCCGATACACCCTGCTGATGCGGCTGACCGTCACCATCACCATGCTGATCATGAACAGCAACAGCCCTTCGATAACCCGGTACAGATAATAACTTTCCACCATGAGCCGATTCAGCAGGGATGGCCACGCATACAGGCCAAGCGCGGTCACGGCGCTGAGCGTGAACGTCCAATAGCTGCGGACGAGCCACCTGTGCTCCTCGCGGGCGCCGAGCTTCGCCGTCCATCGCGAGCTGCCCACCATGGCGAAGGACACCGCGGCGAAAGCGGCAAACGCCATCAGCGCATGGCCCTCGAAGATCAAGTATTTCTTGAAAAGATAAGGAGAGGCGACGGCCACCACCGCAGCCAGGAGCACATAGAGCGCCATGACCAACTGCGTCCAGCCGAGCATGCGCCACCGCCAGCCGCCCAGGGCGCGGCGGTAAAACCCGACGCAGGCGAACACGACCACGGGCGTCATCAATTGGTTCCAATAATACATCTCCTTGAAATCGACCATCCACTGCAAGGATCGGCAATTAAACAGCATGGCGAGGGACATGGCCACGCCGAACAGGGAGAACCAGCCGTAGAGCGGGTCCCTGCTCCTTGCGAGCATCGCCAGCCCGACGATGCCGGCGATCAGACAGACCAGCGAATAGATCAGTGAAGCCAGCTCCAGCTGAAGCAATACATACATCAGTTGATCCATCTCGCTGATGATGAACTGATCGTCCGCGAACCAGGACTGGCCTTCCCATTCCGTGCGCACGGTTAAAGTCTTGCCCTCATCCTGCGGGCCGATCTCGATCGGATGGATCAGATTCATCGCATGGATGTACCAGCGCGGCTCGCTTCCCGCGTTGAACGCGTAGATCGGCTGGCCGTCCAGGTACACCTCGAAGCGGTTGAATCGGGAGACGAACAGATAAGGGCTGCGGAAAGGGATGGCCGGCAGCTCGCGCTCCAGCCAGACTGTGCCCTCGTATCCGCTCAGCGACTCCTTCAACTCCGTATCCAGTGGCAGCCAGTCTCGCTCTGCCGGGGGATGCGCGCTGAACCCGATCCTCCAGTCCCTCGTCAGCATCAAGATTTCCTCGCGGTTGCCGAAGAACGGACTGTTACGGTCCACCATCAGCGCCGGGAGGAAGGTGCAGATAACCGCAAGGCAGATCAGACACCACAACAGCAACGACCATGTACGCTTCCCCATCGGCTTAGTACGGATCCTCCAGCAGGAAGCTCCTCAACATGGCGCCCGCCTCCTGACGATCATTCGTCCCCAGCTTGTTGTAGATGCCGCTGATATAATTGCGCACCGTTCCCTCGCTCATGAACAGGGTCGACGCGATCCTCCGGTTGTTGTAGCCTTCGATCATCAGCAGGATGATCTTCTTCTCGCGTTCCGTGAAGTGGAGTCCCTGCTCTCTCAGCTTCCGATCATCAAACATCGGCGAACCTTCGTCGTACATCGCGGACAGCCGTCCCGCCAGCCTGGAGGCGATGCGCGCCGGCAGGATCACTTCCCCGTTCACCGCATCGCGGATCGTCTGGACGATCACCTTCGACGGCATGTCCTTCAGCAGGAAACCTTCCGCGCCAGCGCCTCCACGATAAACCTGTCCTCCATAAAGGTGGTCAGCATCAGCACGATCGTATCGGGAAGGATGCCTTTGATCCGCTTCATCGCCTCGATGCCATCCATCAGCGGCATCTTGATATCCATCAGGATCACATCCGGCCGAAGCTCCTCCGCCTTCTGAACCGCTTCCAGTCCGTTCCCGCACAGGGCGACCACCTCCAGTCCCTGCTCCGACTGAAGGATCGTCTGCATGCCTTCCCTGAGCAGTCGCTGATCATCTGCGATCATGACGGTTATCATAGGTGCCGCCATCTCCTTTTGCCCAAAAATAGGAATATCGGATGAAATCGAGTCAAGTGTACCATTTCACTCCAGATCCGTACAGATCTTTCAACAGACCGGTGACAGCGATGACAAAAATCGTGACTACCCGTCATAGCTGCTGGCCGGTCATCACGACTATAATGGTCCATATCATCGACGCCTGCCACAGAATGGCAGGATGCGCATCCTCCTGGTCCGTCAGGTCGATGCAAGTTCAAGGAGGTTCATGTCATGAGCAAAAGCCTGATCAAACGTCTGCAACAAATCCATGTAGGGCATTGGCTGCTCTTCCTGGTCCTGTCCCAGACCGTCTACTTCGTGATGCTGCTGGTTTCCATCCCGAGCATCTCCCGGGAGGCTGGCGGCATGCGCATCTTCGATATGCAGCCTCTGGGGTATACGTACGACTATGCGTATCAATTTCTGCTGCGACTGTCGGAGAGGGGGTATGATCTGTATAGGCACGTCCAGTTGCCGCTCGATGTCCTGTACCCCGCGCTTCTATGCCTTACCGGCATCTGCACGATCGTGTTGCTCGTCCGCTTGCATGCCAGAGTGAATCCGCGGTCGAAGCTGTCGGTGAAGGCCACGACGGTACGAATCGCCATGTTCGTCCCCATGCTGGTCATGATCTCGGATTACATGGAGAATCTGTTCATCTTCGCCATGCTCTCCTTCAAGTCGGCCGTGCCGCCGTCCCTTGTATGGGTTTCCAATCTGTTCACGCTGCTCAAGAGCATGTCCACGACGGTCTTCTACATGATCGTGCTGCCCGCCGGCATCTCTGTCCTCGCCCTCTGGATCGGCCAGTTGGCGAGAAGAGAACAAGTGGAGGGATAGAGCGAACGAAGAAGAGACGGAGTCCATTGTCACCTGTGTGACTGCACTCCGTCTTTGCTTCATAACAGCTTGGCCATCGCCTGGATGATACCCAGATGCATGCTTTCATGAGCGATCAACACCTTATACCAATGAGGCCAGATCCAGCGACAGCTGGCGGATCGGACGCTGCACCTGCTTCTCCAGCAGATAGAGGAAGGTTGGTCGGGGCTCGTCCTTGATCTGCCTGAAGATCAGCCTATCCTCCAGATATTCCTGCAATCGCGTGGACAGGACGCGCGGTGTGATGCCGTCCAGCGTCTGCCGAATCTCCTGGAATCTCGTATGGTCATAGCCGATCGTCAGCAGGATGGGCAATCCCCATACCTT
>CALGAO010000129.1 GCA_937957685.1 uncultured Paenibacillaceae bacterium
AACACATCCCTTCGGTAACATTTCGTTGTGAGTGAACCGATCCCTCTTTAGTAACATTTTAACTGAGTGATTGCGTCCTCTTGCCATGGGCAATCGCATTTGGTATATTTAATTAATGCGAGTTTAATCGCTCCTTGCTCCCTGAACCGGGGGCCTTATGTCCAAGAGGAGGTGAATGTTGTGCGCAATTACGAAGTGATGTACATTGTTCGTCCAGACGTTGAGCAAGAAACGCTTGATGCGGTTGTCGAAAAGTTCAACGCGATCATCACTACGGGTGGCGGCGAGATTACCAAGCATGAGGTGCTTGGCAAGAAACGTCTTGCGTACGAGATCAAGAAGTTCCGTGACGGGATCTATGTTCTGACGCAATTCCGTGCAGAAAGTTCCGTTGTGAGCGAGCTTGATCGCGTTCTGAAGATTACGGATGAGATCATCCGTCATCTGATCGTCCGTGACGTTGCCTGATCCAGTTAGGAGGGGATTCGAATGCTGAACCGTGTCATCTTGATCGGCAGATTGACCAGAGATCCGGAATTGCGTTATACACCGCAAGGTGTGGCCGTTACCCAGTTTACGCTGGCATGCGACAGGCCTTTCACCAATCAGCAGGGCGAGCGCGAGGCGGATTTTATTCCGATCGTGACCTGGCGTCAGCTGGCGGAGACTTGCGCCAATTACCTGCGCAAAGGCCGCCTGACTGCGGTCGAAGGACGACTGCAGGTGCGCAGCTATGACAACAATGAAGGCCGACGCGTATACGTAACGGAAGTGATCGCGGATAATGTCCGGTTCCTGGAGTCGAACCGTAGCGATGATTCCGGCTCTTATGGTGGCAGAGAAAGCTCTGCACGGGATTACGGTCGCAACGACAGCAGGCAGGATCCTTTCGCTAACGACGGCAGCCCGATTGATCTTTCTGATGATGATTTGCCATTCTGACATCTGACGCAACTGTGATCGAAGTGAATACTGTTAAAGTCGCTTATTACCCTTGAGCAATCAAGGGTTTTTTCTTTGAATATGCGCAACTTACACAAGAGGAGAAAGCTGTTTACCGGAGAAGTTATTTCCGATAAACAGCTTTTTTATTTCATTAAGAATCGCTACAATTTCAGTAACAATCGCTACGAAGTTTTGGCGTGCATTTGTTATAGTGGATGAAAAAGGGGGCGGGGCAGTGTATCCCTTAAACAGGCTGAATATTCGTTCGCAGCTTGTCGTTGTTTTTCTCATCTTAGTGACCCCCATCTTCCTGTTGAACTGGTTTGCCGGAGAGCAAACAGAGGAAATATTGAAGAATCAAGTGACGGACGCTTATGTCGAGCTGATCAAGCAGAACCACGCCATCATCGATCGCAATATCGATACGGTAAACAAAATCATGACGACGATCATCCTGAATCCGCTTACCCAGAGCTTCGCCCGAAATCAAGCGAGCGAGGCAGAAGTAAATCGGGTGCAGCAGTATCAATCGATGCATGAACTGTTGGCATCAAGCTCGATGGGAGTAGATGGAGGGGAGATGATCCGTTATTCGTTCTTTGTCCCGGATGATGAGAAGCAGTACTCTTTCGCCCCAAGTTATCGATCCCGCAACAGCAGCTACGTGTTCTTCTTCTCGGAGGAAGATAAACCGGAATGGTATGATGCAGCCGTCGAGCTGAAGGGCAAAGGCGAGCTGAAGATCATCGAAGGCTCGGGGCCGGAGCCGGTCAAGACAGTGGCTTTCATCCGCGCGGTCAATTATCTGGCTGAAGGCAACCAGGTGATCGGCGTACTCGTCGCCACGAATATGGATCGGAAGATCGGCGAATCGGTGAAATCGATCGCTCTGCCAGCAGGCAGCAGCATCATGGTCACAGACATGGAGAACCGACTGTACTTCGGCACAGACGGCGATGCCGTGATCGATACGCGGATGGAGCTGCCGGACGATGAGGCTTTTACCCATACGGCATCCGACGCTTCATATGTCATCAATGAGGACAATATCTATGTGCTGCACGAGAATGTGTTGATGGAACACAAGCTGATCTATCGCATTCCTACACTGTCGCTGACGGATCAGCAGAACAAGCTGAAAAGCTCCATCCAGTTGCTCTCAGGGGTATGCTTCGCTCTCTTCTTCCTCGTCATGTTATACTTCCTTCGTTCCTTGATCACTCCGCTGTTGAAGCTGGTCAGCTTCTTCAAGGTATATGAGCCGGGCAAGAGCTTGCCGGAGCTGAGGGAAAGGGAGCGCAGGGACGAGGTAGGCAGTCTGATCGCGTCCATTCACGACATGGCCGATCGATTTAATCAATTGGTCCATGACAAGTACATCATGGAGATCCGCAACAAAGAAGCGCAGCTTCAGCTGCTCTATCAGCAGATCAATCCGCATCTGCTCTATAACACGCTGGAGAGCGTGTACTGGAAATGCATCCTGCAGGGAGAGAATGAAGCCGCGGATATGATCAAAGATCTGTCCAAGCTCATGCGCATCAGCCTCAGCCGCGGCAGGGAATTGATCAGCTTGTCGGAGGAGCTGGAACACGCGAGAGCTTATGTCAGCTTGCAGCAGAAACGATTCGAATATGGATTCAAGGTGGAATGGCAGATTGCAAGTGAAGTGGAGGCCAATGTGATTCCAAAGGTAACCTTGCAGCCGATCATCGAGAATGCGATTATCCACGGCGTCCGCTATATGGAGGAGGATGGAGAGATTCTCATCTCCGCCTTCCAGGAGAATGGGCGAGTGTGCATCCAGATCGAGGATAATGGCTATAAGGACGTGAATATAGAGGCAATCCAGAGGAGCTTGGACGAGGAGGACAACTCCTCGAACTCAGGAGGGTACGGGGCGAGGAATGTGCATAAGCGGATTCAATTGCACTTTGGCTCCGAGTATGGCTTAGTTTACGAGCGAAGGGAGCCGCAAGGGTTGCGGGTGAAGATGTTCCTTCCAGTTCGAACGAGTCGGCACGACCAAGATTGACATAGGGAGAGGATGACGCTTATGTATCATCTGTTGATCGTGGATGATGAGCCGTTGATCTGCAAAGGGTTGCAGAGTCTGCTCATGAGCGCGGGAATGGCGATCAGCTCGATCCACCTGGCTCACAGCGGAGCGGAAGCGCTCGACTATCTGAGGGTAGAGGAGATTGATCTGCTGATCACCGACATCCAGATGGGTGAGATCAGCGGCATTGACTTGATGTATCATGCGAAGATGATCCATCCGCATATTCAGACGATCGTCATATCCGCACATGATAAGTTCCAATATGCTCAGCAGGCTATCCGCCTGGGAGCCAAGGATTACATCGTGAAGCCGATCAACAATCATCAATTGTTGGATTCGGTCCGCAATGTCCTGCTCAAGATGGACAAGGCAGCTCCGCAGGACAATCCTTACATAAGCAAATTGAAGGAACATTTCGCCATGACGGAGCCTGAACAAGAGTTGACAGCATCGCTCAACGGCTACCTGCGCCGTGAGCAGCCTCTGACGGAAAGGCTGATCACAAGGCTTACCGGGCCCTACTATGCGGTGATGAAGATCAAGCTTAGGGTTCGTCCTGATCGTCTGAAGGAGAGGGGAGTTTCTGCGGAGGACACGCAGTTGTTCCGCTATGCCTCCTTGAATATCGTGCAGGAGATGCTGGATCAGGAGCTGGATCACCTGACGGTCTATTCACCGGATGACGAACTCACCATCATCATTCAGTGGAGCGAGCTGGCCTACAGCCAAAGGCCGGCCAATAAGATCGATTACCTGGAGCTCATCGGCCGCTCACTGCACAGTTCGATAGAGCGGTATCTGAATATCGAGTGCTCGATCGGGTTCAGTCAGATCTTAAGGGGAGTCGAATATCTGCCTGATCTGCATGACCAGGCACTGAAGGCCATCCATTGGAACCGCGTACATTATGATAACCATGTCTTCTACTACGGTGATCTGAATTGGAGCATCTACGGGGAGGACCCGACAGCAGAGGAGATCTTCGCGCAGAACAACAGCATCGTAGAGAAGGTCAAGGAGTTTCTCGAAGCCAATTACCATCAGAAAGGGCTGACGCTGCATGAGGTCGCGCAGAAAAATCATGTCAGTCCCAACTACCTCAGCTATCTGTTCAAAAAATTTACCGGATGCGGCCTGTGGGAATATGTCATCAAACTGCGAATGGAAGAGAGCAAGCGGCTCATCCTCACGACGGATCTGCGAAGATATGAAATCGCGGATCGGGTCGGGTATGAATCACCTGAGCATTTCAGCAAAATATTCAAAAAATACTTTGGCTTCTCACCTTCCGATCTAAAGAAGTAAGATTGCCTATCATCGGCATAAGATCGCACATTCCCGCTGCCTCTATTCTTCACTAAGATAGAAGAAAAACTGATGAAGATTGGGAGCGGGAGGACGCACAATGAATCATGCACCAGTCGTGGAGAAAGCACAGCGTGCTGGATCAAGCTACAAATCAGGCAAATACAAGCGATACGTGTGGGGCTTCGTATTTGTGATACCGGCGATCATCGTATTTGCCCTGTTCTTATGGACGCCGATCGTAAAAGGCGTCATTTACAGCTTCTATAACATCGATTTCGTCAAAGGGAATACCTTCGTCGGGTGGGCAAATTATGAGAAGGCACTATCGGATCCCTACCTCCTAACAGCAGTGAAGAATACGCTCTACTACATGTTTCTGGGAGTTGTCATGGGATTCTGGGTGCCTTGTCTGTTTGCGATTGCCATCTCTGAGCTCAGATGGTTCCAAGGCTTCGCCAGGATATCCGCTTATCTGCCCAACGTGGTTCCGCTTGTTGTCATGTACGGATTATGGCGTTGGTTCTATGATCCGGTCGGGCCGATCAATGGGACGCTCAGTCAGCTGGGAGTGGAACCAATCGCCTTCCTGACGAATCCAAGCTGGTCGATGATCTCCATCGTATTCATGGAGACGTGGCAGCAATTTGGTTCCGCCATGCTGATCTACTTGGCAGGCATACTCAGCGTTCCGCGGGATCATTACGAAGCAGCTGAGATCGACGGGGCAGGTGTATGGCACCGGATCCGTTATATCACCCTTCCGTCTATCAAGAACCTGCTGATCTTGCTCTTCCTCCTTCAGATCATCGCGACATCACAGGGCTTCCAGACTCAGCAGGCGCTGCTTGATGGAGGGCCGAACAATGCGACTCTGACATTCGCCCTGCTCATCATCAAGTATGCCACGATGAGGCTTAATTACGGTGTTGCATCTGCTCTGGGCGTGCTGATGTTCCTCGTGCTCAGCATCGTCGCCTATATCCACTTCAGACTGTCGAACAAGGAGGAGAGCTAGACATGAAAGCGCGAGAACGAGGCATCATGTCGAGGTATGATTTCAAGAAGAGACCGGTGGTCTTCATCTACAGTTTATCGGTCTTGATGATCGTCATCATGATGTTTACGATGTTGTATCCGATTGCCTACATCTTCATGAATTCCTTGAAGCCGAATCCAGAGCTGTTCTCGTTCCCGCCCCGCTTCTTCCCCAGCGAATGGGTATGGGACAATTACAGCAAATCATGGGACTATATCCCGTTAACCTTATTCATGAGAAATACACTGTTGCTATTCGTTGGCAACATGCTCTCGATTATGATCATCACGGGCCCCGCCGCGTTCGGCCTGTCCAAGATGCAAGTGCCCGGCAAACGGTTCATCGCGTTGTTCTTCCTGACGACGCTCTTGATTCCGCCAACCACCTACATCATTCCGAACTTTATCAACATCAAGGAGCTAGGCCTGCTCAACAGCTTCTGGGCCTTCTGGCTGCCAGCCGGAGCCAATGCATTCTATCTGCTCCTGCTGAAGAGCTTCTTCGACTCCATCCATCACGAGCTGTTCGAGGCTGCACGAATCGACGGTGCTTCCGAGCTGAGATGTTACTTCCAGATCGCGTTCCCGTTGTCGGTTCCGATCTTCGCGACGCTGGCGATCTTCGTGTTCAACACTGCCTGGAATGAGTGGTTCTGGCCTAGCATGGTCATGCACAGCGATGATCGATACCCGCTTGCCACCGCCATCTACAAATACGTCATTCAAGCGAGAATGATGGATTGGAACCAGCGATTTGCCATCCTGGCCATGGTGACGATCCCGCCGATCGTGATCTTCCTGCTGTTCCAGAAATACATCATCAGAGGCTTGCACTTGTCGGCGGTTAAAGGGTAACGGGATCGTAAGGCTGCACATAATCGGCTTAAGATTAGACATCGTGTTCAGCAAATACAACCTCCTATAATGAACTCGTAATACAAAATATTCTATGAAGAGGGGTTATCCGAATGCGTAAAGTGTTGACACTCATGATGTGCATCCTGTTCATCGCTGGGGTGCTCGCCGCATGTGGAGGCAAAGGCGGCGACAATTCGGGCAATACGTCCAATGCTAACAGCAACACCGGAACAACGAATAACGCCGCCAATAGCGGAAACGAAACGGGGAAGGATACGCAGCCCAAGAAAGTCCGAATCAGCGTCTACTATCCGACGCCAGACCGCGAAGCGGATCGTGCGCTGGAGGATGACAAGATCCGCCGATTCCAGGAGGTTTATCCGCATGTGGAGATCGTAAAGGCGGACTGGCAATACAATCCTGCGGAGATCGGCATCAAGATGGGCGCGAACGAAGCGCCGACATTGTTTAACACCTATGCGACCGAAGGCAAGTTCCTGGCGGAGCGGGGTTGGGCAGCTGATATTACCGAACTCTGGAACAACTACGAACATAAAGATCAGTTTAATCCGATCTTGGCTAATCAGTTTATCATCGATGGCAAGGTATACGGCATTCCGCAGAAAGGCTATGTCGTTGCGACTGTCGTTAATAAGAAGATGCTGCAAGATAAAGGCGTAGCGATTCCGCCTTATGATTGGACATGGGAAGACATGCTGAACACAGCGCAGGCGGTGAGCGACCCAAGCGCCGGCATCTCTGGTATCGCCCTGATGGGCAAGGGCAACGAAGCGGGCTGGAACTGGACGAACTTCCTGTTCGAAGCGGGAGGAGAGATTCAAACCGTAG
>CALGAO010000130.1 GCA_937957685.1 uncultured Paenibacillaceae bacterium
TATCGTTCTTTCTATCCATCTTCCGTGAGTCGATGCCGCCATGACACCGCGCTGACCACCAGACCAACAAAAAGAGGTCATCCATCGGTCATTCTCATCTGACTTTCCGGACAGCCTCTTTTTATGGTTCGTCTCGTCCGGCGCAGCATCCCCAATCGGCAAGCGCCCTCAGATCGTGGATGACGATGCTCGAGCGGCTCATCTCGATGATCCGTTGCTTCTTCAGCTGGTTGAGCAGGCGGGTGACCGATTCTCTCGTCGTGCCGAGCGTGCCGGCAAGCTCCTGATGGGTGATGTGACAGCTGATCAGGATATGATCGCCCTGCCGCACGCCCAATCTCTCGGCCAGTTGCACCATAAATGTGATGATCCGGCGATTCACGTCCTGTCCGGATACCTGCTGCAGCTTCAGCTCAAGCTCGCGCACCTTCTTGCCCATATAGTCGATCAGCTCGATCGACAAGGTGGGGATATCCAGGATGAGCTGCCGGAAAGCCCTGCTCGGCATGATGACCAGATGGGAATCGGCCAGCGTCACCGCGGTCTCCTGGTAGGGGTCCAGGGTGAGAAAGCCGGCATGCGGGAACAGGTCGCCGCTCTGTATGAGGGACACGATCTGCTCCTCGCCTTCCTGATCGGTACGATAAGTTTTGATCAGACCGTCCATGAGGAAATAGACCGCGTCTCGCTCGCTGCCCTCATGATAGACGATCGTTTTGCTCTTGATGCGCTTGTCCCTGGCAAACTGCGCTGCCTGGGCCAGTTCATCCTGACTCAACGTCTGAAAGATGGAGATATTCCGCAGCAAATTGTGAATGCTCAAGACGTTCGTTCCCTTCTGCAGATCTTCTCTCGATTATACCAAAGGTTCGACAAGCTCACTATATGCGCTTTCATAAACAGGTCGAAATCAAGGTTCTGTCTGCAAATTTTGTCCGATTGTGTTACGATAGGAGGAGTGGAACAAACTGATCCAACCCATCTTTACCCATTCATCGTGATGTGCGCAAAGGAGGAAACGGGCATGACATTCCAGGACAAAATCGTCGTCATAACCGGCGGAGCGCTGGGCATCGGCCAGGTGCTGGTGCGGGAGTTCGCAAGAGCGGGGGCGAAAGTGGCGTATATCGATCTGAATGAGGAGGCGGGAGCCCGGCTGGCGCAGGAGTTGCGCGAGAGCGGCGGGGATGTGTGCTATCATCCCGGAGATATCAGCGATCCGGCGGCGCTCGAACGGTTCGCGAAGGAAGTGGCGGACAGGTACGGGGGCGTCGATTGTCTCATCAACAATGCGATGCTGACTTTCGGCGGCATCCTGTCCGGATGCAGCTGGGAGGACTTTAACAAGGCGCTGCAGATCGGCGTGAGCGCGCCATATTATCTGACGATGCTGTTCCTGCCGCACTTCCGTCCGGGCGCTGCGATCGTCAATCTGTCGTCGACTCGCGCCTTTCAGTCGCAGGCGAATACGGAGAGCTACACCGCTGCCAAGGGGGGCATCACTGCGCTGACTCACGCGCTGTCTGTCAGCCTGGCGGGCAAAGTGCGAGTGAATGCCGTCGCGCCGGGGTGGATCGATACGGGCGCCACCAATTCAGCGGATTATGTGCCGCAATATACGTTGGGCGATCTGAAGCAGCATCCATCCGGACGCGTTGGAGAGCCGATG
>CALGAO010000131.1 GCA_937957685.1 uncultured Paenibacillaceae bacterium
CGGGAGGTGTGCGACTCAGCCTTCTCAGCCTTTCGATGCGCGACATGCCCCGTTGAACAACGTTAGTCTGCGGGGATGGAGAAGCGCACGGTCGTGCCCACGCGCTCCTCGCTTTCGATGACCAGTCCGCTGGACTCGCCGTACACCATCTGCAGCCGATGATGGACATTGCTGAGCCCGATGCGATTGCCTTCATCCTGCTCATCCAGCATGCGGATGATCTCCTGGAGACGCTCTTCGCTGATGCCGACCCCGTTATCCTCGACCTCGACGACCAGACGATCGCCCTTGATCTCCGCTTTGACCGTCACCTTCAGCGGCTCCGCCTCCGATTCCTTGCGCTCGATGCCGTGCACGACGGCGTTCTCGACCAGCGGCTGGATGATGAGCGGCGGGATCATCTGCTTGCCCGCTTCTTCGTCGATCTTCAGCTCGTAGGTCAGCCTGTCCCGATGCCTGAACATCTGGATCTCCAGGTAGCTGTGCACGATGTCGATCTCATCCTTCAGGGCGATATGATGCCCCTGGGTCTCCAGGCTCTTGCGCATCAGCCTGCCGAGCATCTTGACCACCCCGGCGATCTCCTTCTCCCCGTTGATATGCGCCTGCATCCGGATCGATTCCAGGGCATTGAACAGGAAGTGAGGATTGATCTGGCTGGCCAGCATCTTCAGCTTGATCTCCTGCTGCTTGAGCTCCAGCTGTTCCTTCTGCCAGTGTGTTTTCCTGACTTCTTCGATCAGCTCCTTGATGCTGCGGATCATGAAGTTGTATTGTCTCGACAGCTGCCCGATCTCATCGTTGCCGTCGATCGGCAGCGTCGTCTCGAAATCGCCGATAGCAGCGCGGCCGATCTGCTGGCTGAACTTGAGCAGACGGCGCGTCAGCAGCGATGACACCCAGTAGATCAGGATGAAGGAGACGATCACGCTGGCCAGGATGACCATCAGTCCGAGGCGGCTGAAGCGATTGGATTCGGCGACGATGTCCTCCACCGAATAGACGGAGATGATGCGCAGACCGCTGGAGCTGGCCTCCGGGCGCACATAATCGACCAGGATGTTGACGAGCTCTCCGTTCAGCTTCGTCTCCTGCTTGCCCGTACCGGTCAGGTCGAGGTCCGGGAAGATCTCATCCAGCGTTTTCCCGCGCCACTCGGCGAAGTTGGTGGTGATGACGTTGTTGTGATCATCGACGATCAGCGATTTGATCGATTCGCTGTCGACCACCGCCTGCAGCTGCACCTTGCTCACCGTGATCACCAGCACGTTCGTATATTTGAAGTTGTCAAATTCGATCATGCGCACGAGGCTTAAGTACGGTTCATTGCGCTTCGTTTCGTCCGGCAGGTATCGCCAGTTGATGATGCCGCGATATTGAATCGCTTCCTGATACCATTCCTGGGAGGTGGTCGTTTCATCGGCGGGGAAGAACTCCCAGTTGGATATCATCGTCTCGTTCTCCGTATAGAGGCGGATGTTGTCAATCTCGTTGGTGAAGCTCACATACCGCTCGATATCCGGATAGTTCTGGTATGCGACCACCAGCTGATAGCGGGATTTGTAATCCGTGCTGAGGATCGTCTTGAGCCGATCGTCGATCAGCAGATTCCGCGAGATGTCGATCGGCACCTTGAGCAATCTGATCGTCTGCTGCCGCATGCGATCCATCGTCATCTCCGTCTGCTCCAGCGCGTCGTTCAGCGCGATCTGCCTGAGCTGGTTGGTCAGGAAGAGCCCGACGAATGTAACCGGGATGAACACGACGGCGATAAACGAGATGATCAGTTTGTTTCTCAGCTTGAGGTCGTTGAATTTACGCTTGATCGAGGTATAGAGGTTCACCGGCGCACCGTCCCATTCTCTTTCATCAGGCTGCGCTCATTCGATGGTGGCTTGTCTCCGCAAGGCGTGAATCCGGGGGAACGTGGACATGAGCACCAACGAGCCACACAGCCTTTTATGGTTATTATCATACCATAAAATCGGCCGGGCTTCGCTTGATCGAATGGACAGGCAACCTGTTACCGTCTATAATAAAAGGAAAGTTCTGCCTGAGAAAGGCTGAATCGGAAAGGGGCGTATCAGGCATGAATTCCTGGATCGAGCCTGTGATCGACGCACTCGCAAGGCCGCAGGAGTCGCTGACGATCCTGCTGCAGCTGTTCGTGATCCTGGGCATCTCGATTGGCGCCGCGAGACGCCGCGTCGGGAGCCGCCTGTTGCTCATCAGACAGCTCAAGCCTCGGCATTCATTTGTGCAAGCGCTTACTTTGATCGCCGGACTTCAGTTCTTGCACGTCTGGCTGGGCATGATCGGTTATCCGCGCTGGCTGAGCGATGCCTTCCCCGCGCTGGTGATCATCGCCTGCTGCGCAATCGCTGGCATCCTGCTCCTGTGGATCGCATACGGAATGCGAAGCCGGCGCCGCAAGACGTATCCCTTCCTCTCCTGGCTGTTCCACGCCGCAGCTCTCGTGCCGCTGCAGCTGTTCCTCGGTTATGAGTACGCCGATTATTTGCAGAGCGGAAGCGCACGGACGCCGGATTATGTCCTCAGCTGGCCGGTCGCGGCAGCCTGTCTGATCCTCTGGTCGCAGCTGGCTTACGCGAGCCGGGGCGTCTATGTCCGCAGCCTGGGACGGGTCGAGGGAAGAAGCCTGCCTGATCGTGAGCTCAAGCTGCTGTTCACGCTGCGCAAGGACTGGCAGGTGCTCCAGGACAGGGACGAGCCCTCGGTCCATTATCTTCACGATCTCGCAGCGGATCATTATTATCAATACATCATGGCCGATGAGTCGGACCATCCTTATATGAGAAGAGTGCGGCGCCAGCCGCCGAAACTGTTGACCGTCGAGACCGCCGCCACCGTCGAGATCCCTCCGCGCAAACAGCGGCGCAGGTAACGGCGACGGCCTTATGGACGGAGCCCGGGGGTCTCTATGGCCAGATACCTGCAAACAAAGAGAGGTTGGAAAGAGAACTTGCCTGTTCTCTTCCAACCTCTTCGCATGTGAAGGCTCCCCGATCAGCGGATGATGAACGAGGTTCGGCTGTGGCCTTCCTTCGTCCTGGTCACCTCCAGCACGGCCGGGATCGCCTCCTTCAGCTCCGGCACGTGCGAGATGACGCCGATCATCCGGCCCGCCCGCTGAAGCTCGACGAGGGTGGCGACGGCCTTCTGCAGCGTTTCTTCATCAAGCGAGCCGAAGCCCTCATCGATGAACATCATCTCGATCGAGACGCCGCCCTGATAGGACTGGATCACATCGGTCATGCCGAGGGCGAGCGCCAGCGAGGCATTGAACTTCTCGCCGCCGGACAATGTCTTCACGTCGCGGTTCTGACCGGTATAGGCGTCGTACACATCCAGCCCGAGGCCGCTCTGCCTGCCCCTGGCCTCCAGCCTGCCGCTGCGCTGCAGCAGATACTGCCCGCCCGACAGCTGCTGCAGCCGCACATTGGCCGCCTGCAGGATCTGCTCCAGGTACTCGATCAGGATGTAGCGTTCGAAGGACAGCCGAAGCGAGTTGTCCCCCTTGATCGCCTGATACAGGTCGAGCACCTTCTCCAGCTCTCTCTCCAGCTCCTGCACGCGCCCGGCGGCCTGCCCGATCGCCTGCGCCAGCCTGAGCGCGTCCTGCCTGTATCGATCGGCAGACTGCCGAGCTGCCGCGATGCGCTCCAGCTCCTGCCTGGCCGCCGCGATCGCCGTCCCTATCGGCTCCAGATCCACCGGCTCCCGGTCGCTCAGGAGGGCGGCCAGCTGCTCCGCCTGCTGTCTGACGAGCATCAGCGTCTGACGGTAATCGTCCAGCCGTCTCTGCTCCGCCGCCCTGACCGCTTCCTCCATCTTCGCCTGCCGGTATTGGTCAGCATCGGCGAATCCGGCCTTGCTCAGCTGGGCCTCGAAACGAAGTCTCGCCTCCTCCGCGCGGGACTCTGCCTCTTCCAGCTGCTTGCCCAGGCTGTCCAGCTGGGCTGCCGTCTGCACGCGATGCTGCTGGGCGGCCTGCAGGCGTTGCTGCGCCTCCTGCCAGGCTGCCGTCATCGCCTTGAGTCGCCCGGCCAGATCCGCGATCGCCCGCTCCAGCCGATCCGGCTCGCGCAACTCTTCCGGGATGCGCCCGAGCTCATGCGTGAGCCGAGCGCTCTCCTGGCCATGGCGCACAGCGATCTCCTGCAGCTCGTCGCTGGTGCGCTGGCGTTCCATGGTCAGGTTGTCCAGTTCCTGTTCGAGAGCCTGGAGCAGCTTCGAACATTCCGCATGCCGATGAGCCTCGGCCTTCAGGCGCTCCGTCTCGGCGGCGAGCGCCTTGCCGGCTGCGATCACGTCCTGCAGCTGCTCGGCGAACTTGCGAGGCTCGATGCCATATTCCTCGAGCGCATCCGCTCTTTGGCTTCGGCTGCTGCGCGCTGCCGCCACCTGTGCGGCCGCTTCATGCAGCTCCTGCTCGGCGCGCCGCAGCTGCTCCTTCATCTGCTGCAAGGCCTCCCGCGAAGGCACCTCGCTGCCGAGCGAGGCCTTGTTGGGGTGTTCCAGGCTGCCGCAGACCGGGCATGGCTTGCCGTCATGCAGATGCGCAGCCAGCAGGCTCGCCTGCCCTTCGATCCATGCCGCCTCCATCCGGTCATGCTCCGCGCGGATGCGATCCAACGCCTGGCGGCGTGCGGCTTCCTGCTCCGAGAACCGCGCCATCTGCTGCTCCAGTTGCACGAGCTCCTGCAGGAGTCTCGCCTTGGCCCTGAGCCGCTCAAGCTCGGCCTGCTTCTCCGGCAGCTTCCTCGGTGCTTCCTCGAGCCTGACGGACTCATCGGCAAGCTCCTGCTTCGCCGTCCGCTTCTCCCGGATCCGCGAGTCTAGCAGCGTCTGCCGCTTCTCCAGCTCTGCTTTCCTCGCCCGCAGCTGCTCCACCGACCGGCGCAGATCGCCCAGACCGCGGACGGCGGGCAGGAGCTCCTGCAGCCGATTCAACTCCAGCTCGAGGCGATGGCGTTCCTCGGCGCGACCTTCCTCCTCCCGGTAACGGGCCTCCGCCTCCGCATGCTGCCGGACCGCCAGTTCCGCTTCGCGCCGCACGGCCGCAAGCTGCGTGCGAACCGCCTCCGCGTCGGCGGCGGCAAGCCTCGCATGCTCCTCGTACGGTTCGATGCGCGCAGCATGCCCGGCCGTCGCGAGACGCGCCTCGAGCTCGTCCATCGCTTCCTTCTGCTGCTCCAGTTCCGCCAGCCTGCCTCGATGGGCGGACAGCTCGGAGAACAGACGGTTCAGCTCCTCCGCTGCCCGCTTCTCCTCCTCCAGCTGCTCCAGCCTGGCGGCCGCCTGCGCGCGCTGCTCCTCCGCCGCATCCATGAGCCCGGCATAGTGGTCCGCCTCTTCCGCAAGGCATTGCAACACCTGGGCCGGATTGCGATGCTCCTGCTCCAGCGTCAGCGTCAGGGCGCTCCCCTCCCGCTTCGGCAGTGTCTCCGCCGCATGCTGCATATGAATGTTCAGCTTCGCCGCCGCCTCGCCATGAGCCTGCTTGAGCTGGCGGCTCTGCTCATAGAACCTTTCCTCCAGACGCTGGAACAACCCTGTGCGGAAGATGCGGCGCAGGATCTCTTCCTTGTTCTCCGTATCCGACGTGAGCAGCTTGCGGAATTCCCCCTGCGGCAGCATGACGATCTGGCTGAACTGCTCCTTCGTCAGGCCGATGATCTCTTCGAGCTTCGCATTGATGTCGCTGACGGTGAACTTGTCCACACAGGGCACCTCGACTCCGCTGGTGGTCTCGTACAGCTCGATCTTGCTGCCCGTTTCGTTCTTGTTGTTGCCCTTGCGATGGCCCATCTGCCGGAACACGCGGTAGCTCCGGCTGCCAACAGCAAAATTCAGATCCACCGATGTATGCGTCTCCTCATCGGCGAAATGGCTGCGCAGCATGCGATGGTCCGCCCGGTCCTCGCCGCTCGCGGAGCCGTACAACGCGTAGCTGATCGCATCGAAGATCGTCGTCTTGCCCGCTCCGGTCATGCCGGAGATGACGAACAGCCGATGATCCTCCAGCCTGGTGAAGTCGATCGTCTCCTGGTCGCGGTAAGGACCGAAGGCGGTCATCGTCAGCTTCAGCGGCCTCATGCGCGCTCACCTTCCTCACGCAGCAGCTGCTCGTATGTATCCGCGAACAGTTTCATCCTGTGCTCGCCCGGTTCCCTGCCCGTTACCTCCTGATAGAAGGCGGCGAACAGCTCCAACGGATCCGCCCGTCGCTTGTCCGGTCGAGCGGACAGCTCTTTCCCGCTGCCGCTGTCCGGCATGAAGTACACCTGGCGATCGACGTGCAGGGCGTTCGGGTACACGGCTCTCACCTTCTCCATCGGGAACAGCACCGGATGCTCGTTGGTCAGCGTCACCCAGACATAATCCTCGTTCACCGGATGCGTCCCGATCTCCTCGATCGAGGCGATGATGCGCCGCATGTCGCGCTTCGGGGTGAGCCGCCTTTTCTCCACCGTGACCTTGCCTTCCCCGTCCAGCTCCACGAGATCATACCCTTTGACATGATGCTCCTCGGAGATCGAGTATTTGAGGATCGAACCGGAGTAACGGATGCGCTCGGACAGCACGTGATGGGCCTGATGGAGATGACCAAGCGCCGCATAGTGGAACCGCTCCAGATACTCTGCCCGCACATGCTCGGCCCCACCGATCGAGAGCGGTCGCTCGGAGTCGCTCGTGTTGGCCTGCGGTTCTCCGCCCGGCGTGAAGAAGCCATGTCCGACGAACACATGGCGGGCATGAGGATCGAGGCCTTGCTCGAGCCTGCGGATGATCGCCAGAGCCGCATCGTCATGCGTGCGAATCGACTCGTCCTCCAGCACATGCCTCACCTGGGCCGGATCGGCATAGGGCACGAGGTGGAAATGCACCTCGCCGAAGCGGTCGCGCAGCACCACAGGCTTCATCTCCCGCTTCAGCTGGCCAACCAGATGGAGTCCCTGGCCCTCCATGATGCGGGTGGCAAAGTCCAGCCGGTCGGGGCTGTCATGATTGCCGGCGATCGCCAGCACAGGCGTGCGCAGCTCGATCACGATCCGCTCCAGCGTCTCATCCAGCAGTTCCACCGCCTCCGTCGGCGGCACTCCCCTGTCGTACAGATCGCCCGCGATGATGATGGCATCCGGCTTGTCCTGCTCAACCGCCTCCACCAGTTGCTGCAGGACATGCCGCTGATCCTCCGTCATATAGACGCCTTGCACCAGCTTGCCCAGATGCCAGTCCGCTGTATGTATGAATTTCATGGAACTCCTGTCCCTCGCTTTCCTGTTTGAACTTGCTAACTAGATTATACTATATCGGTTGACGGTTGCGGATGAAGCTTGAGAACCCTCTTGTTGGCAGAACATGAATCGGGTAGGAGGCTACCCATTAGTTGAGTAGCCGACCTCCCACACCACCGTACGTACCGTTCGGTATACGGCGGT
>CALGAO010000132.1 GCA_937957685.1 uncultured Paenibacillaceae bacterium
AGAGAGGAAGAGAAACGGCGGGCTGAGGAGGAGAAGCTGGCGCTTGAGCAACAAGGTTCTGCGGAGGAACCAGGTGAGCCTGAGGCTTCTTCAACCGATCATGAAACTGAGCCCAAGGCTGAACAGAACCGGCGGTAAGTGCAAGAATCTGGTCATTTACTTTTGCTGGTGAGGCGCCTATAATAAGATTACCAAAGAGAATATCCTGCTGTGTGCGTTACGGCTATATGTTGTTTTGAACCAATGACAATGTTTCGGGAGCACTATATGAGCGCAGCGCTGATATGCCTGCCAAAAGTGGGACATCAAACCTGCGACTGCGTGCACCCACCTGCGAGAGCGGGTTCATGAAACACCATCGTCGAACGGCATTGGCGGGTTATATGCTTGCTTGATCTGCATAATTGATGAAAGACACCTTCATACTAGACATGAAAGTCTAGTCGGAGGTGTTTTTTTTGTCTGAATCGATGAAGCAATACCGCAGCAAGGTGTGGATATGTGCGCTGCTGTGCGCCATCGTCCTGCTGGGCACATGGCAGCTCCCGGTCGGCCATGCCTTCGGCAACGCGACGCTAAAGCACGGCTCCAGAGGGGGAGATGTCTACGAACTGCAGGGGAGGCTTCAATACCTGGGGTATTATAACGGCAATATCGATGGCATATTCGGTTGGCAGACGGAGCGGGCGGTGAAGGATTTTCAATACAAGTTCGGGATGAAGGTGGACGGAATCGTCGGCAGCAAGACGAAGCAGATGCTCGTCAAGGCGACGCCGGGCTGGAAAGGGACGAGCAGCACCGGTGCGACGGCGCTGAGGACGAAGGAGTATACGCAGGAGGAGATCACGCTGTTGGCGCGGGCGGTATACAGCGAGGCGCGCGGCGAGCCATATGAAGGGCAGGTGGCGATCGCCGCGGTCATCCTGAATCGCCTGTCGCACAGTTCATTTCCGAACACGATCGCCGGCGTGATCTTCGAGCCCGGCGCGTTCACCGCGGTCAGCGACGGCCAGTTCTGGCTGACGCCGAACGACAAGGCCTACAAGGCGGCCAGGGACGCGATCAACGGCTGGGACCCGACGGGCGGAGCCATTTACTACTTCAATCCGCATACGGCGACATCCGCCTGGATCTGGTCGAGGCCGCAGATCAAGCAGATCGGCAAGCATATCTTCTGCAGATGAGGAGAGCCAAGCTGAGCTCGGTGCGGCAGCTTACCTGTGCGCTTGCGGCGCGAACAGACCGTCGAGCACGATCGTCACCGCGCCGATCGCCGATGCGTACTCTCCCTGATTGGTGATGACGATGGAAACGGCGTTGGCCGGGGTATCCATCGCCCGTTCGTGAATCGTCCGTCGCGTTTCCTCCAGGAACAGGTCCGCCGCGTTCGTGACGCCGCCCCCGAGGATGATCTTCCGGGGGTTCAGCGTATTGATCAGATTGGCCAGCCCGATGCCGAGATAGCGGCCGACGCGCCGGAAGAGATCAAGCGCCAGCGGGTCGCCCTGCCGCGCCGCCTGCGCGATCATCTCGCCGGTGATGGCTTCCGGATCATCTCCGCACAGCTCGCGAATAAGCGACCGCTCTCCCGCCTCAAGCCTCTGTGCCGCCTGACGCACCAGGGCCGGACCGGAGACGAGCGATTGCAGGCAGCCGTAATTGCCGCAGGTGCACCTGGGACCGTTCATCTCCACGGTCGTATGGCCGATCTCGCCAGCGGAGTAGGTGGCTCCCTTGTACAGCTGGCCGTTGAGCACGATGCCGGCCCCCACGCCTTCGCCGATGTTGACGGCGATGAAATTGCCGGTATCGGTTCCTTCACCGAACCAGCTCTCGCCGAGCGCGAAGGCGACGACGTCATTCTCCACATGGACAGGCACCTGGAACTCGCACTCCAGCGGCTCGCGCAGCGATATGTCGCGCAGCCCGAAGTTGGGGGCGAAGATGGCCTTGCCGGCCGAAGGATCGACCAGGCCGTGCATGCCGAGACCGATGCCCATGAGGTCCCCGGCGCTGATGCCCGCCTTCTTCAGCACCAGCTTCACCGTATCGATCAGATGGCCGATCAGCGCAGCCTCGTCGACTCTGGGCGGCAGCGCCAGTTTCTCCGCGGCCTTGATATCGGCATTCAGATTCGTGACCACGGTGCGCAGCCAGTGAATGCCGATATCCACGCCGACGATGTGATAGGCATCGGCATTGATGCGCAGCATGATCGGCCTGCGCCCGCCGGTGGAGGCGCCGAGATCCGACTCGATGACGAGCTTGTTGTCGAGCAGCTCGCTGACGATATTCGTTACGGTCGGAGGAGTCAGCTTCGTGATCTTGGCGATCTCCGCCCGGGATACCTCGCCATGCGTGCGGATGGTATTCAAGATGAGCGAGCGGTTCAGCGATTTCATCCACTTAAAGCTTCCGATTAGCGGTTCATTCACGCTTGCGACCTCCTTGTACTCTCCCCATTGTATAAAAAAAGCGGCTATCATGAAAAGTGTATTGATTTTGCCAACGGAGCTTTGTATGATAATAGTATCTTAATTAATTAAATTAATAAAGAGATCATCTGGCCTATTACAGGAAATGTTTTGGTTCGCCCGATGAAGACTGATCGACGTCTCCACAAGCCAGACATCCAACTTATCATGATCTGGAGGTATATTGAACATGGCTGAATTGCGCTACAACCCGTTGCTCCGGGATTGGACGATCGTCGCGTCCAACCGGCAGAACCGGCCGCATATGCCCAAGGACTACTGTCCGTTCTGTCCCGGTTCCGGCAAGGTGCCGGACCATTATGACGTCTACAAGTACGACAATGACTTCCCGGCGCTCCGCGCCGATCCGCCGGAGCCTGATCCGGTAGCCACGAAGCTGTACAAGACGGCTCCGTCCTACGGCCGCTGTGAGGTCATCCTGTATTCGCCGGAGCATACGAAGACGCTGCCCGAGCTGTCCGTCGAGCATATCCTCAAGCTGATCGATCTGTGGACGGAGCGCTTCGAGGAGCTGTCCAGGGATCCGAAGCACAAGTATATCATGATCTTCGAGAACCGTGGCGAGGAGGTCGGCGTGACGATGCCGCACCCGCACGGCCAGATCTACGCCTACTCGAAGATGCCGCTGAAGATTCAGACCGAGCTGAACGCCTGCAAGGCGCATCACGAGGAGCATGGCACCTGCCTGCTCTGCGACATGAACCGGGAGGAGAAGGAATTCGCGCAGCGGGTGATCATCGAGAACGACAGCTTCATCTGCTACCTGCCGTTCTTCACCGACTACCCTTATGGCGTGTTTATCGTAAGCAAGCATCACAAGACGGCCCTGACCGACTTCACGGCGGACGAGAAACGCGATCTCGCCGATATCCTGAAGCAGACGACCGGCACGATGGATGAGCTGTTCGACCGGCTGTTCCCGTATATGATGGTGCTGCATCAGCGCCCGGTGAACAGCGAGAGCGTCGAGGACTACTATCACTTCCACATCGAGTTCTATCCGCCGCTGCGCGCCAGGGATCGGATCAAATATTACGCCTCATCGGAGATGGGCGCCTGGGCGGCGACCAATCCGCTCTGCGTGGAGGAGACTGCGGTGCAAATGCGCGAAGCGCATCAGAAATATCTGGCGAAAGCGAGGAATGATCAATCATGACGATTCAGGAGATTCATGGAATGCTGAAGGAGAAGTTCGGGGAGCTGTTCGGATCGGCCGAGGGGACGAGGCTGTTCTTCGCTCCCGGGCGGGTCAACCTGATCGGCGAGCACACGGATTACAACGGCGGATACGTGTTCCCGGCGGCGCTGTCGTTTGGCACCTACGCGCTGGTGAAGCCGAGAGAGGATCGCCTGTACCGGTTCCGCTCGCTCAATTTCCCGCAGCAGGTCGATGTGTCCGCCGACCAGATCGAATATCGCAAGGAGGACGACTGGGCGAATTATCCGAAGGGCGTGCTGCAGCAACTGCTCGCGTATGCGCCCGAGCAGGCGGACTCCTATCGCGGCGCTGACATGTTGTTCTTCGGCAACATCCCGAACGGCGCCGGCCTCTCCTCCTCCGCCTCGATCGAGATGGCGACCGCCTACGCGCTCTCAAGGCTTGCAGGAAATTCCATACCGGTTATCGAATTAGTGAAGCTGGCGCAAAGAGCGGAGAACCAGTTCGTCGGCGTCAACTGCGGCATCATGGACCAGTTCGCCGTCGGCATGGGCAAGATGAATCACGCCGTGCGCCTGAACTGCGCCGACCTGAGCTACGAATACGCGCCGCTGCGCCTCGATGGCCACAAGCTGATCATCACCAATACCAACAAGCGCCGCGGGCTCGCCGATTCGAAGTACAATGAACGCCGCGCCGAATGCGAGGCGGGGCTGGCGATCCTGCGCCGCGTGAAGCCCGGCCTGCGCGATCTGGGCGCCCTCAGCCTGGACGAGTGGGAGGCGCTGAAGGGGCATATCGAGGATCCGGTCATTCGCGCGAGAGTCGAGCATGTCGTCAGCGAGGACCATCGCGTGCTGGAAGCGGTGCGCAGCCTGGAGGAGAACGATCTCATCCGGTTCGGGCAGCTCATGATCCAGTCGCATGAATCGCTCCGCGATCTGTATGAGGTGACCGGCCGGGAGCTGGACGCGCTCGTGGAAGCGGCCCTGAGCGTCAATGGCTGCATCGGCAGCCGCATGACCGGCGCCGGCTTCGGCGGATGCACGGTCAGCTTGGTGCGCGAGGAGGTCGTGGAGCGGTTCAAGGAGCAGGTGGAGAAGCGCTATACCGAAGCAACGGGGCTTACGCCCACCTTCTACGTATGCGACGTGGGGGACGGTGTCAAGGAAATCACGGAGGTGTGAAGCAATGGCCATACTGGTAACAGGCGGGGCTGGTTACATCGGCAGCCACACGGTGGCGGAGCTGCTGGAGAAGGGCGAGGAAGTCGTCGTCGTGGACAATCTGCAGACGGGACACCGCGAGGCGGTGCTCGGCGGCACGTTCTATCAGGCGGACATCCGCGACAGCGACGCGATGGACCGGATCTTCGCGAAGCATGAGATCGAGGCGGTGATCCACTTCGCCGCCAATTCCCTGGTCGGCGAGAGCGTGGAGAAGCCGCTGAAGTATTATGACAACAACGTCTACGGCTCCCAGAAGCTGATGGAAGTGATGGTGAAGCACGGCGTCCGGAAGATCGTCTTCTCCTCGACAGCAGCCGTGTACGGCGAGCCGCAGCGCGTGCCGATCGATGAGCATGACCTGACCGTGCCCACCAATCCCTACGGAGACACGAAGCTGGCGATGGAGAAGATGTTCCGCTGGGGCGATCGGGCCCATGGGATCAAGTCCATCTCGCTCCGCTATTTCAATGCGGCCGGCGCCCATCCGAATGGTCTGATCGGCGAGGATCACAATCCCGAGACGCATCTCATCCCGGTCATCCTGCAGGTGCCGCTTGGCAAGCGGGATGCCATCTCGGTGTTTGGCGACGATTACCCGACGGAGGACGGCACCTGCATCCGCGACTACATCCATGTGACGGACCTGGCCAACGCGCACTATCTGGCGCTAATGCGTCTGCGCGACAAGGAGGAGAGCGGCATCTACAACCTGGGCAACGGGCAGGGCTTCTCCGTCAAGCAGGTGATCGAGGTGACGCGCCGCGTGACCGGACATGCGATCCCGGCGAAGGTGTCGCCGCGCCGCGCCGGTGACCCGGCTGTGCTGGTGGCTTCCTCCGAGCGGGCCAGGACGGAGCTGGGCTGGAAGCCGCAATATGCGGACCTGGAGAAGATCGTCGAGACGGCCTGGAGCTGGTTCCAGCGCCATCCGAACGGCTACGGCCATTAAACAGGGCCATCGGCCCGGACTGCCAGCGATGGCACGGACAGCGTCGGTTCGGCAGGCGGTGCATATGTCCATCGCAGCCTGCCGGCATCCGGATGGCTGCAGCCAATCACTTGTCCTCGAGCAACCTTCCTTTTGCGCTTCGTGGTAAACCGTGGTAAGATGAAGAGAAGGCATGTTCGATCAAGGGAGGAAGAACGTTGTTGAAGCGTACGTTAGTCGGAATCTTCCGCAGCATGGAATCAACCGGTGAGAAACCGCGGTATCCGGGACTTGAATCGCGTCACTTCAAGCTGCCGAAGGATAAGCTGTTTGAAGAGATCCTTGCCATCGTGAAGAAATATCCGGGACTCAAGCTGGTTCATGAGGTCAAGAGCGTCGGGGAGATCCTGGCCGAGAAGCGAACCATGACCGGACGCGTGCAGGACGTGACGTTCACGATCGTCGAGACCAGTCCGGTGAAGAGCGCGGTCGATATTTACTCGGCATCCCGCGGCTCGCTCGGAGACCTTGGCTCCAATTACAGGCTCATCCTCAATCTTCTGAAGGAAATCGACCGCAAGCTGAAAGACTATCAGGATCGATAATCTGACATAAAAAAAGAACTGCGAGAGAAGGCGATCTTCCCTCGCAGTTGTTTTGTGGAGTCCTCACAGAAGCTCCTTCAGGGCAGCGAGCGCGCTGTCGTAATCCGGATGCTCGGCCATCTCGCTGTTCACCTTGGCATAACGAATGGTGTCGTCCGCATCGAGGATCCAGATCGAGCGGGCGAGAAGGCGCAGTTCCTTGATCAGCACGCCGTAAGCGGTGCCGAACGACACGTCGTAATGGTCGGACAGCACGACGACCTTGTCGATGCCGGCTGCGGCGCAATATTGCGATTGAGCCGGAGGCAGGTCAACGCTGATCGTCAGGATGACAACGTTGTCGCCCAGCTTGGCGGCCTCTTCGTTGAAGCGGCGGGTTTGCGCGTCGCAGATGCCCGTGAACAGGGAAGGCACGACGTTGATCAGCTTGATCTTGCCCTTGTAATCCGACAGCGACTTCGTATCCGTCAGACTGCTGCGAACGGTGAAATCCGGAGCCTTGTCTCCGACCTTCAGCTCCGGACCGACCAGAGTCAGAGGGTTGCCCTTAAGCGTATGTACACCGGTTCTTTCTATTGTCACTTGCCATTCACTCCTTCAACAGGAAAATTTTTTATTTTTCTGGCCTCAGCCAATACTATTATAACGGTTTAAAATCAGGGTTGTCCATGTCAGCTTTGATTCATCGAAAGGAGTCGATCCCATGTTCGTCCGCACCGAGAACCTGCGCTCTTATATCCGGCTGTACCCGGTCAACTCCGCGATCCTGCTCATCTGCATCGTCTTCTTTGTCGTCATGACGCTGAGCGGCGGGACGTCGGACAGTGAGACGCTGCTCAGGTTCGGCGCGTTTATCTCCCCGTTTCCGGACAGCGAGTGGAGGCAGTATTCGGTTGATCTGTGGGGCGGTTCGCTCGACTTTATCCGATTCGTCACCAGCATCTTCATCCATATCGGCTTCTCCCATCTGCTGTTCAACGGGTTCTCGATCTTCGTGTTCGCTCCCGAGCTGGAAAGGCTGTTCGGGCATATTCGTTATGCGATCTTCTTCATCGTGACCGGCATCGCGGGCAATCTGGCCAGCCACCTCGTTGCCGCTTCCAGGCCGTTTGAAGGCTTCACCCTGTCGGCTGGCGCCTCCGGCTCCATCTTCGGCATCTTCGGCGCTTATCTGGCGCTGGTGGTGCTGCGCAGGGCCTTCATCGACAAGGGAACCTACACGACGATCGTGACGCTGGTCGTCATGGGAGCGATCTATTCCTTCATCGTGCCGAATGTCAGCTGGCAGGGACATCTTGGCGGATTCCTGGCAGGCTTCATCTGGATGGCAGCGCTGCTTCAGATCAAGGGGGCAAGAAGGCGCTGAAGTCGGCATATTTCGTTAAAGACAAAGAAGGGTTTATGTACTATAATTAACCTTTGGATTATGATAATAACGATCGTGGAGTGTTACGAACAGTGGAATTGCGTCAGCTTCAATATTTCGTCAAGGTTGCCAGGATGCAGCATGTCACCCAGGCCGCGGAGGAATTGCGCATCGCCCAGTCGGCCGTGTCGCGGCAGATTCATCAGCTTGAGGAAGAGCTCGGAGTTCTGTTGTTTATCCAGCATGGGCGCAACTTGCAGCTCACTCCGGTCGGCAAGCTGTTCCTGAAGCGGGTGGAAGCGATCCTCGCGGATATCGACAAAGCGATCCAGGAGGTGCGCGAATATCTGGATCCGGAGTACGGTGAGGTGCGGATCGGGTTCCCCAACAGTCTGGGCGTGACGCTTGTGCCGGACATCGTCTCCCGTTTCCGCAAGGAGCATCCGAACGTCCGCTTCAAGTTCCGGCAAGGAATCTTCCACGGACTGTTGATGGAAGTGGTGAAGGGTGAGCTGGATCTGGCGATCATCGCGCCATTCCCCGAGAACCACGATCAGGTGACTGGCGAACTGCTGATGGAAGAGGAGCTGTTCGCGATACTGCCGCAGAATCATCCGCTTGCCGGCGAGTCGCAGATCCACCTGGAACAGCTCAGGGATGATCCGTTCATCCTGTTCAACGAAGGGTACTCGCTCAGGAAGATCGTATGGGATGCTTGTCTGGAGGCGGGCTTCACGCCGAAGATCGCCTTCGAGGGAGAGGAGACCGACACGATCCGCGGGCTGGTCGCGGCGGGGATGGGAGTCAGCCTGTTGCCTCATCATGCCCTGCAGGAGATCACGCCTCTGCAGCCGGTCATGGTCAAGGTAAGCGAGCCGAAGGTCATCCGGACGATCGGCCTCATCCGCCGCTCTGACGAGAAGCTGCCGCTTGTCGCCGAGGTGTTCCGACACTTTCTGCTCCAATATTTCCGGGAATATACGATCCGAAGATAGACCGGGCAGCGCCAGATGCGCCTGGTTCACATCCTGTGTCCTTGTGTCGCGAAGATGAACAGCCGCCGAGGGATGGCCTCGGCGGCTGTTCTTGTAGGGGTTGTTGTCTGATGTGTGGGTGACGCCCGTGATTACTCGCGATTCTGGCTGCTCAGGAAGATCATGATGAACTTCAGCAGCTGCAGCACGGAGATGATCGTTGCGGCAACATACGTCAATGCGGCTGCGTTCAGCACCTTGGCGACGCCATGCTCCTCCGAGTTGGTGATGAAGCCTTCGGCGATCATCAGCTGGCGCGCCCTGTTGCTGGCGTCAAACTCGACAGGCAGCGTGACGACCTGGAAGGCCACTGCGGCCGCGAAGAAGATGATGCCGAGCATGAACACCGTCGAGCCGAACACGGAGCCGAGTCCGCCGAAGATCAATCCTGCCAGGATCAGGAACGGCGCTACGCCCGAAGCGAAGTTGACGAGCGGGAACATGCGGTGTCTGAGCACGAGCATCGGATAGGAGACCGAATGCTGGATGGCATGGCCGACTTCGTGGCAGGCGACGGAGATCGCCGAGATCGAGCGGGAGCCGTAGACCGGCTCGGACAGGCGCACGACCTTGTGTATCGGGTCATAATGGTCCGACAGGGTGCCCTGCACCGGTTCGATCTTCACGTCATACAATCCGTGGCGATCCAGCATGCGCCTTGCCGCCTCGTAGCCCGTCAACCCGGATGACGCCGGTACCTCCGACCATCTGTTGAATGTGCCGCTTACGCGAAACTGTGCCCATATGGATAAACCGAATGCGAGCAGGATGGGGATATCCATCCAATGAAACGCGCCGTATCCAAAAAACATGACCAATCCCTCCAACTTGAACTCTAAGATAGTAGCGCTTAAGTTCTATTATTTCATTACGTCGCTTGCGATTCAAGGTTTCAGCAAGGATTTTCTCATCTGAGGATATGAGGTTGAAAGCTTGCTAAAGGACCGATTCTTCCGTCAACCGGCGATACTCCCGCGGCGACATGCCCTTCAGCTTTCTGAATACCTTCGAGAACAGCAGCGGATCATCGTATCCCACGGAGCGCGCGATGTCGCCAATCGTCAGCAGACGGTTGGTCATCAGCTCACAGGCGCGCTCGATGCGGAAGCGCATCAGGTAGGTCTGGATGCTCGTGTTCATCTGCCGTTTGAACAGGCTGTTCAGGTAGCTGCGATTCAGCCCGATGCTGCGCGCGATGTCCGAAACCGAGATCTTGCTTGCATAATTCGTCTCGATGAAACGGATCACTTCCTCGGTGTAGGATTCCCGCTGTGAACGCCCGTCATCCCGCTGATCGCCGGGACCGCTCTCGACGAGGATCGCCATCAGCTCATAGACCTTGCCGGTCAACCGGATGTCCCTGGCCTTGCCTCGCCCGTGCAGGTCGATCATCTCCAGGATGCAGGCATCGAGGCCGCGCTCCGGTTCGACCTGGAAGATGGGCCTCGCCTGCGACAGACCAGCCTTGCGCAGCAAGGTCTCCGCCAGCAAGCCGTTGAAGCCTGCCCAGCAATAGGACCATGGCTCGGCGAGATCGGCTTCGTAGTAGGTCACCTCGTCTGGATGGATGAGGAAGCCCTGACCGGCATGAAGCTCGTAGGTGACGCCTGCCGCCCTGAATATGCCTTTGCCGTTTCTAATATAATGGAGCAGATAATGATCCCGTACAGCCGGACCATAATAATGCCCCGGTTGGCAATCCTGCATGCCGCAATGCACCAGATAGAGATCGGAATGATACAGGCTGCGCGGCAAGAAACATTCGATCAAGGCATCGCCTCCTTTCCTACAGAGAAAGATATACCAAATCCGGAGTCAGTACAAGGAGAGGATCAAGTCGCTGGCGGAGAGAAGTGGTGTCGCTGACAGATGTGCGTGGAGCGTCAGGGAGCGTGGTGTGAGGGGGAGCGATCGAGTCGTTCGTGCAGGCGGCCTATACCGAATAACTTATCACCCCGATAGAATGTTATTATATCTCACATAAAAGACTTGAAAATCCGAAAGTTATGCCAGTTTTTTGCGCTGAACTTTCGTTTTTTTTGAAAAAAGACGAAAAAACCAGTTGTCAAACGTCAACTATCCAACTATAATGACAATAAGGTTATCGGAACGTGTTAGAAAAAATGACACGTCCAACTATTACAAGGGGAGTTGGTTAAACATGATGAAGAAGATTGCGACTATCTTCACCGCGGCAGCATTGTTATTCCCGGCTGTGGCTTTTGCTTCAGAAGCGGAAGCGACTGCCTTGAATACAATGGGGCTCAACGCACTGTGGATCATGCTCGGTGCCGTGCTCGTGCTTCTGATGCAAGGCGGATTTATTTTCCTGGAGACTGGTTCGACTCGCATGAAAAATGCCGGACACGTGGCAGGCAAGACGATCTTCACAGTCGGTTTGGCAGCTCTCGTGTATTGGGCAGTCGGTTACGGGATCTCGTTTGGCGGCGGCAGCCTGTCGGCCATCATCGGACTGGATTACTTCTTCTTCGATATTCCGAAGACCGCGTCCGCTGATGCCGGGTATCCCGATGCCGTGTTCTTCGTCTTCCAGTTCGCGTTCCTGGCCGTTTCGCTGTCGATCGCATGGGGCGGATTCGCAGAACGCGCGAAGCTGTCCGTGTATCTGATCTTCACGATCCTGTTCTCGGCGCTGGTGTATCCGGTGGTCGCACACTGGATCTGGGGCGGCGGCTGGCTCGGCGACCATGGCAAGCAAGACTTCGCAGGTTCGACGGTCGTTCACCTGACGGGCGCGATGGCGGCGTTGGCTGCGACGATCCTGCTCAAGCCGCGTATCGGCAAATACAACAAGGACGGCTCGGTCAACAACATCAGCGGCCACAACCAGGTGTACTCGACGATGGGCGTGCTGATCCTGTTCGTAGGCTGGTTCGGTTTCAACGGCGCTTCGACGCTGGGCGTAGGTGACGGCTTCTTCGGTTATGTCGCTGCAACCACGCTGCTGGCCACAGGCGCAGGCGCGATCACAGCGCTCCTCACCGCATGGGCGGCAACCGGCAAGGCAGACATCGTGGTCATGTTGAACGGTACGCTGGCTGGTCTCGTGGCCATCACGGCTTCGACAGCCTTCGTGGATCCGTGGGCGGCGGTTGTCATCGGCGCGATCGGCGGTCTGATCGTCTATCCGTTCATGAAGCTGCTGGATAAGCTGAGAATCGACGACCCGATCGGCGCGATCACCGTACACGGCGCGATCGGCGTATGGGGTACGCTGTCCAACGGTTTCTTCGCAACGCCTGAACTGGTCGAGATCACCGGTGTGGGTCAGCCTGGACTGTTCTACGGCGGCGGCTTCCATCAGCTTGGCGTGCAGATCATGGGCGTTGTATCGGCTGGAGCGTATGCATTCATCGTGTCCTTCATCATCCTGCTGATCATCAAGGCTGTGGCAGGACTGCGCGTAACGGAAGAGCAAGAAATCATGGGTCTCGACCTGAGCGAACATGGTGCATACGGATATCCGGAACAAATGAAAAAACAGGACCAAATTGGTGTATAATCGAGGCAGGATCGCTTGCGATCACTTCATGAGCAGGAAGGAGATGCTGTTGATGCGAAGGCTCAAGTCCGAAGAGATGGAGCTGAGCATCCGCGAGGCTGCTGACCGCCAGGCGCTCAGGCAGCTGAGGGAGATGTTCCAGGAGGAATACGGACAGCATCTCGCGGCCTCCTCGATCACACATCTGGTAAGAGAGATAAATGTGATCCATGACGCATTGATTCGCAGAGCCGTTCAGCTCGCGGAAACAGAGCTGTGTGAAGAAGGACAGGGCGAGCCCCCTGTCCCTTATTCATTTGTTCTGTTCGGCAGCGGCGGCCGATCGGAGCAGACGCTGTGGAGCGATCAGGACAACGGCCTGATCTATGATCCAGGAGATGCGCATGACATGGAAAGCGTCGACAGGTACTTCGAGCTTCTGGCCGCCCGCATTCGTGAGGTTCTGGAGTCGCTCGGGTATCCCCCCTGTGAAGGCAATGTGATCTGCACCAACGCCAGATGGCGCAAGCCGGTCGGAGAATGGCTCGTGATGCTGGAGCATTGGCTTCAGGATCCGCATTTCGAACATATCCGATATGTGCTCATCACGGCCGACGGGCGCAGCGTCTGGGGCGACGAGAGCCTGGTCAGGCGGCTGAAGGACTGGTTGTTCGCCTATGCGCGCGATAAGCCGGAGATCCTCCGCTCGATGGTGAACAATACGCTTCGTCACAAGGTGCTGCTCGGACCGTTCGGCAATCTGCTGAAGGAAAGATACGGCGAGGATACGGGGGCGATCGACATCAAGTACGGCTCCTATATCCCGATGGTGAACGGCATTCGCATGCTGGCGATTCGCGAATCGATCCACGCGACCCATTCGCTCGAGCGGATCGCTGCCCTGCGCGCCAAAGGCGTGATCGAGAGTGACCTGCTCGATGATTGGACGGATGCCTTCGCCTACAGCCTGTGGCTGCGCATGATGACGCCCGGGCAGACGGACGGACAGCTGCTGACGACGAGCGGCAAGCTGAAGGTCAGTCTGCTGGATAAGGATCAGATCGCAGAGCTGAAGCGGGTGTTGCGCATCGGCCAGCATCTTCAGAGGTATGTGCAACGGCATGGGGCTCGCAGGGAGTAGGAACCGACGATGGGAAACCGGCATCTTCACGCCGCCAGCTGGTACGGCAACCCTGGCCCCTTGCGCGTCTGATGTTCGGGTGACAGCCTCGGAGGTATGACCACATCAAGCACCGGATGCTCATGCTGGAGGATCAAGGCGGCCTGTCTTCTCCTTGTTGGCAGCGGCGGATGAACCCGATGAGTTATCGCACTGCGGTCATGCGACATAGCAGGAAGCTGGATGACAGCTGAGGTCGGTGGTGTCTGAATAGAGATTCGGGAGGAGCTTGGGGATGAAAGACGCTGGCAACGGCAACATGTGGCGAGCAGGCAAAAGCGGCGGATTGCGCGGTGCGTTATCCTCTGTTTTCGGCTTGCAGCAGGCGCAGCATCAGGCGTTTATCCGGTCGATCATGAAAGAGCAACGGCAAACCTCGGTGTTCGATCTGCCGCTTCATAATCTGAATGCCATCGTATTTGACCTGGAGACGACGGGCTTCAATCCCTATAACGGCGATGAGATCATCTCCATCGGCGCCGTGCTCACCGTTGGCCAGGAGGTTGTGGAGGGGGAAACATTCTACAGCCTCGTGAATCCGGGACGCCCGATCCCGCAGCACGTGGTGGAACTGACGGGGATCTCCGACGGAATGGCGGCGGATGCGCCGGACCTCAAGGAGGTGCTGCCGAAGTTCCTGGCCTTTGTGCAGCGGCGTATCCTGGTGGCGCATGGCACCGGACATGACAAGCAGTTCCTCAACGCGGCCTTGTGGCGCGCGGCCAAGATTCACCTGTCCCATCGCGTGCTGGATACGATCCTCGTGGCCAAGTGGCTGCGACCGAACCTTCCCGCGTATGATCTGGACACCCTGCTCGCGGAGTATGAGATTCCGGTAACGACGAGACACCACGCGCTGTCGGATGCTGTGATGACCGCGCATCTGTGGACGAAGTTTATGGCCGAGATCGCCGATCGGAACATCACGTCGCTCGGCGACCTGTATGCCCGTCTGAGCACGCACGTGACCTGATCATCCGGACATCTGGAACCTGTGGGAATCGATGACTGGCCGACGACCGGGCCCGCTGGCCCGCGTACTGGCCAGTTTCGCTGTTTCTCGGGGGAAAGGTGTGACGGCAGCATGCCGCAGGGGCAGCTAGCCCGGCCATGTCCAACTGCTTATCGAGTGACGGCAGCATGCCGCAGGGGCAGCGAGCTTGAGGGCGCGGGCTCAGGAGGCCTCGTGCAGACGGCGGTCCGGCTTGATCAGGAAGAACACAACGGCCAGGGTGATGAGCGACAATGCGGATGTGACGATGAACACCAGCTCATCGGAACGGTCCATCATCCAGCTGAACAGAGGCGGACCGAAGGCGACACCGAAGAAGCGCAGGCTGCTGTAAAGAGAGGTGATCATTCCTCGTTCGCTTCGCGCGACGGACCCGGTGATCATCGTGTTCAGACACGGCAGGAGCAGGCCGGTGCCGATGGCGCTCAGGGTCAGGAAGGTGATGAGCAGGTAGATGTTGTCATACAGGAAGATCGCCGACGCCAGCGAGACCGTCATGACCGCCAGTCCGATGTTCATCAGCCAGCGGATCAGCAGCCCGTTTTTCTTGATGATGCTGCCGGTGGTATAGGAAGTGATCACCAGCCCCATGAGGGGGATGGCGAGGATGAGCCCCTTGACGACGCCGTCGATGTGATAGGGATCCTTCTCCAGGATCTGCGACAGATAGAACAGTGCCCCGAACAGGATGAACAATCCCATGGACCCGGCGACAAACGCAGTGATCAGCCACCTTCCCCGCTTCTTCAGCACATCTCCGATCGTCTGCAGATATTCCTTGAGCTTCTTCGGCTTGGTTCGCCTCTCCGGTTCCTTGATCAGCCAGATGACCGCGATCAGCGACAGCGCGCAGAAGACCGGAAAGGCAAAAAAGGCCGCATACCAGACGATGAGCGCCAGAACTGAACCGATGATCGGACTGACCACCTTGCCGAATCCGTTTGACGCTTCGATCAGCCCCAGCGTTTTGCTCTCTTCTCCTCCCTGGTACATATCGCCGACCAGCGCCATGGCGATCGGCGCTGTGCCAGCCGCGCCGAGCCCCTGGATCGCCCGGGCCGCGATCACGACGGCATAGGACTCCCAGATCGCTCCGAAGCCTGCCAGCACGCCTGCTCCGCCGTACACGATGAGCGAAGGGATGATGATCGCCTTGCGGGTGAAGCGGTCGGACAGATAACCCAGGATTGGAATAAACAAGCCCGCGCTGATGGAAAATAAGCTTATCGTCAGACTGCTCTGGAACTGGGTGATGTCTAGCTCCTTCTGCATACGGGGCAGCACCGGTATCAGCATGGAATTGCCAAGCACCAGCACAAGGGGGATCGTCGCCAGGGCGATCGCCTCCCGCAGGAATGACCTCTTCCCTCCGGTCGAAGTTTGCCTGTCCGCGGATGCATGCTTGCCCTGCGAATCGGGCTCGATCTCGCTCCTGAACACGATGTCGAGAACGCGTCGCTTTGATTTTTCCATCATGGCCATTCAACCTCCGGCTTCAATTAGTCGTAACATGCCCCGCGCCTTGTTCGCATATGCATGTCCTTAAGAGGCAGGACGGATGCGAAACGTTCAACGTATCGACATTGATAATCCGGATCGGTAAGGGTATGATTAGGGGAGACTCATCTAATGAAAACGAGGAGTTGCAGATGAAAAGGAACGTCGTGATAGTGGTCATCGCGGTGTTGTTGATCGGGATCGCCATCGTCAGCAACGCGAGCAAGGAGACGCTGCCCGAGGAAGTGGCGGCGAAGGCCGGATTCCTGGCGCCGAATATCAAACTGAAAACGATCGATGATCGCGAATATACATTTGATCATGCGAACCTGCAGAAGCCGGTGCTGATCAATTTCTGGGCCTCGTGGTGCGGACCCTGCGAGGAAGAAGCGCCGTGGCTGGCCGAGATGTTTGAGAAGTACAAGGACAAGGTGGATTTCCTGGCGGTGAATGCGACCAGCTGGGAATTTAAGGGTCGGGACAAGGTGAGCGAATTCGTCCAGACCTATGACTGGAAGATGCCGGTGCTGCTCGATGAGGAAGGCACCGCGCTCAAGAGCTACAATGTGATCGGCATTCCGGTCACCGTGCTCGTCACCCGGGCCGGCGTGATCGATCATATCTTCGAAGGCATCTTTGACCCGAAAGAGCTGGATCGTCGCCTGGCCAGGCTGTGATGCTCGCTCGCATGATTGACCCATCGAACAGAACGTTTTGAAGAAGCTCGGGATGGATCCCGGGCTTTTTTGTATTTTAGTCAGGGGGTCACGTGTATGGTTTGCTGCGGAATGGAATTATTTAGGTGAAGTATCGCAAAAATATTAATATAGACATGATAAGATTAATATATTAATATTTATGTAACGGATATGATTGGCAACCAGAGAAAATGATGTTGTTTTTTGGGAGGTAGATGAAGTCGATCAAAGCGAAGAAAACGCTTACAGTCACCTTGCTGCTCTTTGCGCTGATGGTGTCGGTCTCGATCATGCCCGTCTCCGCGAGCTTCTGGGCGACCGGCGGGGACAATGTGGTCCATGACCCGACGATCATCAAGGTGGGGAACACCTGGCACGTGTTCTCGACCGGTCAGGGGATCCAGCATCATGTGTCGACGGACGGGATCACCTGGACGAGGGTGTCCCAGGTATTGTCTTCACCGCTCTCCTGGTGGAGCCAGTATGTGCCGAACCAAAGCTACAACGATGTGTGGGCGCCGGACATCGAGTATTACAACGGGAAATATTGGCTGTACTATTCCATCTCCTCGTTCGGCTCGCGGGTATCCGCGATCGGGCTGCTGTCAGCGACGAACATCAACGGCCCGTGGACGGACCATGGGCTGGTGATCCGCACGACCAACAGCGATAACTACAACGCCATCGACCCGCACCTGTTCATCGCGCCGAACGGCACTCCGTGGCTGGCGTTTGGCTCCTTCTGGAGCGGGATCAAGCTGACCCAGCTCAATCCGAATACGATGAAGCCGACCGGGCAGATGTACTCGATCGCCACCCGTTCGGGCGGCATCGAGGCGCCGACGCTCGCGTACCGCAATGGCTATTACTATCTGTTCGCCTCCATCGATTCCTGCTGCAACGGCGTGAACAGCACCTACAAGATGGTGGTCGGCCGCTCCACCAGCATCACCGGCCCCTATGTGGACAAGAACGGCGTCAGCATGCTGAATGGCGGCGGTACGATCATTGATGCCGGCAACTCCCGCTGGAAGGGGCCCGGGCATCAGGATGTGTACGAGAACAGCATCATCATCAGGCACTCCTATGATGCCACTGACAACGGCACACCGAAGCTGCTGATCAACGATCTGTACTGGGACAGCGCGGGATGGCCGACCTACGATCTGGTCCCGGGCAAGTATCGGCTGATCAACAAGCACAGCGGCAAGGCGCTGGAGGTCTACAACTTCAGCAATGACGACGGGGGCAATGTCGTCCAGTGGACGGACTGGAACGGGCCGTATCAGCAGTGGAACCTCGTCAGCTCCGGCGGCGGATACTATCGCCTGATCAACGTCGGCAGCGGCAAGGCGCTGGATGTGTACGGATTCCGCACGCAGAATGGCGGCAATGTCGTGCAGTGGCAGGATCTGAACGGGCACAATCAGCAGTGGCAGTTTATCGACAATGGCAACGGAACCTACGACGTGAAGAACCGCCACAGCGGACTGTTGCTGGAGGTCTACCAGGCGTCGACCGCGGATGGTGCGAACGTCGTGCAGTGGCAGGACCTGAACGGCGCGAACCAGCAGTGGAGGCTTGTGCAGGTGCCGTGATGTCCTGATGCCGTGAGGATGACGTGAGCGAAGGATCGTTCATTCATCGCATGAGATGGAAACGTGCAGCATGACTGTATGACGCCAAACCCCTTGTCTGGAACCGGAGGATTCAGGCGGCTCCAGCAAGGGGTTTTGGAGTTCACTGACGTTCCGTTAGCAAGGGGAAAGTGGGCATTTCTCCCCAATGGCGGAATGACGTTCCGTTACGGCGGGAAGGATGCTCCAGGCAACAACAATAGGAGGATAAACACAGCCTGCGGGCAGGCTGCCCCTGTTCTGACGAAGGGACTAGCGGAGCCGCTTCACCGACCTGCGGCTGTGCAGCACCGGCTTCAGCATGACCGTGCGTCTGGCGGCATCCCTGTTGCGGATGCGCTCCACCAGGAGATCCACCGCGATCGTCCCGAACTCATAGGCAGGCTGGGCCATCACGGTCATGAACGGATCGACGACGAAGCCCGCCTCCAGCTCATCGAAGCAGCTCACGGAGATGTCCTCCGGCACGCGCAGGCCTTGCTGCTGGAAGGTGCGGATCGTGCCGAGGGCGAGGAAGTTGTTGGCGGCGAACACCGCCGTGGGCCGCTCCTCCAGCTCGAGGAGCCTGGCGGCGATCGTCGATGTCAACGCGTGCTGGTAGTCGGCCTCCAGGATCAGCGACGGATCCAGCGGGATGCCATGCGCCTCCAGTGCTTCCTTGTAGCCTTCCAGCCTGCGTCTGGATGTCGAGACATGGAGCGGTCCATTCACGAGCGCGATACGACGGTGGCCGCATTCGATCAGATGCTCGACCATCGCCCGGGCTCCGGCCCGGCTGTCTCCCAGCACCATGTCGCATTCGACTCCGGGAACCTCCCGGTCCACGAGCACGACGGGGATGTCCAGCTGGGTCAGCCGCTCGATCAGCGCCGCCGATTCGTCCCCCGTCGGTGAATACAGGACGCCGTCCACGCGCGTGGCCATGATCGTCTCGATGTAGGCCTTCTCCTTGTCCGCATTCTCGTCGCTGTTGGCGAGCAACAGCTTGTAGCCGTGGCGCAGCGCGGCATCTTCGGCTCCACGGGCGAGCGAGGTATAGAACGGGTTGGTGATATCCGTGATCAGGAGGGACAGGATCTTCGTCTCATTCAGCACGAGGCTGCGCGCCATCGAGTTCGGGATATAGTTCATCTCCTCCATGATGGCCAGCACGCGCTTGCGCGTTGCCTCGCTGATCCGTCCTGTGTTGTTGATGACCTTCGACACCGTCATGGCAGAGCAATTGGCTCTCTTCGCGATATCATAGATGGTAACCACTGCGCAGTTCTCTCCTCTCACCGTTCCTTGGGGCTCGCGCCTCTTCGCATGTTGCAGATGCCGGTCTTTTCTCCCCTCTGAGGGTGTGAAAGTGCTTGAAAGTGCTTGTAAACCATACTATATCGCATCTGTCTGTTGACAGCAATAAAGGGGACTGCTATGTTAGGGTTATCGGTAACTCTAGCGAAATGTCAGCGAATCCAGATCACGAATCGGCCGCACGACATACATAGGGAAGCCAGAAGCATCACAAGGTTCTTTTCCATTATATTCACGAGGTGATAGCCATTGGCAAAGTCCATTGAAGCGGGCGCTGACGCGCTGGTCGTCGACGCCCAGGATCACGTGGCCACGGCGCTCAAGGACCTGAAGGCAGGCAGCCGGATCCGATATCGGCGGGGCACGGAGATCGAACAGCTCGCGCTGCTCCAGGACATCCCGTTCGGCCACAAGGTCGCGATCCGGGCGATCGAGGCAGGCGAGGAGGTTCGCAAATACGGCGAGGTGATCGGCCGGGCGACGGCTCACATCCGGCCGGGCGAGCACGTTCACGTGCATAATATCGAAGGCATACGCGGACGCGGCGACCAGGCTGCGGAGGGAGGATCACATGATGCAAATTAAGGGTTATGCAAGACCAAACGGAGATTACGGCATCCGCAATCATCTCTTGATCATACCGACCGTTATCTGTTCGAATCAGGTGTCGAATCGCATCATGCAGATGGTCCCGGACACGGTGGCGATTCCGCATCAGCACGGATGCAGCCAGATCGGCGCCGACAAGGAGCGGACCTTCGAGACGCTCGCCGGCACCGGCAAGAATCCGAACGTCGGCGCGGTGCTGATCGTCAGCCTCGGCTGCGAGGTCGTCGATCCATACGAGCTGGCGCGGGAGATCGGCAAGACAGGCAAGCGCGTCGAGGTGATCGACATCCAGGAGTGCGGCGGCTCGATCAAGGCGATCCAGCGCGGCGCCGAGCTGGCCAGGGAGATGCGGCGCGAGCTGGATGCGATGCAGCCTGAACCGATACCGGCAGGGATCTTGCGGATCGGCGTCAAATGCGGCGGCTCGGACGCGACCTCCGGCATCGCCTCCAATCCTGCGCTCGGCGTCGCCTCCGACCTGTTGATCGCCGAAGGCGGCACGGTCGTCATCAGCGAGACGACGGAGATCATCGGCGCCGAGCACGTGCTGGCCAGGCGCTGCGCATCGCCTGAGGTGGCGGATCAGCTGTACCGGTTCGTCGAGCGCTTCGAGCGCGAGGTCGCCCGCATGGGCGCGGATATGCGCGGCGGCAATCCGAGCCCGGGCAATATCGCGGGGGGCCTGTCGACGATCGAGGAGAAATCGCTCGGCTGCATCAGCAAATGCGGCACGGCTCCGATCGTGGGCGCTTTTGAGTACGCGGCGCCGATCCCGGGCAAGGGACTGTACTTCATGGACTCGCCGGGCAACGATATCGAGTGCGTATCCGGCATGGCGGCAAGCGGCGTGCATCTCGTCTGCTTCACCACAGGACGCGGTACGCCGACCGGCGCTCCGGTCGTGCCGGTGATCAAGATCACCGGCAACAAGCTGACCTATGAGCGGATGACGGACAATATGGACGTCGATGTCAGCGGCATCCTGGATGGCGTGCTGAGCATGGAGGAGGCCGGACGCCTGATCTGGAACGAGATCCTGGAAACGGCAAGTGGCAAGCTGACCAAGGCGGAGATACTGGGTCACACCGAATTCAGCATCAACCGGATCGGACCCAGCTTGTAATGATGGTATTGATGGTGGTGACGAGACCCGAATCGAGCAGGTGCAGCGAGGCTGATCGGTTCGGAATATCGGACATTCATCCGTTAAGAAGAAAGGAGTATGGCAATGGGTAGACTCGAAGGAAGGCTGGCGCTCGTCACAGGAGGCGGGCGCGGCATCGGAGCGGCGATCGTCCTGCGGCTTGCGGAGGAAGGCGCGCATGTGGCGATCGCGGAGCTTCCCGGCAAAGGGATGGAGGAGGCGGAGAAGATCGCGGAGCAGGTGCGTGCGCTCGGCCGCAAGGCGATCACCGTCAGCGCGGACGTCGGCAACAAGGAACAGGTATGGCGCATGTTCGACCAGGTGGAGGAACGGCTAGGCCATGTCGAGATCCTGGTGAACAATGCGGGGATCGCTCCGTTCGAGCCGTTCATGAAGGTGTCGGAGGAAACGTGGGATCGGACCTTCAACACGAATGTCAAGTCGATCTTCCTCACCACGCAACGGGCGGCACCGTCGATGGTCGAGAGACGGTGGGGCAAGATCATCAACATCCTGTCCACGGCCAGCCTGCTCGTGACCAGCCCGGTCATCCCGCATTATCAGTCGTCCAAGGCTGCGGCACATATGCTGACGAAAGGTCTGGCGATCGAGCTGGGCAAGCACAACATCAATGTGAATGCCGTTGGCCCGAGCACGACAGACACCGATCTGTGCGCCGAATACCTGGCCGATGAGCGGATCCGCCAGAAGGAGATCGAGGCGAACCCGATGAAGCGGCTCGGAACAGCCAGGCAGATCGGAGACGCGGTGGTGTTCCTCGCATCCGATGAAGCGATGCAGGTGAATGGCCACCTGCTGATGGTGGACGGCGGCCTCACGGTCAAGGCAGCGCAGCCGGAGGACCATCTGGAACACTAGGCTCGGGCCTGGACGCGGTTCGGTAACCCGAAAGCGTTGGCCAGCCTGACGTTCCATGCACAGACGCAGAGAAAATGTGCAGGAGTTCAAGACCAGTTTTCTGTACCCAGACCAACCATACAGGAGGGAATCACAGTGCGTTTACAAGACAAGGTCACCCTGATCACCGGCGCCGGATCGGGGATCGGCAGGGCCACGGCGCAGCTGTTCGCAAAGGAAGGGGCAAGCGTCATCGTCAACGACCTGTCCGAGGACAATGGCCGCGGCACCGTGGAGCTGATCGAACAGGAAGGCGGGCGTGCGGTGTTCATCCAGGCGGATGTGACGGATCCCGAGTCGGTGAAGGAGATGGTGGACCAGGCGATCGCCACCTTCGGCAGGATCGACGTGCTGTTCAACAACGCCGGCATCAGCGGAGTCGGCATGCTGCATGAACTGGAGCCGGAGGATTGGGATCGCGTCGTCAAGGTGAACATCCGCGGCGTCTTCCTGCCCAGCAAGTATGTGCTGCCGCATATGATGGAACGCCGCAGCGGCTCGATCATCAACATGTCGTCCTGCATCGCGGAGATCGGCCTGAAGCGGCGCGCGTCCTATGCGGCCACGAAGGGAGCCGTGCTGTCGCTCACCAAGTCGATGCAGGTGGACTATGCCCCGTACAACATTCGCGTCAATGCGCTGCTGCCGGGGACCATCCTGACTCCGTTCGTTGAAAACTACCTCAGAACATCGTACGATGATATCGAGCAGGCTTACGAAGGTCTCAGGAGCAGACAGCTGAGCGGCGATCTCGGTCGTCCGGAGGACGTGGCCAAGGCGGCGTTGTTCCTCGCTTCCGATGAGTCGAAGTTCATGATGGGTTCGCCGCTTTATATCGACGGCGGAGTCGTCTTCGGGAAGAACGCATAAGGATGCCATCAGCCACGCTGCATGGCGGATGTCGCCGGGCTGCGACATGCCGGCGCACAAGAGGAGCGTCAGAGCAGCGCCCCGTCGTCACCTGATGACGATCGCCTCAGATGATCGATCGGACGCGGGCATGCCGCTTGCAACGATCGTAACAATCATACGTTGGAAAGGAAGTCGAACTCATGAAACTGGTAACCATCATGCGCGAAGGCCAGCCGACGCTGGGCATCGCGACGGAGCAAGGCATCGTGGATGTCGCTGCGGCGCTGGCCGCCCATCCGGCTGAAGGCATACGCACGTCCGTCATGGATGTGATCGCCGGCGGCGAGCAGGCGGTTCAGGCGTTGGCCGACTATATCGCCGGACTTCCCCTGGCTTCGCATCCCGCCTATGTGCTGGACGAAGAAAAGGTGGAATGGGGCCCTTGCGTCACCCATCCGAACAAGATCATCTGCGTCGGGCTGAATTATCGCAAGCACGCCGAGGAGACCAACGCGCCGATTCCCGAGTATCCGATCCTGTTCAACAAGTTCAACAATACGCTTACCGGCCATAAGCGGGACATCGCCATACCGAAGGTGACGAGCAAGCTTGACTACGAGGCTGAGCTGGTCATCGTCATCGGCAAGCGCGCCAAGGACGTCGCCAGGGAGGAAGCGTTGAACCATGTGTTCGGCTACTGTGCGGTGAACGACCTGTCGGCCCGTGACCTGCAGATGCGCACGCATCAATGGCTGCTCGGCAAGACCTGCGACGACTTCAGCCCGCTGGGACCGTATCTCGTCACCGCAGATGAGGTGGGCGATCCGAACAGGCTGGCGATTCGCGCCTACGTCAACGGTGAACTTCGCCAGAACTCCAATACGTCGGATATGATCTTCTACTGCGATGAGCTCGTCAGCTATATCTCCAGGCACATGACGCTCGTGCCGGGAGACGTCATCCTGACCGGAACGCCGGAAGGCGTCGTGCTCGGGCTGCCGCCGGAGCAGCAGGTGTATCTGGCGCCAGGCGATGAGGTGACGATCGAGATCGAGAAGCTCGGGCGTCTGACGAACCGCTTCGTTGCTGAAGCGTAGAAGCATAATGGAAATCATAAAGGGGAACCGGAAATACCGGCTCCCCTTTTTTATTCCTGTCACTCAATGATTGACGATGCCCTGGCGCTTCGGTTCGGCGGGCTGCGGCTCGACACGTTCCTGGCCGATCAGCGCATAGCGCATGCTGTCCACCAGCGCCTGCCAGCTCGCCTCGATGACGTTCTCCGACACGCCGACGGTGCTCCAGGAGTTGTTGGCGTCGGCCGATTCGATGAGCACGCGCACCTTCGCGGCGGTTGCATGTTTTTCATCGATGACGCGCACCTTATAATCGGCGAGATGCATGCCCTTGATCGATGGATAATATTGCTCAAGCGCCTTCCGCAGCGCGTTGTCGAGCGCATTGACCGGCCCGTTGCCCTCGGCTGCGGTATAGACGATCTCGTCGCCGAGTCTCAGCTTGACGATCGCCTCGGACACGACGCCGGAGCGGTCGCTTGATTTCTCCACGAGGATCTTGAACGACTCGACGGTGAACGCTTCCTTCAGCGTGCCTGCGGCTTCGCGCAGCAGCAGCTCCAGCGAAGCATCGGCGCCTTCGAACTGGTAGCCCTCGTGCTCCAGCTGCTTGATGCGGTTGATCGCGGCTCGCGCCTGTTCGCTGTCCAGGTCGAAATCCAGCTGCAGCTCCTGCGCCTTGAACATGATGTTGCTCTGTCCGGCAAGCTCCGACACGAGCACCCGCTGCTTGTTGCCGACAAGCTCCGGCTCGATGTGCTCGTAGGTCCGGGGATGCTTGCGGATGGCGGATACATGGATGCCGCCCTTGTGGGCGAAGGCCGCGCTGCCGACGAACGGCTGGTTGATCGGCATGCTGACGTTGGCGATCTCGCTCACATAGCGGGCGACGGCGCTTAAGGATCGCAGCTGCTCGGCGGTGATCACCTCATAGCCAAGCTTGAGCTGCAGGTTCGGGATGACCGACACGAGGTTGGCATTGCCGCAGCGTTCGCCGACGCCGTTGATCGTGCCCTGTACCTGACGCGCTCCGGCCTGCACGGCGGCCAGGCTGTTGGCCACCCCGAGCTCGCAGTCGTTGTGGGCGTGAATGCCGATCCTGGCCGGAATGGCTTCCCGGACCGCCTGGACGATCGTCCTGATCTCGTCGGGCATCGAGCCGCCGTTCGTGTCGCACAGCACGATCCAGTCAGCGCCGGCCTCATGGGCTTGCTTCAACGTCGCCAGCGCGTACTCGGGATTATGCTTGTAGCCGTCGAAGAAGTGCTCGGCGTCATAGATGACCTCCAGGCCATTCTCCTTCAGGAAGCGCACGGAATCGCCGATCATCGCCAGATTCTCCTCCAGCGTCGTCTCCAGCGCGGTCGTGACGTGGAAGTCCCAGGACTTGCCGAAGATCGTGGCGACCGAGACACCAGACTCCAGGATCTTCCTCAGGTTCGCATCCTCCTGAGCGGTGATGCCCTTGCGACGGGTGCTGCCGAAGGCTGTAATCTTCGCATGCTTCAACTTGAGCGACCTGGCCCGTTCGAAAAATTCGATATCCTTGTTGTTGCTGCCCGGCCATCCGCCTTCAATATAATGAACACCCAGTTCGTCGAGCTTCTGAGCGATTTTCATCTTGTCTTCAACTGAGAGGCTGACGCCTTCCCCTTGCGTACCGTCGCGCAGAGTTGTGTCGAAGATATAAACTTTGCCAGACATCGTTTTTCCTCCTTAAGGTGCGATAAAAAGGTCTGGATGAATACAATATAATAAGTATTATAGCATGATAACGGTTATTTGTGGCATGGATCACATCTAACCAATCTTACAACACCTGCTAATTTTCTTCAATCATGTTCTACGTTGAACTTCCTAGCGAATTGTAATATATTAAATGAGGAATCAGAGCGATCATTTCAAGGAGGAACACACATGGCAAAATATACCTGCGTAGACAAGGACACCTGCATTGCTTGTGGAGCATGCGGAGCTTCAGCTCCTGATATATTTGATTATGATGATGACGGTCTGGCAGAATGCATCTATGGCGGAGACGGCAACCGCGGTGTTACCGAGATCCCGGAGGAGCTGTACGACGATCTGCAGGATGCGCTCGATGGCTGCCCTACAGACTCGATCAAGGTGCAGGATACGCCTTTCGAATAATCATTGGCGCGAGGAACGCCATCTGACAGGAGTCGGGAAAACCGGCTCTTTTTTGTTGAAAATGTGATGCATTCCTTCCAATGGTAGTGTACGATGGACATTAAGGACAGGAAACCGGATCAACTACCCAGGAGGAATCAGGTTTGCCATGAAGAGAAAAATGCTGCGCTCTGCCATCCTCGCCAATCTGGCGCTTCTCCTCATCATCCTGGCGTATGCGTTCGCCGCGTCGCCGGACCAACAGATCATCCGCGTCAACCCCTTCAAGGTGCTCGACAATCTCGTCTTTGATTACGATATGAAAGCCACGATGTCGCATATGCCTCATGAGGACATCATCGTGGTGGCGATCGACGACGCGACCGTCGAGGCGCTGGGCAGATTTCCGTTCAGCAGGGAGTTCTACATCCCGTTCCTCGACTATGTGTCCCTGGCAAGTGCGGTGGCGTTCGACATTCATTTCGTCAGCCAGAGCGAGGACCCGTACGTTGACGAGATCTTCGCCGAGCAGCTGGCGCTCACGGATAACGTCATCCTCGCAGCTGCCGTCAATCTGGAGAGCGGTCTCGAGCGGGCCGTCTATGTGCGCAAGGACCAGCTGGTGAAGGGAACGCTTCAGCCGCCGCTTGCCCTCCTCGCCGAACAGGCAAGGCTGGGCCATATCAATCGGTATGCGGAGCGGGGCTATGACGACGGCATCATCCGCAAGACCTGGCTGATGCTCGATACCGACCAGGGGCCGATTCCGTCGCTGGCCTACATGACGGCGGAGCTGGCCGGCGCGGATTTAAGCGACTATCTGAGGGACAACCCGCAGGCGGAGCTGACGATCCGGTATGACGCCACCTCCTATGACTTCATGACGCTGTCGTTTCTGGATGTGATCAACGGCGAATATCCGCCGGAATTCTTCGAGGATCGGATCGTGCTGCTCGGTCTGACAGGCATGGGAGAGGATACGGGCCATACGACGGTGGAGAACAATGTGAATCTCGTCTACGCCCAGGCGGCGATCATCGATCAGCTGCTGAAGGGGGAGATGGTGCATACGGTCAGCTTCCCTCTGGTAGCCGTGCTGATGGCGGTCCTGTTCGCGGCGGCGCTGGCCATGGCCTGGCTGCTCAAGCCGATCTGGAGCACCCTGGCGGTGATCGTCCTGGCCGCGGCGCTTGTGGCAGGCCAGTACGGCCTGTTCCAGGCGACCGACCATTACGTGAACACGGTATATCCGATCGCGGTGCTGCTCGTCACCTTCTTCCTCAATCTGGCGATCAGAACCTACTTCGAACAGAGGCAGCTCAGCTTCATCACAAGGCAGTTCGGGCGCTATATCTCGCCTGATCTGGTCAGGCAGATCGCCAGGAGCGATGAAGAGCTGCCGCTGGGCGGCATCAGCAAGGAGCTGTCCATCCTGTTCCTCGACATTCGCGGCTTCACCACGCTGTCCGAGAAGCTGAAGCCGGAGGAAGTGGTCGATTTCCTGAACACGATGTTCGACCTGATCACCGAGAAGGCGCTCGAGAATCGCGGGACGATCGACAAGTTCATCGGCGATGCGGCGATGATCATCTTCAATGCGCCGCTGGACGTGGAGGATCACCCATACTGTGCGGTCAAGACGGCTTATGATATCCAGCAGGGCATGAAGGTGGTCACCCGGCGAATCCATGACAAATACGGGGTGACCGTCAATATCGGGGTCGGCATCAACACCGGCCAGGCCGTCGTCGGCAACATCGGGTCTTATCTGCGAGTCGACTACACGGCGATCGGCGACAATGTCAACATCGCATCCCGCATCGAGTCCAACACCGTCGCCGGCCAGATCCTTGTCTCCGAGTCCACCTATGAGCGGACGAAGGACCGATTTGTATACCATTGCATCGGAGAACGGATGATGAAGGGCAAGACGGTGCCGGTCAAGCTGTACGAGGTGCTCGGACTCATGGAGGATGCCGCAAGGGCAGAGCGCGCGAAGGAGCCGTTCTCCTGACGTTCTTTGAGGGACTGTTGGAGGAACGATTTGGCAACGGATCTTCTCTTCTTTTCAGTCAACTATAATTGCTAATTAATAGAAATCATCATACAATGAGTTCAGTAAGGGCGACGACAATTTTCTACAAATTTCTACCTGGAGGTTTAATGATGAATTCATTGAGGATTGCCATGTCTCGGGCCATGCTGGTCATGATGGTCTTCGCGCTCGCCTGGGCCCTGATCGGACCGGGGCTCACATCGCCTGCGCTTGCCGCTTCGTCCAGGGCGGCATCGGTCGTCGATGTGACGGGAACCGCTTACCTGAAGAAGGCCGGCGGCACCAAACCTTATCGCATCTACAAGAAAATGACCGTCAACCAGAACGATACGATCATCACCGAGAAAAATGCCAGCTTGGTGCTCAGCATCGTGGACCGGGAGGATGAGGTGACCATCGGCGAGAACTCTGAGGTCTACGTCGCGGATCTGCTGGAGAAGTCGGGCGCTGCGAAAACGACGCTGAATATTACGTCAGGATCGCTATACTCCAATGTTACCTCCAAGAGCGGCTCGGATACATACCGGATCGAGACGCCGAACGCGACGATGGGCGTTCGGGGGACGCACTTCGTGGTGGTCTTTGACCGATTGACCGGCCAGGTTCAGATGCTGGTCAGCGCCGGCGTCGTGGAAGTAAGGGACAGCGACAATCTGGATGTTTATGATGTCTACCCGGGATATCAGAGCTCCATCTTTGATGGTCAGGATGGAGGATCGAATATTGTGGTGGCGCCCGAAAACATGGATGACATTCCGCTGGCCATCCTGGCCAGACTGTTGGCTAACCATGAAGAGATCACAAGGGAGATTGAGCAATATATCGATTTGTTCGATGAGCAGGGGACTCCGCCGGATGTGGCCAATCCTGACGCTTATGCCGCGATCATCAGGAATCTGCTGTATGATATTGCCAGGAGAATCATAGAGGAAGCAGACCTGGACATAAAGCTTATATTTCCACTGGAACAGCCCCCGGATCCCAAGGAGAACCTCCATGAGGAAGCTTATACCCAGGAGGCGCTGGAACGGAGGGAACAGGCGCGCCAGAGGCAGGAGCAGCTTGCGGAGCAGAAGGAGCGGCAGAGGCAGGAATATCTCCAGAACAATCAGGACGCCCTGGAACGGCTTCAGCAGAAGAAGGAGGAGCAGGAGAAGGCCAATCGGGAAGCCGAGGAGTTGAACCGGACCAAAGCGGTCGAACGTTATATGGAGAACATGACGGAGGAAGAGCAGGCCCAGTTCAGACAAAGAGTGGAGGAAGCCCAGCGGAGTTTGACAGGCGACGATCAGGAGCCATCCGAATCATACGCTCCCGGCGACGCGACGGATCCGGGTACGAACCCAGGCGGACAGCCTGGAAGTGATCAGCCTGGGCAGCCCGGTGGCGAGCAACCAGGAGAGGATGACGAAGGTCCTGGCGATGAGCCCGGCGATCCGAAGCCGACGCTCCGCCTCGTGCCCGATTCACGCACCCAGGGCAAGCTGGCGGTCGATCTGGTCATGGAGCATTTCCCGGCAGGATACCACGGAGCGCAGTTCTCCATCCTGTTCGATCCGGATCGTCTGACCATGACCGGCGACCTGGACAGCTGGCTGGCCAACATCCATTCGGCTGTCCGGCAGGTGTTTGCGAACGCCGAGGTCCATGCCGCCATTCAGACCGGCACCTATTCCGATCCGGACGGGCTGTTCTCCGAGGCGACGGAATTGCTGATCACGATCCTGAGTCTGGGAGACGGGTCGAATGGCCCGGTGGATGAGGCGATCCTGCTGAGCATCCCGTTCAGCCTCGTCTCGACCGATCCCGGCCGCATCCTGCTCAGAGGGGTCATGTTCGTAGACAAGCAAGGCAACGAGGTGCCTTACGAGATCGAAGTGATCGGCGTGGACAGCCAGGATAGCTGAGGCAAGGTCCGTTGGTCCGGGCATCGCGTCCGGAACGTCCGGCAGCCTTCATTCGATCCTGGGGCAGTGGACATTAATCGAGCAAAGGAGATCGCCATGAAATTCCTCTATAAAACGAAAACGATCATCATCGGACTTGTTGGCATCCTGGCGCTGGCGTCGGTCTCCAGCGCGGATCGGGCATCGTTGTCGAACAATGACTGGGACGGGATGACGCGCACGTCCTGGTTCGCGGGTGACCGATCCGCCTCTGACGATCTGGTCACCCCGTCCAGCCTGCGGAATCCCTCCGGAGTGCTGGCGCTGCCTGACGGAACCGTGATCGTGGCGGACACGGGCAATCAGGCGATCAAGCGGATCCGGGACGGTGCGGTCGAGCGGTTCAGCGGGATGAATTTCCTGCGCGACGAGCGGGGCTTGCCGGTCGGCGCGCTGCTCGACGGCGCCGCGGACAGCTCCGGCTACAATCAGCCGACCGGTCTGGATTACGATGCCGAGGGTAACATCTACGTGGCGGACGCGGGCAATCATGCGATCCGCAAGATCGCGCCTGATGGTTCGGTGTCGACGATCGCTGGCGACGGCGTCCTGGGTTTCGCAGACGGTGCGGGCAGCGAGGCGAGATTCTATCATCCGAGCGATGTGGCCGTTGCCGATGATGGAACCATCTATGTCGCCGACACGCTGAATCATGCGATCCGCAGGATCGACCGGAACGGACGGGTGACGACGCTGAATGCTCCCTCGACCCGGGTCGTGGAAGTGTTCCCCGGCGTCGTGGAGGCGGCGGGCGATTACCGCGACGGACCGCTGGCGGAAGCGTTGTTCAACGAGCCGTCGGGGCTGGCGCTCGATGAGCGGGGCAACCTGTATGTCAGCGACAGCGGCAATCAGCGCATCCGTTACATCGATCTGCAGAAGCAGACGGTCACCACCGTGGCCGGCGGGGTATACGCCGATGCAGCGAGAGGCGTTCTGTACAAGGAAGCGGCGCTGTATGCCGAGGGCTTCTACCAGGATGGACCGGCGCTCGAGGCGCTGTTCTACTACCCGAGGGGGATCGCCCTGACAGCCGAAGGCGGACTGCTCATCGCGGACAGCGAGAACCATGCGGTTCGCTATCTGAAGAACGGACAGGTGACGACCGTGGCGGGCCAGCCGGAGGAGCACGGATACGCGAACGGCATCGAGGGCAACAATGCTCTCTATCGCCCGGCCGATGTGGCGTTGGCTGCGGATGGCACGCTCCTGATCGCCGATTCCTACAATCACGCGATCCGTCAGGTGAAGCTGTACGAGCTTCCATCAACCGTTCAGGCCGCGGCCGATATCCAGGTGGTCTATGAAGACCGGCTGATCCGCTTCGATGCCCAGCCGGAGGCGGTGAACGGCAGGACGATGGTGCCGGTGCGCTTCATCGCGGAGGCGCTCGGATATCAGGTGGAATATGCGGCAGGGGAGCAGAGGATCACCTTGGCTGGCGATGACCGGACCATCGAGTTCAGGCTCGGTCAGGCGGAGATCACGCTGCGCACGGCCGACGGCGAAGTGGTCCGCCGGAACATCGATGCCGCGCCGTACGCGAAGAGCGATCGGACGTATGTGCCCGTGCGCTTCTTCGCCGAGATCATCGGGCTGGATGTCGCCTGGATCCAGGATCAGAAGCTGGTGATCCTGCGCCACAAGGCCGATTGAGGCGGCGACGGGATCGGCTCAGGATGTCAGCGAACGGATGAACATCAGGAAGAACCAAGGAAGAACAAATCAAGACCGCTTGTGACAGTCTGGTCATCCCCGGTTGCTGAGGGATGGGCCAGGCTGTACAAGCGGTCTGCTTGTGCTTGTGGGATTATGCGGATCGATCATTCCAGGTCATTCGTTACACACCGGAGCCAGATCAGGACCGGAGCCTGTCCAGGTCATGCTCGTGCCTGACGGTGTCAGATCAGAACAACAGCAAGAGCAGGATTACGATGAGCAACACGCCTCCGAATATCGATGCATACCAGATGAGCGCTTTGCGGTTAATAGGTGCTTCTTCCTTCTTGTAGCGTTGAACATAGGACTGCTTCTTCTTAACCATCATCATCACCCACTATTTCAGACATAATAAAACCCCTGATGATAGAAATTATATAAGCTAACCGGGATGATTGCAAACGAATCACCTTTCTTTTTGCCGAGGAACGAGATAAACTGTTTTGAAGGGTATCTGAATGCAGAGGAGGATGCAGCACATGTTGTACGAGAAGCTCCTGAAGCCGGTCCTGTTCAGGATGGATCCGGAGAAGGCGCATCACCTGACGATCGGCGGGCTGAGGACTCTCCAGAACGTGCCCGGGGTGCGCGGTCTCCTGGGCGCGGCCTATTCGTCCCCGTCGGCCCCCGAGCTTGCCCAGACATTATGGAACATACCGTTTGCGAATCCGATCGGACTTGCGGCTGGTCTGGACAAGAACGGAGAGGCGGCGGGAGCCTTGTCCCGTCTGGGGTTCGGGTTTATCGAGGTGGGCACGGTGACTCCCCGGCCGCAGCCGGGCAACGACAGGCCGAGGCTGTTCCGCTTGCCTGAAGATGAGGCGCTCATCAACCGGATGGGCTTCAACAACCACGGCGCGGAAGCGATGCGCAGCAATCTGGAGGCGTCAGGTTCGAGGCCGATCCCGATCGCCGTCAACATCGGCAAGAACAAGACGACTCCCAATGAGGAGGCCGTCCAAGACTATCGCACCTGCATGCGCATATTATATGATATCGGCGATTTCTTCGTCGTTAACATCAGCTCGCCCAATACGCCGAATCTACGCAATCTGCAGCACGGCGATGACCTTCACGTCCTGCTCTCCGGCATCATCGAGGAGCGGAACCTGCAAGCGTCGGAACGGGGGGCAGCGCCGAAGCCGGTGCTGGTCAAGATCGCCCCGGACATGACGGAAGAGGAACTGAGAAGCAGTGTCGAGATCATCAAGTCCAGCGGCGTAGCGGGGATCATCGCGACCAACACGACGATCACGCGTCACGATCTTCGCAGCCGTCACCGGGAGGAAACCGGCGGACTCAGCGGCAAGCCGCTGCACAGGCTGTCGCTTGGCGTGGTCAGGCAGGTCTATCGGCTGACGGAAGGTCGGCTTCCCATCGTGGCATCGGGCGGGGTCTTTACGGGAGACGACGCGTATGAGATGATTCGTGCAGGGGCCAGCCTGGTCGAGATCTATACCGGCATGATCTATCGCGGTCCCGGAGTGAACCGATCGATTAACCGAAGGCTGCTGGAGCTGCTGCGCAAGGATGGATATACGCATATTACCCAGGCGGTCGGAGCTGATGCGTAAACGTTCCATGAAACGGAGGAATCAGCATGGACGGAAGAGACTGGAGCATATTTCTCCTGCCTTACGAACAGGCTGTGGAAGAATTGAAGATCAAGTTCAAGGCTTTGCGAGCGGAGCTCAAGATGAGGGAGGAGCTTGCGCCGATTGAATTTGTCACCGGCAGAGTGAAGCGGATCTCAAGCATACTGGCCAAGGCCAAGTCGCTTGGCGTGCCGCATGACCAACTGGAGACCGGCATCGAGGATATCGCCGGCATCCGCATCATGTGCCAGTTCGTGGAGGACATACACCGAGTGGCGGAGATCATCCGTCAGCGAAGCGATATGCAGGTGCTGTACGAGAAGGATTATATCACCAACAAGAAAGAGAGCGGCTATCGCAGCTATCATCTCATCGTGCGCTATCCGGTGCAGACGGCGCTGGGCGTCAAACAGGTGCTGGCGGAGATCCAGATTCGCACGCTGGCGATGAATTTCTGGGCGACGATCGAGCATTCCCTCAACTACAAGTACAAGGAGGAGCTGCCCGAGGAGGTGCAGCTCAGGCTGCGCAGAGCCGCCGAAGCCGCTTATGTGCTCGATCAGGAAATGTCGAGCATACGCCATGAGATTATGTCAGCGCAGAAAGAATTCGAGGCGAATTCCAATCTCGTATCGAGGCTGCTGAGCAATATCCAGGAATTATATTTCTATCATCGCATTCGCGAAGCGGTCCAGTTCCAGCTTCGCTTCAATGAACTGTGGGATAAGGAAGATATTTGGGGGCTGCGCATGCTGGCCAATGAGCTGGAGGAAGCTCTGGCCAGGGCGAAGCGGAGCGAGTGATCGGAAGGGAAGCACCCATGCCCGGAGTACGGGCGGACGGTAGAAAGGACAATCCGATCTTCATGGAGGTGAGAAGCGATCAATCAATCGGACAAGCAGTTGCGGATCGACAGGATATTGAGCCATCTGGGTCTGGCCACTCGCTCGGAGGCGAAGAAACTGGCCAGAGCCGGTCAGATCCGGGTGAACGGTGAAGTGATCAGGGACAGCGGGGCGAAGGTGAATCCGGAGACGGATGTCCTCGAGGTGCGCGGGGAACGGGTGCTGTACAGGCAGCATATCTACCTGATGATGAACAAGCCGGCAGGCTTCGTCTCGGCCACGGAGGATCTGCGCGAACGGACGGTGCTGGATCTGCTGGGCGAGGAGCATCGGGCCTTCGAGCCGTTCCCGGTCGGCAGGCTGGACAAGGATACGGAAGGGCTGCTCCTGCTCACGAACGACGGCCAGCTGGCGCACCGCCTCCTGTCGCCCAGGAAGCATGTGCCGAAGCTGTATTATGCAGAGATCGACGGGTTGGTCGATCAGCGGGATGTGGAGCGATTCCGTCAGGGTGTGGAGCTGGACGACGGCTATGTGACGATGCCCGCTGTGCTGACCATATTGGAAGCTGCTCCCACCGATAGAGGAGGGCGCTCGAGGATCGAGGTGCAGCTTCACGAGGGCAAGTACCACCAGGTGAAGCGCATGTTTGCCGCCGTGGGCAAAAGAGTCGTTTACCTGAAGCGCGTGGCCATGGGCGGTCTGAAGCTGGACCCCGCTCTGGCGCCCGGGAGATACAGAGAATTGACAGAGACAGAGCTTGCGACATTAACGGAGGGAACTGGAGATGAGCATCAGACTGATCGCGCTTGATGTGGATGGGACTTTGCTGAACGATGACCATCAACTGAGCGCCAACAATATTCGCACGCTGCGTCGCGCGGCGGAGCAAGGCATCAAGATCGTGCTGTGCACGGGCCGCGGCTCGATGAGCGCCAAGCCGATCATGGACGAGCTGGGCCTGGAGGGCGTCATGATCACGCATAACGGGGCGGCGGTCACCGACACGAACGGTAACGTGCTGCATGAATTTACGTTCCACGTGCGGGAAGTGGAAGATCTGATCCGATATTGCCGGGAACACGGCATTCACTATGATCTGAACACCTCTACCAGGATGCTTCTCGATCAGATGCCGGCGGATGCCAGGAAGATGTACGACGCCTTTATGGCCGAGCCGGAGATGGTGGAGGATGTGCTTCAGGTGAACGACCCGCTCGTGAAGATCTGCATCTTCGGCAACGATGAGCAGATGGAACAGGTGGAGCGGGATTGGCCGGACGATCTGCAGGAGCTGCGGTTCATCCGCAGCGGCGATTGCTTCGTCGATGTGATGCGACCGGATGTCAGCAAGGGCATCGCACTGATGAAGCTGGCGGAGATCTGGCAAGTGGACCGGTCGGAGATCCTGGCGATGGGCAATTACTACAACGACATCGAGATGCTGCGTTTCGCCGGGATCGGCATCGCCGTGGCCAACTCCCCGGATGAGGTGAAGCAGGCGGCTGACGAGGTGACGGTGTCGAACAACGAAGATGCCGTGCATGTGGCGCTCAGCAAGCATCTGCCCTTGATCAGGGTGTGACGCCAGGCTGGCGACGCCTGGCATGATCGACATCTGGAAGTGTAAGGCTCGCGATGGCGCTCCTGGCAGACGTGCGTTCGGCTGAAGGGACAACTGCTGGTGTGCGATCGGTGAGCGGATCGGAGCGTCCCGATTCGGAGCCCCTCCATCTGCGCGTGGATAGAATGCGGTACACAGGAAACGCTAAGACCGTTACCTGTATCACATCCAAGAGCGTGGAGGGAAGTGCGATGTCCACAGTATCGATTCGCCCTGATATGCGAACCCCGGGAGGCGAAGTCAGCGATATCGTGTTGAACGGCCGCTATGCCGGAGAGATCACGCTGGTCTACCGCGAGGGCAGCCGGTTGTCGGGCGCTGTCCAGCTGGAGAAGACGGTCCTGACTCCTTCCGACAAGAGGAAGGTTCTGAGTCATGTGCAGGAATACATCAATTCGCTCGCAGCAGCGATCGACGCCGCTGACTGTGAGGTGATCGTCACCTACAGCGCGTTTGATCAAGTGATCGCGATGGAACACAACATCGGCGAGATCGAGTCGTTCATCGATGAGCCCGAGGCTGAGGATGACTGGGACGACTATGAAGCCGATTATGTCGATGATGATGCGAGCCTGTCCGATTACGACCCGGATCAGTCGGGGGACTCGCTGGAGATGGTGGGCACCGCCTCGGGGCGCAGCGCCGCTCGGAAGGGGGCGGGACAGGACAGCCGTACCCGGACAGGAGCGGGCGAAGGCGGAGACCGGAGCGGCCAGCAGGACGATGAGGAGGATCTGCAGGCGGCGGAAGCCTCGGATCTGACCGCCGGTTCGCGATCCGGGAGAGACAGAAACGAGCCGTACGAGCTGGTCATCACGGGCGAACATGGCAATTCGGTGGAATACCATATCTATGCCAGAGATCGCCATTGGCTGGCGGAAGCCTTCGTCACGATGTACGGCAGCGACTGCATCGGCGAGATCAACTGGATGGTCGAACCGACTCCCGGACAGATCGAACGGTCGGTGGAGCTGCTCGTCTCCGACTTCGACGAGGATCTCGTCGACACGTTCAAACTGGACGTCAAGCACAACGGTGAGCTGCTGGAGATCTACGAGCTGGAGCATGAGGATCTCATGAACCGTATGGATGCGGGGCACAGCGGGCAGGATGATGACGAATTCTCCGTTCATCTCGTGCGCGATGACGGCGATACGCTCACCTACGACATCTACTCCAGCCGGAACGGACCGCTGCCGATCGGTACGGCGACGATCGACATCAGCCAGCGCAAGCTGACCGGCTACATGGACTTCCGGGAGATGAACAGCGAGCGGGATCACGAGCAGATCGCCTCCTTGCTCATGCGGGAGCTGGACAAGGAGAAGGATTATGAGTCGTTCAACCTGACCGTCCTCTACAAGAATCGGCCAATCGACGAATTGCTGTTCGAGAATGCGCCCGTGCAATAACGGACACGATCGACAGGGAATGACAAACCGCCTGATGGGGCAGTTGTTGTTCCTTTTTTATATGGACATATGGACAGCGTCAAGGGTGCATCGGTTGTCGCACGCAGGAAGAGGTTGCCGAATATTGACATTGACTGGCATAAGGGTATGATGAAAGTAACATGTCAGAATGGCCGGGGGTGTGATGCGATGAAGTTGACGCTTGACGAGATCAATCATATCCTGTTCCTGTCCCAGGTGGCGACGGACAACAACCGATTGCACATGCTGCGGGAGATCATCCAGTGCCTCGTCTACATCGTCAAGGCGCGAGGCGAGATCGAGGTGCCCGACGAAGTGGGCGCCCATGTGCGGGAGATCATCGCCCGCATCGAAGGGGAGCTGCGCGAGGATACGGAGAGGCTGCGGGAGATTCACCGCAACCTCGATCAGTTCGGGCGGCGCAGCCCCTTCGGATAATGGTTCTTCAGCACGCCTCCGCTCGCCTTGCCCCAGCCCAGCGGGAAGCCGTCCACGGTGACGAGGGTCCAGCCCTTGAGCTGGCCGGGCACGCTCAGCGTCTCGCCGCGCAAGTAAGCCGAGGTCTCCGCGCTGTCCGCCGCATGATCGACGCAAGTCCGCGCGTCCTCCCGCCGGATGGCCAGCGCCAGCGCATGGGACGGCTCGAAGCGGTTCTTGCGAACGGTGCCGAGGTGCAGCCCGGGGCGCGGGACCTTCAGTCCGGCGAGCATGGCGCTGCTCATCCTGCCGCCGGCCGTGGGCAGCCAGTACAGCTGCTCGCCGAACAGGAGCGGCTCGCCGTCAGGCAGCGTGAAGGACGGGGACAGCGTGGCCTCGGCGAAGGCTTCGAACAGGGCCATCGCTTCCTGGAGCGCCTTCCCGACCTGTCCGGACGGCTTCGGGCGGCGCCGGGTCCTGCCTCCATGATCGGCTTCGCCCATGACGACCGCTTGCTGCGCCTTGTCTGCTTCATCTGCTTCATCCGCACCCCCATGCTGCAGCACCGCAACGAAATGGCCCTCCCCTCTCCGCTCATGCGGCCAGAAGCGCTCCATCCGCACGAGTGACAGCTCGGGACAGGCGGCGATGAGCCAGGCGATGGTCTCTTCATTCTCTTCCTCATTAAATGTGCATGTCGAATAGGCGAGCGTTCCGCCAGGCTTCAGCATGCGGACGGCATCGCGCAGGATATCCCGCTGGCGAGCGGCGCAATTGGCCACCTGAGCCTCGCTCCACTCGCCGATCGTTTCCGGCTCCTTGCGGAACATGCCTTCACCTGAGCAGGGCGCGTCGACCATGATCCGGTCGAAGAAATGCGGGAAACGCTGCGCCAGATGGCCAGGCGATGCGTTGGTCACCACCGCATTGCGGATGCCCATCCGCTCGATGTTCTCGGAGAGGATCGAGGCGCGCGCGGGATGAATCTCATTGCTGATCAGAAGCCCTTGTCCCTGCAGGTGATCGGCGATCTGCGTGGACTTGCCGCCCGGCGCGGCGGCCAGGTCGAGCACGATGTCGCCGGGCCTTGAGTCAAGCAGCTCTGCGGCAGACATCGCCGACGGCTCCTGGATATAATAAACGCCCGCGGCGTGGAAGGGATGACGGCCCGGCCTGGTCTCTTCGTTGTAATAGTACCCGGACGGACACCACGCCACCGGCTCCAGCTGAAACAGGGCGCGAAGCTGATCGCAGGCCGGTGACTGCGGCGTGAGCTTGCGCGTGTTGAGCCGCAGGCCCCAGGCGCGCGGCTCTTCGTAGCTCGCGATGAATGATTCGAAGCGGTCGCCGAGCATGCGCTTCATGCGACGCAGATAATCCTCTGGCAGTTGGATCGTCATATGAGCCTCCCATTGGCAGGAATCGTGTATGTCATGACAGGTTGATGCGGATCAACGAATGGCCTGGTTCTTGATGAAGACCGACAGAGCCAATTATATTAATGGCAGAAAATTGTCCGCTTCACAAGCCTGGTTCGAATCGCCGCGTCAAGTTGTCGCCATTTTGCCGCGCATGCTATAATAATATCTGACTTTTCATGCCTGGATGCAAGTGTCATTGGCGATGCGCAGGAACGGGGCTGGCTAAATCCCGTGGAAGGATGGCATGGAGCTGCGCATGGGCGATTGGATCATAGATGAGAATCTGACGAAAGGGTGTAGCTGCATGAGCTTTAACATACCTGAGAAGGTGCAGATCCTGGGGAAGGATATCGAACAGCACCAGCTGAAATACCATGACAAACGGGTTCTCGTCTCCAAGGAGTTCACGTTTGACAGTGCCCATCATCTTCATTGCTACGAGGGCAAATGCAAGAGCTTGCATGGACACACCTACAAGCTTCAGGTCGTCATGAGCGGCAAGGTCGATTTCCGCGGGATCTCCATCGATTTTGGAGACATCAAGCGGATCACGAAGGAAGCGGTGATCGACAAGCTGGATCACAAGTATCTGAACGAAGTGCTGCCTCCGATGAACACCACGGCCGAGAACATGGTGGTCTGGATGTACGAACAGATCAAGGGTCAGCTTCAGGATGAAGGTCTGTACCCGAATATAGAACTTGAGGAAGTGCGACTGTGGGAGACGCCGACGAGCTATGCCGCAGTGACCAAAGCACTAATGGAGGAATAATCGATGTTGAAGCATGCGGATGACAACTCGATGTCTGCAGACGAGCGGTGGGCCGACATCCGCATTCCTATGGTCGACATTTACGAGACGGTCGAAGGTGAAGGCACGCGCGCCGGTTATCCGACCGTCTTTGTCCGTTTGTATGGCTGCAATCTGCGTTGTGCATGGTGCGATACGACATACAGCTATCCGCCGCATGAGGCGGACTCGGTCATGACGATCGGCGAGATCATGGAGCGGACAGCAGGCTACAAGTCCAGACATGTATGCCTGACGGGCGGCGAGCCCCTGATGTATGGCGAGCGCTCGCAGGCGCTGCTGCAGGCGCTGGCGGATTCGAGCCGATATGTGGATATCCACGTGGAGACCAATGGCGCCATTCACCTGAAGCCGTTCATGACGAGTGTGGAATCGCCGCTTGTGCGCTATATTATGGATTATAAATTGCCGGATTCGGGCGAGCACGAGCGGATGATCGCGGACAACCTGGCGCTGCTTCGCGAGCAGGACGAGCTGAAGTTCGTCATCGCCACGGAGCGGGATTTCGAAGCGGCGAAGCGAGTGCTGGACGAGCATCCGATCCGCGCGACGATCCTGTTCAGCCCGGTGTGGGAGACGATGCCGCCGGCGAAGCTGGTGGAGCTGATGCTGCGGGACGGGCTGTCGCAGGTGAAGCTGAACATGCAGATGCACAAGGTCATCTGGGATCCGGGGATGCGTCGGGTGTAGGGCTCGGCGTGTTGGCAGTGGGCAAGCGCATTTAGTTGTGCAAGATATAAACCAGAGTGAAATTCCTGAGAGCATGTAAAGGCAGGTAGATGCAGAAATGACCAAACAGGAGAGAGCCGTCGTCATCCTGAGCGGCGGGTTGGACAGCACGACATGTATGGGGATCGCCAGGGATCAGGGGTATGATCTGTATCCGATCACCTTTGACTACGGGCAGCGTCATCGCAATGAGCTGAACAATGCGCGTGCGGTTGCCGCGCATTATGGCGTGGGCGACAGGCACAAGATCATCTCGCTTTCGTTCCTGCGGGAGATCGGCGGCAGCGCCTTGACCGACCATTCGATTGATGTGCCGGTGGCGGAGTCTTACCAGGAGGAGATTCCGGTGACTTATGTACCTGGCCGGAATCTGCTGTTCCTGTCGATCGCCGCTTCCTTCGCGGAGGTCATCGGCGCCTCGACGATCTTCATCGGCGTCAATGCGCTCGATTACAGCGGCTATCCCGATTGCCGTCCGGAGTTTATCGCCAAGGCCGAGGACACGATCCGTTATGCGACGAAGGTCGGAGTGACGGGCAAGCCGATTCGCATCGCGGCTCCGCTCATTCATATGACGAAGGCGGACATTATCCGCGAGGGCCTGAGGCTCGGCGTGCCTTATGAGCTGACGACCTCTTGCTACAACGGCGGCGAGGTTGCGTGCGGCGTGTGCGACAGCTGCCGTCTGCGGCTGAAGGGCTTCGCGGAAGCGGGCGCGACGGACCCGATCGCCTACAAGTCGCATGCCTGAAGCGGGTCGGTACAGGCGCTGACGGCAGCTGCGGCTCGGGTGAGTGTGGCTGAGGTCAAGCGTTTGTATGATAAATCGTACAAAAGAGTGGCGAGGGCGCCTTGGGGGCGAGCGTTTTGTATGAAAAATCGTACAAAAGTGTGGCGTGGTCGCCGGGAAGTCGAGTGTTTTGTATGAAAAATCGTACAATAGCAGATCAGAGCAGCGGATTTGAAATCGTTAATAAGGACAAGCAAAACGGAAGTCGCCACTTCTCAGTTTCGGGCACAGATATGAAGGTATCCATCGCCAGAAACCTGTCGGGAAAGCACGACTTCCGTTTTGTGTTTCTCGCATACTGCCGTCAGAAAAGCGGCAGATTGTCCAGGTTGTTGTCTTCCCTGCCATCGGGATCGGAGCGAAGATGCTCCTCGTTATCCCGTCCGCGAAAGACGTTCAGGTGCTTGATCTGGCCGTTCTTGACCATGGTTTGAGCGGTCTTGTAATCGACGACTTTCCCGGAGCTGAGCTTCAGCTCGACGACATCGCCGTCTTCGTTCTTCCTGACAGCAACAACTTCTTCCTGTTGCGGTTGATCCATCTGGCATCGCCTCCTGCTGCTAGTATGGCGCGAGCGGGGGCCAGCCATGCGGAAATGCTGCCTGGCGCAGGAAGATGGCGGCCGTTGGTACAAACGTGTAAGCGGCCATATGGTTTGTGCCTGGTGCATGCGCATGGTAGCCAGCCTGGCGCGAGCGGGGGCCAGCCATGCGGAGATGCTGCCTGGCGAAAGCGCGTGCCTGCCATGAAGGGCTCTGTCCGTAGCAGACGGATACACAGGCCATGCGGAGCTGCCAAACCCACCGGCAACGCTTGTCAGGATCCATTCACGCTGTCCAGCAGCTTCGGCAGTTTGCTGGAGTAAGCGGTCACCTTGTTCTTGCCGGTTTTCTTCGACACATACATCGCCTCGTCCGCCTGCTTCAGCAGCTCATGCGCGCTTATGCCTTGCCGATAGCGGCTGTACCCGACGCTGACCGTGACGATCGATTCCTTCTCGACGCGACGCCGGATCTGTTCAGCCACCTTCGCCACTTTCGCAGATGGATCCTCGAGGACGGCGATCATTTCTTCCCCCCCATACCTGCCCACTTTGCCATGACCATCCACCACATCCATCAGGATCGAAGCCACCGCCTTGAGCGCCGCGTCTCCGGTCTGATGGCCCTGCGTGTCATTTAACCGTTTGAAGTTGTCGATATCGCAGAAAATGACCGCCCCCTGCCGATTCTTCACCAGCTGCTGCACGTAGTGGATGATATAGTTGCGGTTGTAGACGCCCGTCAGTCCATCATGGATGGAGGACTGATATACCGCGTACAGCAGCTCGACGACCCGGTCAAACACGATCATGAACAGCGTGCCGTAATAAACCACGGGCAGATAGTCCGTCAGGAGCTGGAGTGTATGGTTCTGCCCATCATAAAGATAGAAGTTCGTCATCTGGCTGACCTGTATGAAGAAGAACAGCAACAGACTGGTTATATACTTGCCATGTTGGCCGATATAAGGGCGGATGGTGAAGAAGGATGAGACAATCAATACCAGCAGCATGATCTCGAGCAGCAGCCTGCTGGACAGCCACGCGAAGAAGCCGATATGGCCAAGCGATGTGAACTGGATAACCGAAAGTCCGATCGCGATCAGGGTCATCGCATACGTGCCGAATCGAATATACCGACCTGTCGGGTTATACAGTTGATAGATTCCCAGATTGATCCAGATAAATGCGACCACCTTCAGCATCTGCACCACATAGATCGTGACAGGCACGTCCGACGGCGCCAGTTCCAGGAGGAAGATCAAGATATACTGCGTGATGACGAGGATCATCGACAGGGCCAGAGACAGATACGCTTTCTTGCGTCTGCTCATATACAGGCGAGCCACCATCATAAACATAAGAACCAGGATGACCAAGATGCAAATGGAGGACACTGCCCTGCCGGTCGCCCCGTTCAGCATTTCCATGAAGTCCAATCACATTCCTCCGTGTTAAGAAAAATCATTTATCACCAGTATATCAAAAATTGTCGTATCGAGTCATTCCAAACCAAAGATGCGATAAGGTAAAATAATCATTAGAGAGAGAAACAAGGAGGACGCTTTATGAACATATTGCAAGCACTATTCTTTCCGCCGGAACAGCCCGGAGGCGTATCCTCGATGGTCCCTTACATTCAGGAGAAGTTTCTGCAGATGAACTGGAAGATGGATCTGTTCTCCCTGCCAAAACGCATACGCGGCAAAGGAACAGACGATTTCGCATTCAAGACGTTTGACTGGACGGTCTACAAAGGCAGGCCGATCGTTGAGAAATATATGCAAACGCTCAAGGACTATTATTGGTTCGCGAAGATGCGATTGCGCAATACCAGCTATGACATCATCCATGCCCATCATCCGATCGCGGCGCTGATCATGAAACGGCTGTTCCCGGACACGCCGATCCTGATGACGATCCACTCCAGCTACGAGCGGGAGCTCATCCTGAACGGCCGGATCGAGGAAGGCGGGCCGGAGCATCGCTTTCTCACATCGCTCTATCATGAGCTGGAGGAGCAGACGGATCTGATCATCACCGTGTCGCAGTCCTTCAAATCCTATATCTCGCAATTCATCGAGCGACCGGAAGCGGTGAAGGTCATCCTGAACGGATTTGATCCGAATCGGTTCAAACCGGTCGAGCATGACAACGGCGTGCCGCAGATCGTCACGCTGTGCCGGCTCGTGCCGGCGAAGGGGCTGGACGTGCTGCTGGAGGCGCTGTCGATGCTGAAGAAGCGCGGCTATTCCTTCGTGCTGCACATGATCGGCGATGGGCCGATGCGGGAGACGCTGGAGAAGATGGCCATAGACCTGGGCATCTACGACGAGACGATCTTCTACGGGTATATGCTGCATCCGGAGGAGCTGATGCCGTTCTTCGACCTGTTCGTGCTCCCGTCGCGCGCAGAAGCGTTCGGCAACGTGTTCGCCGAGGCCGCGCTCTGCCGGCTGGCGCTGATCGGCACGAACGTGGGCGGCATCGCCGAGCAGATCGAGGACGGCGTCAATGGACTTCTGGTGCCGGTCGATGATGTGGAGGCCCTCGCTCAGGCGCTAGAAAGAATGGTGAAGGACGACGACTTCCGTCGCGCGATGGCGAAGGCGGCCTATGAGCGGGCGAAGGAGCAATCCTCGATCTCTCGGGTGATCCGTGAACTGGAAGAAGTCTATCACTCGTTCAAGGTGAGTTGACCCATGGCCATCTTTCGCTTCATGCATGCTGCGGATCTGCATCTGGACAGTCCGTTTCGCGGGCTGTCCGATGTCCCGAAGCCGATTCGGGACAGGATCCGCAGTTCCACTTTTATGGCGCTGGAGCGGCTCGTGGAGCTGGCGATCTCGGAGCAGGTGCGATTCGTCGTCATCGCCGGCGATGTCTATGACCTGGAGGACCGTTCGGTGCGCGCTCAGCTAAGGTTTCAGCGGGCGATGGAACAGCTCGCCTCTGAGGGAATTGAGGTCTATATCGCCCATGGCAACCACGATCCGCTGTCCGGCAAGCATATGCAATGGCAACCGCCCAGGGGGATCCATGTGTTTCCCGGCGATGGTGTGTCGGCCCATGCGGTGCATGACCGTTCCGGCCGGCTGCTCGCCCATGTGCAGGGCATCTCCTTCGCCACCCCTGCGGTGACGGACAATCTGGCGGGGAAGTTCCGTCCGGTGGACAGGAGCGTCTTCCAGATCGGCGTCCTGCACACGAATGTCGACGGGGCCGCCGAGCATGGCAACTACGCGCCTTCGAGCCGGGCCGAGCTGGTCGCCTCCGGCATCGATTATTGGGCGCTTGGGCATATCCATGCGCGCGGCATCCTGCATGAAGCGCCCCATATCGTGTATCCGGGCAACACCCAGGGACGGAGCATCAGGGAGACCGGAGCCAAGGGCTGCTACATCGTCGATGTGGAGGAGGACAAGGCGGTCCGCATGCGCTTCCATTCGACCGACGCGGTGCGCTGGCTTCAGGTGGAGGTCTCGGTGGAAGCGGCCCGTTCCGAGCAGGAGGTGCAGGAGAGGATCGCACGGGAGCTGGAAGCGATCAGGGAGAGCGCCGATCTGGCCGGTCGGCCGGCTGTTGTCAGGCTTGTGCTGGGCGGACGAACCAGCCTGAACCGATTGCTCCGGAGCTCCTCCTGGCTCGATGAAGCAGCCGGTGAATGGAATCGGGAAGAAGGCAGGCGCGTCGAGTCGGATCCTGACTATCCCTTCGTCTGGGTCGAGAGCATCAGGGCCCAGACGAGTGGCTTGATCGACCGGGAGCGCTTGCTCGGCCAGGACAGCTTCGTCGGAGACCTGCTAAGGCTGGCAGACGAGCTGAGGACGGATGAGGCGCAGCTGGAGCAGTTTGCCGAGCAGATGACGGAGGAGCTCCTTCGCTCAAGGGCCGGCAAGTATATCCGTGAAGGACAAGCCGTCTACGCCGGCGCTGCCGGGGATGCGGTGCACGGTGCGGTCGGTCGCGAGGAACTGCGCGAATGGCTGGACAGGGCGGAGGAATGGCTATTGGACCGGCTGTTGGAAGGGGGCGATCAACGATGAGGATCACCCGCATCGAGATTGCCGGATTCGGCGCGATGCGCGACGCGGTGTTGGAGCTTGCGCCGGATGCGCCGATCGTACTGCTGCACGGACCCAACGAAGCCGGCAAGAGCACGCTGATGCAGTTCGTTCGCTCGGTGCTGTTCGGATTTCAGCCGCGCAGCCAGGCGGCGGAGCGGTATGCGCCCCTGTCCGGCGCGACGCATGGCGGCGCGCTGCTGCTCACCCTGGACGACGGCCGCACGGCGCATGTGCAGCGTTATGATGCGCCGGATGCGCAGGGCAAGCGTCCCTCGCGCGGAACGGTAACGGTGACGCTGGAGGACGGAACCGTCGGAGGCGAGGAGCTGCTGCGGCGACTGATCGGCGACATCACCGAGGATGTGTATCGCAATATCTACGCCTTCGGGCTGACGGAACTGCAGGAGCTCCGAACGCTGCAGTCCGACGAGCTGAGCGGCTATCTGTTCAACGCCGGAATGGGCGTGAGCGGAACCGCCGTGCTGGAGACCGAGAAGCAGGTCGCCGCCGAGCTGGAGCGGCTGTTCAGGCCGCGCGGCAAGAAGCAGACGATCAATCAGCTCGTCGACCAGCTGGACCAGCTGAGCTCCGAGCTGCGCAGGAGCCGCAGCGTGCAGGAGAGCTATCACGCCAGGCGGGCTGAGCTGGAGCGGCTTCGCGAGCAGCTGTCCGCAGCCGAACGCGAGCTGGGCGAGGCGGAGAGCCGCATCGCCTGGCTGGACAAGTGCCTTCAGTCCCGCCAGGCATGGCAGGAACTTCGCGCCGCCGAGCTGGAGCTGCAGGAGTTGCCTGTGCGTGCTTCGTTTCCGAAGGACGGGTTGCGCAGATTCGAAGAGGAGAAACTGCGGCTCACGGAGCTTCAGACGATGCGCGACCAGCTGCAGGCCAAGATGGCGGCTGTCGAGCGACAGCTGCGAGAGCTGTCGCCCGACGGGCAGCGTCTGGCTCTCAGACGGGAGATCGAGCAACTGGCGGAGCAGGCGTCGATGATCCGCTCGCTTCAGCATGAGCTGAGCAACGCCCGAACGGAGGATGCTCAGCTTGCGGAGCAGGCGCGTCTGCAGATCGCCCGCATCGATGACAATTGGACGGAAGCCCAGGTCGCGGGGCTGAACACCTCGCTGGCCGAGCGATCGGCGATCACGGGTTTCCGGGACAGGCTGGCAGCGCTCGAGCGGCAGGCCGAGACGTTCGCCGCCGAGGCGGCGAGGCTGCAGGCGGAGAAGCAGCGCCTGCTACCGCGAAGGAACGAGGCTGCGGATGAGCTGACACGTGCGAAGGAAGCGCTGCGCGGACGCCATCCCGGCCGATGGACGGAACTTGCGCCTGATGAGCGGCGTCAGCATCTGCACCGGCTGAACCGGGCTTTGCAGAGCTGGAGGCAGGCTGCGTGGGAGCTCGCGGCCGAAGAGAGGCGCCAGCAGGAAGCGCGGCAGCGGGGACGGCGCATGCGGCCGATGCTGCTCGCCCTGGCGGCCTTGACGATCATCCTGCCTGTGGGCCTCTTCCTGCTGGCCGATGGACTGACGGCCATCCTCGCGGCGGCTGCCTTGCTGGCAGTCGATGGCGTGCTGCTGATGATGTGGCGCCATCAGGAGGTCGACGGGAGCAGGGGCAGGGAGCATATTGCCCGGGAAATGCAGCGCTGGTCCGAGGAAACGATGGCGCTGTATATGCAGCTCTCAGGCGAGCAGCCGTATGGCGCCGCTGAGGCAGCTCCCTCGTATGCCGGGCGAGCTGCTCGTTCGCGCTCTCGCATGAGCGAGGCGGGCGATGCGGCATGGTCGATTGAAGCCGCCGCATCCGCTGTTGAGCAACTGGAGCTGGCGATAGAACGCTGGCAGTCGGAGGAGCGGGACTTGAGGCGGCTCGCCGATCGACTGAGCGAGCTGGACGAGCAGCTGGCGGATGTCAGCGAACGTCAGCAGGCAATAGCCGAAGAACAGGCGGCTTGCGGCCAGGCACTGGAAGCCGGGGTTGATCAGTGGCGATCCTGGCTGGCGGAGCGGGGGCTGCCGACACGGCTTGCGCCGGAGACGGCGCTGGAGCTGTTCTCGCTGGCAGAGCAGGCGAAGCAGACGTTCAGGCAGCGGGCGGCCGTTCGTCAGCGGATCACGGGATATGGGTCGCGGATCGCCGAGTTCGAGGAGCAGGTGGCGAGACTCTTTGCCCGGTTGTCCGAACCGCTGCCGGACAGCCGTTCGGCGGTCGAACTGGTGCGGGAGCTGGCTGAGCTGGTCGCAAGGGATGCCGAGCAGGCTGAACGACAACAGGCGCTTGAGCGACAGTGGAACGAATGGCGGGAGGAGCTGGAGCGCACGGCCGATCGGATCCGCCAGACGGAAGCTCTTATCTCCGGGCTGTGGCAGGAAGCCGGCGCGAGGGATGAGGCGGAGTTTCGTCAGCTGGCGGCGCAGGAGGAGCGGCGTCAGCAATTGCAGCAGTCGGTCAAGCAGGCGATCTCCCGTCTGGAATGGCTGGTGTCGCCGGAGAAGCTGGATGAGCTGATGCACAGCCTCCGAACCATGGGCGGCTCCGAGCTGGAGGCCGAGCACGCGAATGTGGGAGCAAACATCGCGCGTCTCAGAAGCCGGATCGAGGAACTCCGCGATCAGAGAGCGAAGCTGGAGCTGGAATTGGACAGGCTCAGGGAAGGGACGGAGCATGCGGAGCTGGAGCAGCGCAGGGAAGAACTGCTCGCCGAGCTGAACCGCCATGTTGCCGAATATTCGGTCTATGCGATGGCGAGCGGCCTCGTCAGGCGAACGCGGACGATCTATGAGCGGGAGCGACAGCCGAAGGTGCTTCGGCAGGCGTCGCACCATATGGCCGTCATCACCGGCGGCAGGTATGTGCGTGTGCTTGCGCCGTTCGGCGAACGGAGGCTGATCGTGGAGCGCCATGACGGACTTCAGCTGGATACCGCCCGCCTGAGCAGGGGAACCGCCGAGCAACTGTATCTGGCCATGCGCTTCGCGCTGGTGGAGTCGCATGACAGCGGCCATGAGGCTTTGCCGCTTGTGCTCGACGACATCCTGGTGAATTTCGACGAGGAAAGGGCGGCGCGTTGCCTTGAATGCCTCGCGCAGATCAGCCAGCACCGCCAGGTGTTGATGTTCACCTGCCATGACTACATGCGAGACATGGTCAGCAGCCTGCTTCCGCAAGCGCAATTGATCGGGCTTAAGGGATAAGGCGTAGCAGGCGGGTCGTCAGGTCAGGTCATCTGGCATCCCGACCCGCAGGCTGCTTCACGAACATCATCGCCAGCCAGAGCAGGCTGATCAGGCCGAACAGCGGATACAGCACGGAGAGCAACCGGCTGAACCCGATCTGGCTGATGAAGTAGCAGGCGATCAGGATGAGGGCGATGGTGAGGAGCAGGTTCCAGCCCGTATGCTGTCTGATCTGCAGGGTAAGCCCATAAACATCGGACAGCATCGTGGTGAAGATCTCGGCGAAGATGACGAACATCACGAGCATCTGGATCGTGCTTCCGAGCACCGCCACCGTGTGGCCCATCGGGATCTCGAAGTGCAGGATGCCGGGCATATGGGCAGAGAGGGCGAAGTGGCCGGCCAGCAACATGAAGCCGATGCCGCTGCCGCCGATCATCCCTCCCCAGTACAGGACGGAACGGTCACGGATGCTGGAGCCGAGCGGCACGAGAACGGCCTGCGCATTGGCGAGATTGCCCGCGACGTAGAGGAAGGCGTAGACGACCATCTTCAGCGGAGACTCCGCGCTGGCCAGGCTCAGCCAGCTGCCGGCCGTCGGCTGGGCCGAAGTGACGACGATGATGATCACCGTATAGACGAGCATGATGGGGACGACCAGCGAGTTCACCGCCATGATCGAGGAGATGCCTCTCGACAGGAGGAGCAGGATGGCGATCATCGTCAGGGTCAGTCCCAGATTGTAGGAAAGTCCGAATTGCTCATGAAAAACAGAACCTGCTCCGGCAAGCATCACGGCGCTTACACTGAACAGGTTCAACATGGAGAGCAGGCTGATCCAGTGACCCGCCCGATCGCCGAACAGATATCGGTTCAGATCTTCATACGAGGCAGCGCCGATATCCGAGGACATGAGCATGATCTTCGTGCCCAGCCAGCTCATGAGCAGGGTGGTCAGCACGATGGTCAGCGCGGCGAGATTGCCGAATCTTGTGAAAAACTGCAGGATCTCCTGTCCGGTTGCGAAACCTGCGCCAACCACCGTGCCCATATAGGTAAATGCGACTTGCAGCGTCTGCATGATCTTCTTCAAGATGGCAAGCTCCTTCCCGCATGACTTGCACCGGGCCGAACTCTCGTGGCCGGGCCTGGCCGCACAGCCGTATAGTACAAGTTATGATCGGGAACGCTTATCCATGACTTTCAGGTTCGGTCATGATTCTTTTATTCGTCGGAAGCAAACAGCTTGATCGAGACGATCGTTCCTGTCGTCTGGTCGATGTCCAGCTTGAGCACGGATCCATCCCGTTCGTACATCAGGACGGAACTGGTCAGCTGATCCGGCTCACCGAGCTTCTCCAGCGCATCATCCAGCGAACTGCCGATCGTGATGCCGCCGAGGCCGGGATTGATCTCTGCGGAGTACACATCGATGAAGTGAATTTGCTTCTGTTCATTATAGCCGACCATGAATCCCGGATAGCTGTGTACGACGATCACGTCCGAACCGTCGACCATCGTGAATTGCTCGGTGGCCCTGCCATATTCGTCCGCAACAGCATCCATCGGGTCGTGAATCCGGAGTCCCAGCAGCCTGAGCAAGGAAGATTCAGGAGATGACTGTTCTTCATCCGGGCCGTTTCCTGACATCTGCACAGCCTGATCATCGTTCAGTTGGTTTGCCGAACCAGCCTGCAGCACGTTGTCCGCAGGTTCAATGTCAGAATATGCAACGTCCCTCTCGTTGTCGCTTTGACATGCCGCCAGAAGCGGTATTAATATTAGGAGAGAATAAACGGACGACAAACGCAGCTGATGACCTGACATATATGCATCTTTCCTTTCTCGCGCGCTTAGGTCTGCTGTTTGTGAACGATTGCCGCACGTTATAGCAGCCATTTACGATCATACTCCATTTGCTTTAGCGTTCCAAAGACTGATTTGGAGCAATCAGGGCGACTTATGGCGAGAAACGGTCAATTTTGACATAACGTTGCGCATTCTCATGTCGGCAATCAATCTTTTGAAAATTCTCGTCATTTCATGAAAATGCACACAGGGGGCGGACTATGGACTTATTGAAACAAGCGATTCTGGAGAAGGCGAAGGTCATTAATTCGACGATTCTCAACCTCGATCAGGTGTTGAACCATCAGGTGGATCCGCAGCTCATGATGAAGGTGGGCGAAGAGTTCGCGCGGCGATATCAGGATGCGGGCGTGACGAAGATCCTGACCATCGAGTCATCGGGCATCTCGGCAGCCTTCGCTGCGGCCTATCATCTCGGCATCCCCTTCGTCTTTGCGAGGCGGAAGAAGACGCTGATCACCGATGCGGATTCGTACTGCGAGCGCGTCCCCTCCTTCACCAAAGGCATCATGACAGACATCGTGCTGCCGAAGGTGCTGCTCTCCGCGGACGATACGGTGCTGCTCATCGATGACATCATCGCCAACGGCGATGCGGCCAAAGGCATGATGCGCATCGTCGAGCAATCCGGGGCGAAGCTTGCGGGCTGGGGCATCGTGATCGAGAAGTGCTTCCAGCGCGGCGCGGATGAGATACGCGAGACCGGCGTGCGCGTCGAGTCGCTCGTGCAGATCAAGTCGCTGGAAGGCGGAACCGTCCATTTTGAATGATGGCATATTTTCAAGTCGTTTCCGGCTTTCATCCTCCTTTATTATCCTTTATAATAAAAAGGTGAAGCCAGGGAGGAGGGTGTAGAATGGAGAACGATCGTCATGTGCTTGATCATTTGGAACGAAAGTTGCTCGAAGCGAAGACGCATTTCGAGAGAGCCCTCGACTGCAAACATACCGAGTTTGACGACTTGTACCCCTATATGATTGAGCATCCGCAGTTTTTCTGGTATAAGAGATACGTAGCCTGGTCGGAATTGCTCACGATGGTGAAGATATGCGATGAGCTGTCGATCGACTGGCAGAAGCAATTCACGCCGAACCAGGTCGAATATGTGACCAGCCGCGTCATGTCCAGCAAGGTTCTGGATCATTGGTACCATGACTCGAAGGAACATGTCAGCTGATTCACTGCAGGATATCCATAATATGAGGCGTCTCCAGAGACATGATCCCATGATCCTGGCAGACGCCTTTTTTGCTCCTTATCCCCGTTTATGATGCTGTAACTTCTGAAGGAAAGCGAGGCCGAGGATCGTGATTTCCGATGAACAACTGGAATCGCTCAGACAGAGCGGAGCGAAGGTGAGAGTCATACGCGACGCCAATCCCGAGAACGACGTCAGGGGATATGTCGTCGCCTGGGATGACAGGGAAGTGCTCATCCGCAGGCCGAATCGGCGCGTGATCAAGCTTTCTCGTGAATATACCTTTGAGTCGATCGATTGAATGGCTCGGTTAACCAGCCCAATGCAAAACGGGGCGCCAGAGGTCAGTTTTCTTGCTGATCCGATGGCGCCCCGTTTTCTATTTCATCAACGATCAGGTTCCCGAACGCTGTTCTTTCGCCTCATTCGTGCTGGCAAGCTCCCTTTCAGGAAGCGCATCCACGGCGGCATTCTCATTGCCCCATTTGCGCTTGTAGGCGTAATGGTAGCTCGCGAGCAAGAGCCAGATCAAGAGGATCGTGAAGACGACCGTAAACACCATGATCCCGTTCATGGCAAGCCCTCCTTGTCTTGTTCTCTTACCTATCATAGCCTATGCTCCTGGTTTGCGCCATACCGCGTCATGAGATGTTGCAAAATTGTCGGAAATCGGACGGAATCCCCAAGAAGCCTGTTGACAGTTATATTGTGTTAGTGTACTATACAAATAGAACACTAATACATTACGAAAGTGAAATGATTTTTTATCAAGGAGGACGTGGAACATGACAGCATGGATGAAGGTATGGATGAAGGAAATGAGGCTTGGCAGGAAATTTATGTACGGCGTACTGATCCTGATGGCGATCCTGGCAGCTGTTGCCATCGGTTTGGGGATTAGCTACCCTCACGGCGTCGTCAGCCTGGTGTACGGTTCCGGGACGCTTATGATCCTCTTCTATCTGATGGCCTACCTGATCGTCAGCTTCTCCAATGAGAAGAACAGCTATTCGATCTGGATGCAGACGCCGCTTCCCGGTTGGAGCCTGATCGCGGCGAAGGTGCTGGCGGGCGTCGTGTCGATGCTCATCACGTTGGTTGCCGCATGCTTGTTGTTCCTGGCGATCGACGTGGTTGACGGAGAGCTTAATATATCCGGTATGCTCTCGGCTGAGTTGGATCTCATCCCGGAAAGTGAGCTTGCGGAGATTCGCATGGTTGACGTGCTTCTGAAGGACTTTGAGACGTACAAGTGGCATTTCGCGCTGGCGTTGATCCCGGCGTTCCTCTGCGGGGCATTGATCATCGGCGCGATCTATCTGATCTTCTACATGTCGAACCGGATGTTGCGTCGCCGGACAGGCAGATGGAGCGGACTGGCAGCGATTCTGGTGACGTTGTTCGCCATCTGGCTGCTGGATAAGCTGTTTGAATCTCCGATCCTGGACCTGTTCGATTGGGGTTCGTTCACGCTGGTTGACTTGCCGATTATGTTCGATGGAGACATGATCTTGCTTCAGACGTTGCCGGTTGGATACGTTGTGTTCAGCATTCTCATACTCGGACTCGTGGTATTCGTCTCCGGCTGGTTGTTGGACAGGAAAGTGGAGGTGCGATGATCCATGGGGGAGAAGTTTGACGCCAATCAACCGATCTACCTGCAGATCGTGCAGAAGGCGATCCGTCAGATCGTGCGCGGGGACCTGAAGCCCGGCGACAAGCTGAAGTCAGTGCGCGAGATGGCGGTGGAGTACGGTGTGAATCCAAATACGGTGCAAAGGGTGAACAGTGAATTGGAACGGATGGGCATTATCGAGGCCAGACGAGGCCAGGGGATGTTCGTGACGGATGATGAAGAGCGTTTGACGATGCTGCGAACGGAGCTGATGGATGGGCAGATCACGCAGTTTGTCAGGGATATGCGGGAGACCGGCTTCAGCGATGAGGAGATCGTCGAAGGCGTGAAGCGCTATCTGGGACTGGAGCAGCATTGAGCCCGGGTTGTTTGGATAAGTAATGAGAATAAGGAACAGGGAGGAAACTGGCAATGGATAGGCCAATCGTGCAATTTCAGGATGTGAGCAAGAGGTATCCCGGTACGGAAGCGTTGAAACATGCAACGTTCGATCTGCCGCGGGGGAAGATCATCGGCATCATCGGACCTAACGGCAGCGGCAAGTCGACCTCGCTGAAGCTGATGGCCGGACTCCTGCAGCCGGATAGCGGCACGGTGCTCGTGGACGGAGAGAAGGTGAGCAGGCTGGTCGCCCGCAAGGTGGCGTTCCTGCATGAGACGGATCAGCTGTACGGGTTCTACAGGATCGGAGAGATGATCGACTATTTCAGCAGCATATACGATGACTTCGACACGGGGAAGGCCCGGGAGATGCTGCAATTCCTGCAGCTTGATCCGGCGCTGAAGATCGGCAGTCTGTCGAAGGGCAACCGGATGCGCGTCAAGCTCGTGCTTGTCCTGTCGCGCAATGCGCCGCTGCTGCTGCTCGATGAGCCGCTCTCGGGGCTTGATCCGATGGTGCGGGAGTCGATCATCAAGGGACTGATCTCCTTCCTCGATATGGAGCGGCAGACCGTGGTGCTGACGACGCACGAGGTCGAGGAGGTGGAGCCGCTGCTTGACGTCGTGGCGGCGCTGAAGGACGGCACCGTATTCAAGGTGGAGGAGGCTGACGTGATCCGCAGCGAGTACGGACTCAGCCTGATCGACTGGATGAAGCAGGTGTACGCACATACCCGCTGATGGGCTCAAGAGAGGTCGGAGGCGTTCGACTGGATGAAGCAGGTGTACGCACATACCCGCTGATGGGCTCAAGAGAGGTAGGAGGCGTTCGATTGGATGAAGCGGGGTGCGAGCCTATCCGCCGATGGGCTCAAGAGAGGTCGGAGGCGTTCGACTGGATGAAGCGGGGTGCGAGCCTATCCGCTGATGGGCTCAAGAGAGGTCGGAGGCGTTCAACTGGATGAAGCGGGGGACACGCCTTTCCGCTTGATGAGGCTCAAGCGAGTTTGTAGGCGCCGGCGTGAATGAACCTTGTTCTCTTCGGAGATACTGAAGATAGCCATGCAGTTCGAAGAGGAAGTGTCGGAGGATGAAGAAATCGATCATGCAAGATCTGGCGAAGCTCGCCGCAGAGAGGCTGATCTACACGCTGGAGACGCCGCGCGAGGTGAGGCGTGAGCAGCGGGCTCAGCGACGCCTGCAGCGGGAGCCGTGGACGATGAGATATTTCGGGATGTTGCCGCTGTCTCTGCACGTCTGGTGGTCCGGCCGGAGGAACCGTCGGGTCAAGAACGAAGAGGTACAGGAAGTCAGCATAGACTGACGGATGGATTTTAACGGAATGTCGAATCGTTATTAGCGGTTCTTCCAATGAAGTTAAAAAATGAACTTCAACGCCTTTTCAAAAACGTTGATATGACCAAAGAAGTAAAAAATTTAACTTTATTGTCCGAATTGGCGGTCGAAAAACCGGGATTCTAGTTATATTTTTAACTACATCCAGTAAAACATACGCTTGCAGCCTGGCATGAAGTTAAAAAATGAACTTCATTTGTTCGCAACGATGGCGAAAGGGTTGACCCTGCGATAAATGACGGAAAACCTGTGTTGGCTTTCCGTCATTTTTCATTTGAGGGACTTTTGACGAAAACTCCGCGTTGGCAGGTTCAGTCCTGTTCAAGGTAGATGCGGCCGTAGCGCACGGCATCGATCAGCGGAACATAGCGGAGTCCTTCGCTGTAGATGAGCAGATACGCCTCCGCCTTTTCCCATCTCGCATAGCCGATGATCGGGTAAGGCAGCAGCACGAGGTCGTCATACAGCTCCACGGTGAGCGTGAGTCTCTGCTTGTGGCGCAGCGGTTCGATCACATCATCGATCGTGGTCACACGGATCGGATCTTCCACGATCCACCCGAGATCTTCATAGGGGTCAAATCTCGGCAGCTGCATCTTGTCCTCCAGCTCGGTAAGCATGGTAGGGACGTATTTGATCTCGTCATTGGATCTGCCTGCGGGGTCTTTGGTCAACGGGTATTGCTCGCCGGTGAAGGCATCGAAATAGGCCGTCAGCCTGCGCTCCTCATCCCGCACCTTCCAGTAAGCGGCGAACGGGTACAGGTAATGGCGCTGGATGACAAGCGGCAAATGCCCAGGGTCAGCCTGGGTTGGTGTGGATTCGGTCGCGCCCGGATGGGCGAGCATCGCGCTGAGCTGGTCGACGGTGACCTGGGATTCGATCAACCCAATCTGCACGAGGCTCGCCCGCAGCGTCTCCAGATGGAAGATCGGCTGTTCTCCTACGCCGTACTCCGCCAGACGGAAGCCTCCGTCTTCAAGCGCGTGGATGATCAGATATCCGATCGGCGTCTGTTGGTCCAGCACATGCACGAGCCAGCCGTGCGTGCCTGGTCCGAGCGGCTCGATGTGGAAGGTCGCCTCCTGCCAGGGCACGAGCTTGTGTTCTTCGGCGATGATGCGTATCCACATGGCAACCGTCTCGTGCAGGTCCGCCTTCGGATCGGTTTCCTGCAGCGTCAGATCCGGTTTGGTCTCGACCGCTTCCGGATCAGCTGTCTGCGGCAGCGTGGCGGCGTAGGGTCTGGATGAGGACATCAGGAGCAGCAACAATACAGCAGCGATGGTCAGGAGCAGCTTGCGCAGCTTCATGGTTTGTATGGCTCACTTCCTTTCATTTGTCCGTCGAATGCTTTCATTCACCAGGAACAGGATGAACCGGACCGGGCCTCTCCGAGGATGGATGCATGTGGCGAGTTCTTGTTGTTGATGCGCTACCCCAGTCGTGGTCATGTCCAGTGGCTCACTTCCATCCATCCGTGATGGACAGGCTGTACGCAGCTCCGGCAGTGGCGCTGTTACCGACCGTCCGGAGTTGGACAAGCTGGTAATGCCTATCGTATACCGTTTGCTCCGAGAAGGCTGTTAGAACGTGTCAGCGACCGCTTATTTTTTTCTGGCATGATATGCCACTCTTACATTCGATTCGCCAAGTTTCTGCGGGTACCCGGGGGACTGAGCAGATGGAAGACGCCGCAGCCTGTGGCGGAGACGATGATGCGCGGCTTGTACTGCCAGGCGATCTCCTCCTGTCTGGCGCGGTATTCCTGCTCGATCGTCGATTTTTCTTGGTCGTCTTTCGAATTTTGTATCATTTCCTGATAGTAGTGTTCGATTCGATGCAGTTCGTCAGCCATGCGCTCCTCCGCTTGCCTGGCCCAGCTGTGCTCCTGGGATCTCACGTAACGCTCCACGTATTGCTCCAGCTCTGCGACAGCGCGCTGCAGGCTGATCATCTCGCTGATGTGCGTGTGCGCGGGCAGCTTCGGGGAGAGCGGGCGATGCTTCACCGCCTCATGGAAGCCGTTCACGATCTCGCCGGTCGACAGGCAGATGGCGAGGGAGTGCAGCTCGTCGCGCTTGACGTCGCAGGTGTATTCGATCTTGTAGTTGACATTCAGATACGACAGGTAACGGAGCGACTGTCCGGGAAGCACGGACTGGTTGTCGGGCTGCTCGTACAGGTGAACGTATTTGCCTTTGAGTTTGGCGGAGGAGAAGATCTGGTTCAGGCGGCCGCTGCCGAAGGTGACAGGTTCCTGGCGAACCCGGTTATGTCCTGCTCCAGGTGAGAATCCGAAGTAACGCGCGAGAATCGACGTTTGTCCCGCCTGCTGTCCGATCGCATCCGCCGCGCTGTTGCCGCCAGATGCATGGCCAGGTGAAGGCGATGGTCGGCCGGGCGATCTTGCCGGGGGCTTGCGCTGTTCCTGCAAACGCTCGAACTGCTCCTGATCGAACACGAAGGTGATCGACATCGTCTCCGGCTCAGCGCCGGTACGCTCGACGAAGCTCCAGTAATATGGCCGGTTCATGAGCGCCTTGTCCGCTTCAGGCGACAGCTTGACCGTGATATAGGCGGGATGGTGCTCCAGCACCTGGCTGCCGGTTGCCTCCAGATAGCGGGAAACGTAGTCCCGGATTTGATCGGTATTCATCTCTGCATCAAGCCTCCGGTTGGAGCGATGGTGGTATGGGTGCCCTCTGCCCGACTGCAGGCATCGCGGCAGGAGGGATGACCGTTAGCTAACCGTTCGTGGGAATCGTCCCCGCAGGTATGCCGCTTGCCTGGCGGTCGCCAGCGATTTGTTGCCTGGTTCGGGCGTAGGTGTCGCCGATGCGCGCGATGCTGCGGCGCAGTTCGTCCTCGTTGCGCGCTTCGAGCATCACCTTGTACAGATCCTGCTCGAGGGAGGACGATTGCTCCATGCGCTCGAGGATTTCATCCAGCTCGCCGATGACGAGCTCGAACATATTGATTTTCTCGTGCAGGAGGTTGACGATATGTTCCTCGATCGTGCCGAGGGTGGACAGGTTATAGATGCTCACATCATGCTCCTGGCCCAGGCGATGGATGCGGCCGATGCGTTGCTCGACGCGCATCGGATTCCAGGGCAGGTCGAAATTGATGATGCGGTTGCAGAACTGGAGGTTGATTCCTTCACCGCCGGCTTCGGTGGCCACGAGGATCTGCGCGCGGCCGCGGAACAGGTCCATCATCCAGTCCTTCTTGCCGCGGTTCATGCCCCCGCGGTAGGGCACCGCGATCAGGTTGTGCTGTTTGAAGAAATGCAGCAGGTACTCCTGCGTCGCCCGGTATTCGGTGAAGACGATCACCTTGTCGTCGATTTCGCGGATCAGCTCCATCGTCTTCTCCGCTTTCGTATTCGCCTTGATCTGCTTGATCTTGTTCACCAGTTCCCAGATTTTCGGGCGGAGCGGCGAATCCTCCGCTGTCTTCTTGAACAGATTGACGAGGGTGAGGAAGACGGCATCCCGGCTGGAGCAAACCTCACGCTGCAGGGTGACCAGCGACAGGATGCTGCTCAGATCGCCTCCCGCCTCCTCATACCGTCCGCGCACGAAATCGGTGACGCTGTCGTACAGCTCCTGCTCTTCCGGCGACAGGCGAAGCGGGATATTCTTGACGTGACGCTTCGTGAAGCTGACATTGCCATCGGCGCGGCGATTGCGGATCATTACCTTGGACAGTTCCTGCTGCAACAGTTTCTCGTTCTTCGGCACGCGTTTGTCCACGACGTAGGTCTCGTTGAAGCTGGATTGCCCTCCCAGCTGACCAGGCTTGAGCAGGGTGATCAGGTTGAACAGCTCGCCGAGGTCGTTTTGCACGGGTGTCGCCGTCAGCAGCAGGCAGTATTTCTTGCGGATGGCGGCCACGAACTGGTAGTTGGCGGTTTTTTTGTTTTTCAGCTTGTGCGCTTCGTCGATGATGAGCATGTCGTAGTCGAGGTTCAGCACGATGTCGCGATGCGGTTCGCGCTTCGCCGTATCGATCGAGGCGACGACGACATCGTATTGCTGCCACATGTATTCCTTCCTCTGCGCCACCGCGGGGATGCCGAACTTCTGATTGAGCTCCCGGACCCATTGCAGGACGAGAGACGCCGGCACGAGGATGAGCACGCGGCGGACAAGGCCGCGAATCATGTATTCTTTCAGGATAAGCCCGGCTTCGATCGTCTTGCCCAGGCCCACCTCATCCGCGAGGATGGCGCGTCCGCGCATCTCGGAGATCACCTTGCGCGCTGTCTCGAGCTGGTGAGGGAGCGGCGTGAACTGCGACAGATGGGACAGGCATTGCAGGTCGTCGAAGTTGCGGATCGCCTGCACCTGCTCTGCCTCATACGCCAGGCGATAGAATGCCCACCGGTCCCACGGGCCGTTCTGCTCGAGGCGCGACGAAAGTTCATCCATCCAGTCGCGGTTGAAACAGATTTGCAGATGGTCGTTGATGTTGCGTATGTGAGGCGGCAAGACCGCTTTCGTCATCATCCAGGTCCTCCTTATATGATCAGGCGCTAATAGTATTAACGGAATAGAAGCAATTCATAAGTGCGGAGCGATCGTGCGGATCGTCAGAGTCGGCATGCGCCATTTCGCATCAGCATGGGAGGTGTGAGAGACGAAAAAATCGTGTCTCGGGTTGGGGGCAACCGTCCTGGGAGGTGTGAGAGACGAAAAAATCGTGTCTCGGGGTGAGTGCGACCTGCTGCTGTTGTGCTTTATGCAGAAATATCTGCTTGCAGGCATGCCTCGCGCGAGAAATACAAGCCGATGAAACGGACGATCTTTGGGTCCTGGTCTTCATTTGATATATAATAGGGAAGATCAAGTGAGGAGAAAGAGAGTGATACATCATGATCACATGGCGCTACATCCGTTCCGGGGCGATGGACCCTGCCTGGAACATGGCGATAGATGAAGCAATCATGAACGCGGTGGCTGAAGGGGAAGCTCCGCCGACCCTTCGTTTCTACGGGTGGAAGCCTGCAACGCTGTCGATCGGCTATTTCCAGAAGGCGGAGGATGAGGTGGATCTCGCGGCGGTGGAGGCCAGAGGCATCGGTTTCGTGCGGCGTCCGACCGGAGGACGGGCTGTGCTGCACGATCGGGAACTGACATACAGCATGATCCTTCCCGAGTCCTATCCGGATATGCCGAAGTCTGTTACCGAGTCCTATCGCATCCTGAGCACGGGCCTGCTGTATGGCTTCAGGAGACTCGGCTTGCAGGCGGACATGGTGACGCTGGCTGATGAGGCGGACAGGGCCAGGTATGCAACGATGGGCTCCGCCGCCTGCTTCGACTCACCGTCCTGGTACGAGCTTGTCGTCGAAGGGCGCAAGGTAGCCGGCAGCGCGCAGCTCAGGCAGAAAGGCGTTATCCTGCAGCATGGATCGGTCCTGCTCGATATGGATGTGGATGAACTGTTCGCATTGCTGTACTATCCGAATGAGCGGCTGCGCGAGCGTCTGAAGCGATCGTTCCGGGAGAAGGCGGTCGCGATCAATGACATCAAGCGTCAGTTGGGACAGCCGCCTGTGACGCTTGAAGATACGGAGGCAGCCTTCGAACAGGGCATCCCGGAAGGACTTGGCATCGAGCTTCAACCGGGCGAGCTGACCGAGCGCGAGCTGGCTGATGCGGAACAACTCGTCAAGGAGAAATACGGGAATCGGGCGTGGAATCTGAAACGGTGATACGGGGCCAATTAGAGGACGCTTCTGAGTGGCGGCAAGATCGGATCTCGGGCGGTCGTGATCGCTGATGAGGTGCGTGGCAGGCGACAACGTCGATTCACGGGGCGTCATGATTGCCGATCAGACACAAGAGGCGGTTACGTCGGAACGGTACGGCCGGAATCGCCGATGAGCTCAGAGAGGCGGCATCGCCGTCTCTCGGCCATCGCGAACACCGCACGCTGCAGCACGGCTTCTGTACAACTGCCGCACATTGGCGCACATTCACAACACAACCGCCTTACCTCTGAATCTGCCCACATGAGGTGAACGCGCGTCGGGAGCAGCGCACGGCAGTGACTGCCGTTCACAGCGCGCGTATCGTCCGCTCGAACGCCTCCTGCAGCCGAAGCGTGATCTCGCCGGGCTTGCCGCTGCCGACCTTCCTTCCGTCGATCTCGACGACCGGCGTGATCTCCGCGGTCGTGCTGGTGATGAACGCTTCGTCAGCTTCGGCCATTTCGCTGAGCGTGAACGCCTCCTCCGCGACGGGGATCGCCAGCTCGCTCGCCAGCCGCAGCACGACCAGCCTGGTGATGCCGTGCAGGATCCACTGATTCGCAGGATGCGTGCGGAGGACGCCGTCCTTGACGATCATCACGTTCGATGAACTGCACTCGGTCACCCTGCCATTCCGATGAAAGATCACTTCACCCGCACCGCGCTGTGTGGCCTGACTGCGGGCCAGGGTGTTCGGCAGCAGATTGAGCGTCTTCAGGTCACAGCGGTGCCAGCGAATATCCTCTGCGGTTACGGCTGTAATGCCGCTCCGAATCGCTTCCAGCGGCCTCTCCATCGGTGAGCAGCAGGCATACAGCACCGGCTTCAGTCCTTCGGGGATCACATGAGCGCGCGGCGCGACACCTCTCGTGATCTGAAGGTATAGGATGCCTTCCCGGACGTCTGACCGCTGCAGCAATTCCTGAAGCCGATTCAGAAGCGCATCTGGCGCACAAGGCAGCTCGATCATGACGCCCTGCGTGCTGCGAACCAGTCTCTGCATGTGCGCTTCGGCCTCATACAGCTTACCGTTATAGATGCGAAACACCTCATAGATCCCGTCGCCAAACACATAACCTCTATCGTCAGGTGAGATGCTCACCTCTTGCTTCGATATGATGCGATCCTGGAACAGAACCGGTCGGTCCATTACACCACACTCCCCGACATGGACAGTAATATCCATAAGATAGCAAACGTTCGGACTTTGTGTAAAGCGCACAGCTGACAGGTTAATTTTCCCACTCCCGGCTTTCTTGACTATCCGTATCACACGAGATAGAATTATCTTCTCATTCGATAGTCCCAAAAAACGATGGTTAAAAAATCGAATAATGTCGAAATGTAAAATTTGGCACGAATCATCAAAAATCGAGATATTAAGAGAAAAACGGAGATAATAGAATGTAACGGAGGGTTGTGATGTGAATTTAAACATCGGACAACTAGCATCACAATATATAGTGGTGTAAAATGATACTCACATACAACATCTTGTTGTTGCTACATACGATATCTTGCACCTGGCGCAAAGAATGAACGAGACAGGCGAAAATTGCTTTTTTCGGGCGAAAATCGCCGTTTTTCATTTTTTGTGCGCATGTTTGTGCGGTTTGATCGAATACCTTACTTGTTGGGGAGGAAGTTGTGAGTGGCTGGATTGCAAACGAAAAGCACGTTAACGGGACTAAGTGAGAAAATCTTTCTGGATCGCTATGCGCTCAAGGATGCGGACACCAACAATACCAAGGTGGGTGATGTTGTACTCGTCCTGACCAAGGACGATCCGAAGTTCCCGACCAAGGAAGTCGGCGAGGTGATCGAACGCAATGGCCGCTCGGTCAAGGTGAAGACCCGCAGCGAGAAGATCGTGGAAGCTGACATTGATCAACTGACTCTCACCATCGAGAAGACTCCGGAGGAAATGTGGGATCGTCTGGCGAAGGCCATCGCGAAGGTAGAGCCGACTCCAGAGAAGCAGAAGGAATGGACGGAGAAGTTCCGCTACATCCTCGATGACTGGAAGCTCGTGCCTGGCGGACGGATCGCGGCCGGCGCCGGAGCAAGCGATGAACTGACGCTATTCAACTGTTATGTCATCCCGTCCCCGAAGGATTCCCGTCGCGGCATCCTCGAGACGTTGATGGAGATGACGGAGATCATGGCCCGCGGTGGCGGCGTGGGCATCAACCTGTCCTCGCTTCGCCCGCGCAGAGCGATCGTCAAGGGCGTGAACGGCTCCTCCAGCGGCGCGGTGTCCTGGGGCGGCATCTACAGCTATGCGACCGGTCTCATCGAACAGGGCGGCAGCCGCAGAGGCGCGTTGATGCTGATGATCAACGACTGGCATCCGGATCTGCTCGACTTCATCACCGTCAAGACGAAGATGGGACTGATCACGAATGCGAATCTGTCCGTTTGCATCAGCAACGCGTTCATGAAGGCTGTCAAGGAAGACCTGGACTGGGATCTTTACTTCCCGGATACGACTGACCCGGATTATGACGAGCTGTGGGACGGCAACATGGACAAGTGGAAGCAGCTCGGCAAGCCGGTGAAGCATTACAAAACGCTCAAGGCACGCGATATCTGGCACACGATCATCGAATCGGCTTGGAAATCGGCCGAGCCAGGCGTCGTGTTCATGGAATATTACAATCAGATGTCGAATAGCTGGTATTTCAATCCGATCATCTGCACCAATCCGTGCGGTGAGCAGGGTCTGCCGGCCTGGGGCGTGTGCAACCTGTCGGCGATCAACCTCTCGAAGTTCTATGACGAAGCCAATCATGACGTGGATTGGGAAGAACTGAAGAAGGTCGTTCGGTATTCCGTCCGCTTCCTCGACAACGTCATCGATGCAACGCCGTATCACTTCGAACAGAACCGGGAGAATCAGCAGGCGGAGCGCCGCGTCGGTCTCGGCACGATGGGCCTTGCCGAGCTGATGATCAAGCTGCGCATCCGTTACGGCTCGCCTGAGTCGCTGGAATTCCTCGACAAGCTGTACGGCTTCATCGCGCGCGAAGCGTATCTGTCCTCCTCGGACATCGCTGCGGAGAAGGGTTCGTTCAAGTATTTCGATGCCGAGCAGTTCCTGCAGAGCGGATTTATGAAGAATATGGTTTCGGTGTTCCCGGAGGTCGGCGAAGCGATCCGCGCCAAAGGCATGCGCAACGTCACCGTGATCACGCAGGCTCCGACGGGCAGCACCGGCACGATGGTCGATACGTCGACGGGCATCGAGCCATACTTCGCCTTCGAATACTATCGTCAGAGCCGTCTCGGCCTCGACAAGCAATACGTGCCGATCGCCAAGCGTTGGCTCGATGAGCATCCGGGTGAACCGCTGCCGGATTACTTCGTCACGTCGATGGATCTGACTGCGGAAGACCATATCCGCGTGCAGGCCGCGATCCAGCGCTGGGTGGACAGCTCGATCTCGAAGACGGCCAATGCGCCGCATGATTTCACGATCGAAGACACGAAGAAGCTCTATGAGCTGGCCTACGATCTGGGCTGCAAGGGCGTGACGATCTATCGCGACGGCAGCCGTGACACCCAGGTATTGTCGACAGATGTCAAGGATGACAAGAAAGAGGCGGCTGCGGAAGAGAAGGCGCCTGCCGCCAAGTCCGACAGCGTCACGGCTGCGGAAGCCGAAGCGTT
>CALGAO010000133.1 GCA_937957685.1 uncultured Paenibacillaceae bacterium
TTGGCTGCCGATGGTTCCTCCTGTGAATACAACAAGGATGTTTTTCATCCCATGAAGTCCTCCGTTTCCTGGTCGATTATGGCTGCGTGCTTCTGTCGCCATCGATCTCTATCTGCAAGCAGATCTTTCTGCCCGTCACAAGCAGACAATCATACCTCCATTATAATGATAACTGCATGTTAAATCATCGTCCGCCCCGGAGGGGAAACAGAACGGCAAGACGCAAATGCAGTCTGACAAGCAGGACCGCGGCAACGGATGCCCCGAGCCAGTTGATGAAACTTTGGACGCAGTTATGACGTAATGTTACAATAGATGGAAGCTGCAGTAGAAGATTGTGAGGTGATTAGAGAGATGGATACGGTTTATTGGATCCTGTTTGCGATCGGTGTCATCCTGGCAGTGCTCACGATCCTGTTCGGCGATATCTTCGATATCGGATCGGATCATCTGCCCTTTCTCTCTCCAACCGTTCTGGCTTCATTCCTCACTGTATTCGGCGGAAGCGGAGCGTTCCTGACGATCTCGAGCAACCTGCCGCCGCTATTCATCGCGGCGATCTCGCTCGTCGTAGCGCTGGCTCTCACCGCTGTGATTCTGTATGCGGTCATACTCCCCCTGCATCGCGCACAGCAGTCGGCTGCCTTCTCCAGCAAGGACATGATCGGCAAGACGGCTGAGGTGATCACCCCGATCGAACCGGGCAAGAGAGGAGAGATTATCTACGAGCAGGGAGGATCGCGCCTCAGCGCTCCTGCCAAGACCTTGCAGAACGAGAGAATCGAGCAAGGCGAAACCGTCTGGATCATGGACGTGGTCAGCGGCACCTTCATCGTGGAGAAGAGCGGCAACGGTTAGAAGGCCGTGCCCAGGCAAGCGGCCGGTCTTGAGGCCAACCCGATCAGGCCTGATCAATCAACGAAATGGAGGATGATCTATGTTGAATTCGTTCGACACAAGCATCTTGATCCCCGCAGGCATTATATTGGTCATTATCTTGTTGGTTATCGTATTTGCCAAACGGTACAGAACGGTCAGAGCCGATGAGGCGATGATCATCACCGGGGCCATGACACGAAACGGCATGAAGATCGTCAAGGCAGGCGGCGCCTTCGTATTCCCGATCATCCAGAACGCCGAGATCCTGTCGCTGCAGGTACATACCCTGGAGATCAAGACTCCGGAAGTCTATACGGAGCAGGGCGTCCCGGTCATGGCGGACGGTGTGGCGCAGGTGAAGATCAAGGGCGACATCGAGTCGATCGCCACCGCAGCCGAGCAGTTCCTCGGCAAGCAGGAAGATGAACTGCGGAGCATCGCCACCCAGACGCTGGAAGGGCATCTCCGGGCGATCCTGGGCCAGATGACCGTGGAGGACCTGTACAAGAACCGCGAGGAGTTCGCGAAGCGCGTGCAGGAGGTTGCGGCGAGCGATCTGAACAAGATGGGGCTGCAGATCGTGTCCTTTACGATCAAGGACGTGCGCGACAAGAATGGCTATCTGGAAGCGCTTGGTCAGCCGCGGATCGCCCAGGTGAAGCGCGATGCGGAGATCGCCAAGGCGCAAGCGCTGCGCGACGAGCAGATCGCCAAGGCGCAGGCACTGGAAGAGGGCAAGAAAGCGGAGTTCAAGGCGGAGACGAACATCGCGGAAGCGCAGAAGGAGATGGAGGTCCGCAAGTCCGAGTTCAAGAAGGAACAGGATATCCGCCGCGCTGAAGCCGATCAGGCCTACAAGCTGCAAGAAGCCAGGACTCTCCAGGAAGTGAAGAAGGAAGAGATGCAGATCGCCGTTGTCGAACGGGAGAAGCTGATCGAACTCGAGGTCAAGGAAATCGAGCGCCGTGAGAAGGAACTGGAGGCGACGGTTCGCAAGCAGGCCGAAGCGGAGCGCTATGCGGCCGAGCAACTGGCCGAAGCGGAGCGCTACAAGATCGAGGCGATGGCGAAGGCACAGGCAGAACAGGTGCGTCTCGCCGGTCAGGCCAATGCGGATAAGCAGCGCGCGGAAGGTGCGGCCGAAGCGGAAGTCATCCGCATGAAAGGTCTCGCGGAAGCCGAAGCGAAGGACAAGATCGCGGAAGCGATGAAGAAGTACGGGGAAGCGGCGATTGCCGAGATGATCGTCACCCAGTTCCCGGATATCGCAAGGGCGATTGCCGAACCGCTGTCCAGGACGGAGAAGATCGTCGTGATCGACAGCGGCGGTGGTCAGAGCGGCGGCGCCAGCAAGGTGACCGGGTATGTGACGGATATTCTCGCCAAGCTGCCTGAGACCGTTCAGTCGCTGACAGGCGTCGATCTGACGAAAATCCTGGCTCGTCTCGCCGAGGGAGAAGCGGCGCGTCCGTCGGCCCAATCGACGAATGCAGGCGAATCAGCCAATCCATCCGGATCTTGATATCCGAACCGTTCCTTTACACTCACTACACACACTCACACCGGAATCTGCAGTCCTTCTATTAAGTATGGCGTTATGATCCATTCCATAGAAAACGTTGAACACGCGACAGGCGGGGGATGAATCCCGAAGCAGGAGAAGATCCGTGCGGGGGGGACGATTCTCCCGTTTTTTTCACCTCCATAAACAAGATCCATCGACAAAAAGAGCCCCGATCGTGCAAATTGACTCGTTCTATTTTTTGATTTTCTATGAAAGGTAGTTACATTTTTTCGAAATTATGATACAATGTGTATCATAACAGGAAGGAAAACTCAATATGATAGGAGTGTTTTGCGGTTGATTGATACAAAAGGGAGCAACCTAGTGTTCGTACTGTGTGTGCCCCGGAGCGGAAGCTCTCTGACAACCGTCATGCTGCAGAATCACAGCAAGATCTCCGCCATGCAGGAAATGTGGTTTCTGCTGAGCCTGTATGACCTGCGTCAGCGAAAATCCAGGCCCTTCGGCGGGACGGATATCCTGCATAAATTTTTTAACGGCGTACTGACCGATGAACTGTTCGAACGGGCATGCCGGGCCTACGCGCTGGAGGTTTACAACGGCTTGCTCTATTCGGGCGAGTCCAGCCTGGTGGTTGACAAATCACCGCGATACTACCTGATCCTGGAGTTTCTGGACCGGTTGTTCCCTGAAGCCAAGCGCATCTGGCTCACACGCAATCCGCTGGATATCGCGGCTTCATACAAAAAGGTACACAAGCATCTGGGAGATCCGTTTGATCTCCTGGAGACTCTGAACAGCGACAGGTTGAACATGAAGGCGGTGGACATGACGGCGGGGCTTCTGCGTTACGCCCGATATTTCTCCGGAGCGAGTCCGCATGCCATTCACGTTCGGTATGAACAGGTCGCCTCCGAACCGCGTCAGGAGCTGACCAGGCTCTGCCGCTTCTTTGGCGTGGAATATGAGGAAGGCATGGAACGGTACGGCGACGCCGTCAGGAGCGGCGAAGCGGCCCAGTTCTTCAGCATGGGGGTGGGCGATCCGTTCCTCGCCCGGCATGCGGAGCCGCATCGGCAATCCATCGGCCGCTGGCACGAGATCTTGACCCGCGAGGAGGCGATCCGGTATTGCCACGTCATCGGCGCCCGGATCTTCCATGAGCTCGGTTACGCGGAGGAGCTGGCCGATGCCGAGAAGCGGCTGGGCATCACGGTTCCTGACGATCCGGATGAACAGCTCATGGAGCGGCTCTCCAGGCAGCTCGCGGATGCTGCGGGATACGACTGGCAGCCGGGCTATCAGCTGCGGGCCGACCATGATCCCGGTCGGATGTCGGTCAGCCTTGATGCGGAACACGCGATTACTCCCGAAGTCATGCGTCTTCAGATGATGCTGCGTTCGCTGGAGATGCGCCTGGAGAAATGCTATCGCGAACGCGATGAATACAAGGCGCGCTACATCAGCCTGAGGAAAAAATCGGACCGTCTGAAGGCGTGGATTCCCTTCGGCAAACGGCTGTCCAGGTTAGCTTTCGGAATATCTGGTGAAGGTGGTCATAAGCGATGAGCGCGATCGCAGGAATCGTCAGCCTCGAGGGTGCCGTCATCCCGGCTGAACTGACGGAGAAGCTTGCTCACGAGCTCCGGGTCTATAGCGGCGATCAATTCCAGACGTTCCTGGAAGGCCATGTGTTTCTGGCCTGCCAGGCCAGGTGGATCACCCCCGAATCGGTGAACGAGGCGAATCCCGCCTATGATGCCCTGTGCCGGCTGGCCATCGTCTCAGACGCCTGCATCGACAATCGGGATGAGCTCTGCGAGGAGCTGGGAATAGATGCGGGCTTGCGCCAGAATATTGGCGACAATGAACTGCTCTTGCTGGCATATGCCAAATGGCGGAGCGATGTGGTACACCACCTGATCGGCGATTATGCCTTTGTTATCTGGGATGCGGTGAATCGCGAGCTATTCGGGGCCAGGGATCCCCTGGGCAGACGCACGCTCTATTATACCCTGGCGGACGGAAGGTTCGCCTTCTGTACCACGATGCGTCCGCTCCTTGCCTTGCCGGGCGTCTCCAGAGCATTCAACGAAGAGTGGCTGGCCGAGTATCTGGCGATTACTTCCATGTTCGATACCGTTCAGCCGGATATCACGCCTTACAGGCAGATTCGAATCCTGCCCGCTTCCCATACCTTTCGCCTTAAGCAAGGGCGGCTTACGACAACAGCTTACCATGTACTGGAAAACGTAACTGAACTTCACCTGGGCAACAATGAACAGTATGAAGAAGCATTGGTGGATGTGGTCCGGCAAGCTGTTCGATCCAGGCTGCACACGCATCGCAATGTCAGCTCCATGCTGAGCGGCGGACTGGATTCCGGCACGGTGGTGAGCTTTGCCGCACCGGAGCTTGCGTATCGAGGGAAGAAGCTGTATACGTTCAGCTATGTTCCGGTTGAGGACTTTGAAGACTGGACGCCGGTCCGCTATATTCCGGATGAACGCCGATTCATACAGGCTACGGCTGAACATGTCGGCAATGTCGAAGCCAGACTCGAATCGTTTCCCGGAAGAAATCCCTTCCTGGAGATTGATCATTGCCTGGATATTCTCGAAACCCCGTATAAATATTTCGAAAATTCCTACTGGCTGCGAGGCATCTATGAACTCGCTTCCGAGATCGACACCGGCATCCTCCTGACCGGGTCATACGGAAACTTTACGATATCATGGGGGCCTGCGCTGGACTATTATGCCAGGCTCGTCAGGCAGATGCAGTGGCTTAAGCTATATCGCGAAGCTACTCGCTTCAAGCGCAGGATGGGTTACGGCAGAGGTCTGATCTGGAAGATGATCGGCCAGAAGGCATTCCCCAGGATGACCGAGCTGCTCATCGCGAACAAGGCGACTGAGGCGGTACCTGCCCTGATTCATCCTGACTTCGCGCGATCGGTTGACGTATACTCCCGCATCGAACCGATGGACCGGGGTGGTTTCCGGGAGTCGACGGTTGATTTGATCAGCACCCGTTTCCAAGCCTTGTTCAGTCTGCCCAATGCCAACAAGAAAGGCAGCATGATCACGAAGTTCTCGCTCAGATACGGGGTGTGGGAGCGAGACCCCACCGCTGATCTGCGCGTCATCCGCTTCTGCATGGCGGTGCCGATCGACCAATACGTACAGAATGGCATGGATCGCTCGCTTCTGAGACGATCCATGAAAGGGTACCTGCCGGATGAAGTTCGATTGAATCAGGGGAAACGCGGTGTCCAGTCCGCGGATTGGCTGCATCGGACACTTCCGGACTGGCCGCTCGTCATGGGCCAGCTGCAACGTCTTGTGAGGGACAGCGCCGTCAGCGGCATCATGAACGTCGAGGCGATCCGCCAGGCGATGAACGAGGTCGGACACGAGCCCAAGGCCAGCATGGCCTTCCATCCGCAGATGAAACTGCTCATGCGCAGTTTGATCTTCTATCGATTCCTTACCAGATGAGGGATGACTCCGGAGAGGAGGTGATGGTTGATGAAGAAGGAGTGGGCAGTACCTGTTGTTGAGTCACTGGATGTCAGCGAGACGATGGCGGGCATCGGCGTAACGCTGATCGACGAGGTCACCGTCAACGACAAAGACATCTACGACCCGCCACTCGACAGCTAGTGCAGTCATCAGATGATCGACACATAAGCCAATGCCCTTATACGGCAAACCGTATAAGGGCAACTCCCATTAACGGCTGGAGAGGTGAACTTGCTTGGTCAGTGCTATTAGCCGCACATACAGGATCTTCGGGTTAGTCGTATCCAGCGAGCTTGAGCTGTATACCCTTCCGGCCCTTGAACCTGCCGGGCAGATCCCGGACGTGGAGGTCAGGCTACGCGATTGGTCGGAGCTGACATCCCGTTTGACGCTGCTGGATAAACGCTTCACAATGCTCGACGGTCTCCTGTGGTTCCATGTCCCGGAGACAGCCGTGTTCAGCATCGGCGGAGGCCGTGAGATTCATATTTATCCTCATCCTTCAGGGGATGAGGGGAAAATCAGGCTATATGTGCTGGGCACCTGCATGGGCGCCTTGCTAATGCAGCGGCGCATCTACCCGCTGCATGGCAGCGCGGTCGTCATCGATGGAGAGGCGTATGCGTTCGTGGGCGAATCCGGCGCGGGCAAATCGACGCTGGCCGCGGCCTTCCTGAAGCGCGGATACCGCCTCGCAAGCGATGATGTGATCGCGGTATACCTCGACCCGGCAGGCAAGCCGACCGTCATGCCCGCCTATCCGCAGCAGAAGCTGTGGCAGGACAGCCTGGAGAAGCTGGAGATGCATGCGGCGGATCATCAGCAGCTGGTACCTGAAGCGAGCAAATACGCCGTATCCGTGCAGGATCGGTTTCATGACGCGCCAGTTCGCCTGGCCGGCATCTATGAGCTCATCCCGACAGCCGACTGTGACCGACCGGTGGCAACCAGCCTCGGCAGACTTGAGCGCCTGCATGCGGTGCTGAGCCATACCTATCGCGGGACCCTCGCGGGCATCCTGGGCCTTGCCGAATGGCGCTTCAGCATGGCAGCTATGATCGCCGGCCGGACGAAAGTGCACCGTCTGTACAGACCGGTCCATCCGTTCGCCGCTTATCGTCTGGTTGACCTTCTGGTCGGTCCCATGGAAGAGGTGTTAACGAATCGCGTATGAGAACGATCGAACTGACCACCCGCGTCATGCAAGCGCAGGGCATCATGGTGAGCGATATGGACGGCGAGAAGGTGATGATGAGTGTCCGAAACGGCAAATATTACAACCTCGGGCAAACAGGCGGACGCATATGGGAATTGATCAGTGCGCCTGTCACCGTCCGTCAGGTCATCGATTCGCTCCTGGAGGAATACGAGGTCTCCCGCCCCGAATGCGAGCAGCAGGTGCTGGCCTTTCTGAGCAATCTGCACAATGAACAACTGATCGAAGTGGTGGAGAGTGCGGAAGATGGGTATGCGGCCAATTTATAGGAGAGTCCGACGGGCGTTGGGCAAGCTTCGCAAGTTCATCGCTGCCGAGCCCGATCAGAAACGGCTGCTGGCGGAAGCCTACCTGTTCCTGGCCTGGGGAAGGTTGCTGAAGGCTCTGCCCTTCGCGAGGATCGCTCCCATGCTGGGGGCGTATATGGAGGAGACGACAGCCCAGCCCGATCAGCAGAAGGAAGAGATCATCCGCAAGATCTCCCACGCGGTCCATGTCATGAGCAGGTATACGTTCTGGGAAAGCGAGTGTCTGGTCAAGGCAGTTGCCGCCATGTGCATGCTGCATCGACGTCAGATTGACAGCACCATCTACCTCGGTGTGGCCAGGGCGAAACGGGGGCAGCTGGCTGCCCATGCCTGGTTGAGATGCGGCAGCATGATCATCACCGGGGGCGAGGTCATGAATCAATATACCGTGGTTGGCTATTTTGCGAAACGAACCATCTCCGCCAGAAGGAGTCAATAGCATGAAGCGATCCGCTATGTTGGCCTTGCCCGAACTGAAGCCTGAGCTCAGGCTGATCCTGGAGCTGCTCTCCGAGGAGCAGTTATCGGAAGCTACTACCCATGAGGCCAGGACTTGCGCCGATTCCGATTGGGAACTGTTCCTCGAATATGTGCGCCATCACCGCCTTCAGCCATGGATGTACGTGAAGCTCAAGAAACGGCGGGATTCACGGATTCCCCAGCGTGTGTTCCAGGTTCTGAAGCGGGAATATGTGAGCAACGCGATTCGCATGCTTCGCTTGTCCGGAGAGATGAGCCGCCTGAACGATGCGTTTGCGGCCCGATCGATTCGCGTGATTATGATCAAGGGCCCGGTGCTCGGAACTCAGCTCTATGGCGACATGTCGCTGCGCACCTCCAAGGATATCGACATCCTGGTGGCCATGGACGATCTGGAACGGGCGGAGCAGGCGCTGCACGAGCTTGGATACGAATCGTATCGGGAAGTGCCGCGCATATTTAACGATTGGAAATGGAAGGCGCATCATTTGATGTTTCAACATTCGTCCAGCGACATCCAGGTGGAGCTGCACTGGAGGATGAATCGCGATTGCGGCACGGAGCCGGACTTTGAGGAACTGTGGTCGCGTCGCCGCATCTATGCGGGCAGCATCGCCTGTCTGAGCGAGCAGGATCTGTTCCTGCAGCTCATCCAGCATGGTGCGAGACATGGCTGGTTCCGCCTCAGATGGCTGCTCGATATCGACCGGATGCTTCGCGCGCTCACGGGATCGGAGGAGCTGGTGCGGTTTGTCCGTCAGCATGACTCCCTGCATGTGGCGGGGCAGGCGCTCGTCCTCGTTCATCATCTCTTCAAAACCCCGATCCCTGAACCGCTTCGGCCGTTGCTTGCGGACCGGCGGGCGATGCGCATCGCTGCTCCATGTCTGGAGTTTATCAACGAGATGGCGAAGCTGAACAATGAGGCGAGTCGTGAGCTCACGAAGCGATTCAACTCCTATTTATTCTCCATCATGACATTCAAAACCTTGCTCAGGTATGTGGCGGTTCGCCTGTATCCGAATTCCTGGGACTCCAGAACTTTGAAGCTGCCACGAAGGCTGAGCTTCCTGTACGTGCCGCTCAAACCATTCCTGTGGCTGTGGAGGCGAGTGTCTGCTTTGTATTTGACGGCGAAGGAGGATAAGCGATTGGATGCGGGAACACAATGAGTTTTTCAGGCAACTGAGGCAATATGCCGGCTGGCGGCTCTATGCGATTGTGCTGGGCATGTCGCTGGTCGGTCTGCTGGAGGGCATCGGGATCTACCTGATCGTTCCCATGCTCCAATTGCTGACAAACGGTGTTCCCGGCGGCCTCTCATGGATTGCGCCTCTGTCAGCGATGCCGGTGCAATGGCTGCTCGCCGTCATGCTGAGCGTCTACGTCTGCATCTTGATCGGCATCGCATTGTTCCAGCGCGGCCAGACCATGATGATGACGCGCGTCCAGCAAGGCTATATTCGCAGTTTGCGACTCGAGGTATACAGGAAACTGCTTGCGGCGAACTGGGAGTTCTACCTGCGGAAGCGCAAGACCGACCTTCAGACGATGCTGACGACCGAACTGGCGCGTGTCGCTCAAGGGTCGCTGCTGTCGCTCAACCTGCTCACCGCCCTGATCTTCGCTGCCGTTCAGATGTTGATCGCCTTCTGTATCTCCTGGCAACTGACGCTTCTCGTGATCGTCAGCGGGCTGATCATCGCCGCGCTGTCGCGCAGATTCGTCAGGCGGGCGAAGGAGCTTGGTGAGCAAACATCCGAGCTGTCGAAGAGCTATCTCGGGGTCGTGGGAGATCATTTCGGCTCCGTCAAGGAAGTGAAGAGCAACAGGCTCGAGCGCACGTTCTACGGGGCATACCGGAAAGTGTGCGAGCAGATGGAGCGCAACACGGTGAATTTCGCAGCGGTCAGATCGAATACGCAGCTGGTCTATCGGGCATCCTCCGCCATCCTGATCGCGCTGTTTATCTACGGTTCCTATGTCTGGCTCAAGGTGGAGCCGGAGAGATTGCTGATCGTCGCCCTGATCTTCACCAGGCTGTGGCCGAAGTTTACGCAGATCCAGTCGCATCTGGAGCAGATCTACTCGTCCATCCCCGCCTATCACCGGCTCAAGAAGCTTCTTGCAGAATGTGAAGAGCACAGTGAAGCCGCCCATGTCAGCATTCATCCCGCTTCCGGGCAACCGGAAGGGTTCCGGCTGAAGCAAGGCATCGCCTGTCGGCATGTCTTCTATCGCTATGACCGCTCAGATGAGCGGTTCACGCTGGAAGATATCAATCTGTGGATACCAGTTGGCACGATCACCGCCCTGATCGGCAGATCAGGCTCTGGCAAGAGCACGTTGATCGATCTGATCATGGGGCTGATCCGCCCTGAATCAGGAAGTATCGAATTCGACGGCCGGCCGCTGACGGATGAGCAGAGAAGGCAGCTGCGCGGCATGATCGGCTATGTGCCGCAGGAGCCCACGCTTCTTCACGCAAGCATTCGCGAGAATCTGCTGCTGATGAATGAACAGGCGAGTGACGAAGAACTTTGGGAGGCACTGAGACTGTCGGCTGCGGAGGAGTTCGTCAGGCAGCTTCCGGAAGGGCTGGATACGATCGTGGGAGATCGCGGAGTAAGGCTGTCCGGAGGAGAGAGACAGCGGCTCGTGCTCGCACGCGCCATCTTGCGCAAGCCTGCGATTCTCATCCTGGATGAAGCGACGAGCGCGCTGGATGCCGACAATGAAGCGATCATTCAGGAGACGATCATTCGCCTCAAAGCCAGGATGACGATCATCCTGATCGCCCATCGATTGTCCACGATTCGACACGCTGACCAGGTTCTGGTCATGGAGCAAGGCAGGATTATCGAATATGGGGAATTCCAGAAATTGTCAGCCAAAGATGACGGAGCATTCAGTCAATGGTTGAGCCAACAGGCTTTGTCCGTGTCATTGTCCTGATTCGATTGGCATATAGGATCCGGGATCATGCTGTCATCATCACGACATCGCTTATCTCATGGCGCGTTCTGCGCGGATGAAGGCGATGAATCGCTTCGCTTCTTCCAGCGTGAGCTCTCTGCCGTCCACCTTCAGGGTGAAGCGTTCCAGGATTTTCTCGTCGGAGAGTTCGAGGCTGTTCTCAAACAGTTTGACAGGGTCGTTGTTCTCAACGGGGGAAGGGTCGTCCGTCCTCCCGATCAGGTAATCAACCGTAACGTCGAAAAAGTCGGCCATTTTGTTGAGTGTTTCGTAGTCTGGCATTCGCCGATTTTTTTCATAATGAGACAACGAAGCGCGAGAGATTGACAGATGCTTGGCCAGCTCTTCCTGAGTCAGCCTGCGCTGTTCCCGAAGTTTGGCTATTCGATGCCCGTATGTGCTCATGCTCTATCCCCCATTGAATACACGAAAATCTGACAGCAATACGACAATTTTCAAAAAACACGCTTGACACGATACAAAATGTATCGTAAATTAATAATGTAATTTTATGATACAATATGTATCATTTTCACAAATGGCCCCGCAATTGATAAAAAAGTTTCATTCTCATCTATTATAGAACATTCATGATATGAAGCACAATTCCATAAAAAGAAAGAGTGGAGGAAAATAATGGACCATCTCGACTTGAAGAACTATTTGATCATCCTGGGCAAAAAGTGGTGGGTCATCGTACTTTGTGTCGGCCTCGCATTTTCTGCAACCACAGCATATTATACCTATCTTGATCGGCCATTGTATCGCGCATCCTCCAAGCTGATCATCAACCAGTTCGACGGATCGAGCGACAATATCCTGCCTTCGCAGATCAACACCAGCCTGATGCTGATCAATACATACAAGGAACTGATCCGAACCACGGCGATCATGGGCAAGGTCGTGGAACAGTATCCGGCCATTCCATATTCGGTTGAGCAGCTGATCAACCGTGTAGCCGTAAGCACGGTGAACAATTCCCAGGTGATGACGATCAGCTTCACGGATACCTCCTATGATCGGGCGATGCTGGTGGTCAACGCCGTGGCCGCTGTCGTCAAGCAGGAGATTCCCGTGATCATGAAAGTCAACAACGTGGAGATCCTGGATACGGCCATTCCGACAAGCAAGCCGCAGCGTGTCGACGGGAATCCGACGCTTGGCAAGACCATCAGCATCATCGCGGGTCTGGCGATCGCGGTGGCCATGATCTTCATCGCCGACTATCTGGATGACCGGATCAGAAGCGAGAAGGATGTGCAGAGCCTCGGACTTCCCGTTACCGCGTCGATCGGCAGGATCCGGCACAAGGACCTCGTGCGCTTGAAGCGCGCAGCCCGCAAAACCTACAAGGAGGATACCCCATATGCGGCGGTCAATGAATGAACACCCGATCATCATGGACAAAAACCCGCGCACCCCCATTGCAGAAAGCTTCCGCTCGCTGCGCACCAGCGTGGAACACACCATGTCGAAGCAGGATCTGAAGACGATCCTGTTCACATCCGCGAAGCCCCAGGAGGGCAAGACGACGATAGCCACCAACCTGGCCATCGCCTTCGCCCAAATTGGCAAGAAGGTCCTGATGATCGACGCCGATCTCCGCAAGCCGACCTTGCATCACGTGTTCAACAAGCCGAACCGGGGAGGGCTCTCCAATGTGTTGAGCGGACAGCTCCATATTCAGGAAGTGATCCGGGAGACCTATGTGGTGAATCTGGAGATCATCACCTCCGGTCCCATCCCGAGCAGCCCGTCGGAGATCCTGGCATCGGATCGCATGAGCGACGTTCTAAGCGAGCTGAAGCCCTTCTATGATCTGATCATCGTCGACACCTCGCCGATCCTTGGCCTATCCGACGGTCAGATCCTGTCGGCCAAGTGCGATGGCGTGTACATCGTGATCCAGTTTGGCTCGACGGGACGCTCAGACCTCCAGGAGGCGATCAGGAATCTGGAACTGGTACAGGCGAATCTGCTCGGGACGATCCTGAACAAGGTGAAGCTCAAGCCGTCAGACCAGTATGCCTATGGATACAGATACTACCGCAATCCTGCCGATCAGGAATTCGGCTGAACGACAGAATCATCAGGAATCCCCGATCGCAATCGAATGTTATTATCGAGGTTATAGATGAAAACTATTGGAAAATTAATACTTATAGGTGATGTCTACTGTCCCTTTATCGCCGTAGGCACTCGGGCACGCTGTGGGTTGATGAGACCTTAGACGTTGATCGTCGAGGGTGTGTCGTGAGGACGGGTTAGATGCCCACTCATAAAATTCGAGCTGTCACTCGTGTTCCACATGGGGGAGAGCTGGGATTTTGGTTCAGATCCACAAGAATACCACGATAAGAGTAGGAGGGTTCGTGATGACGAGGGTGAGGAAAGCGATTATTCCGGCTGCAGGACTGGGAACCAGGTTCCTGCCTGCAACCAAGGCGATGCCCAAGGAGATGCTGCCGATCATCAACAAGCCGACCATACAGTACATCGTCGAGGAGGCGATGGAATCGGGCATCGAGGACATCATCATCGTGACGGGCAAGGGCAAACGTGCGATTGAGGACCACTTCGACCATGCGTTTGAGCTGGAGGTCAATCTGGAATCGAAAGGGAAGCTGCAGCTGCTGGAGGAGGTTCGTCGGCCTTCCAAGGTCGATATCCACTATATCCGGCAGAAGGAACCCAAGGGACTCGGCCATGCGGTCTGGTGCGCCAGGCGCTTCATCGGCGATGAGCCGTTTGCGGTTCTGCTGGGCGACGATATCGTTGTCAGCGAGACGCCCTGCCTGAAGCAACTGATCGATCAATTCGAGGTGGTCGGTTCGGCGGTCCTTGGAGTCAAGCCTGTTTCTGACAGCGAAACGACGCGCTATGGAATCGTGGATCCCGTAAGCCGCCAGGGCAACCTTTACCGCATCGGCGGACTGGTCGAGAAGCCGAAGCTGGGAACGGCGCCCTCCAATCTGGCCATCATGGGCAGGTATGTGCTGACGCCGGAGATCTTCACCATCCTGGATGAGCAGGAGGAAGGTGCAGGAGGCGAAATTCAGCTGACCGATGCGATCCAGAAGCTGCTCAGCATCCAGGATGTATATGCCTTGCATTTTGATGGCATCCGCTACGATGTCGGAGAAAAGCTGGGATACATACTGACCACGCTGGATTTCGCCGTGCGCAACGGCGAATTGCGGCATCCGGTCCTGAAGGCGCTGGAAGAAATCCTGAACCGCGAAACGATGCGCAAAGTATCGGGCTAGAGTGGAGTGGAGGAAGCCATGGGACCAGTGAATGAGGCTGAAACGCTGAGGAAGCAGCAGATCCGACAGGCGAATGTCATGCCGGAAGAGACCGGCCGTTCCATGAATGGCTATCTGATCTGCAAGAGGATCATGGATGTGGTCATCGCGACAGTCGGGTTGATCCTGGCAAGTCCGGTCATGGCCATCCTGTGGATATGCATCAAGCTGGAGGATCCGAAAGCGCCGGCGATCTTCCGGCAGGAACGGATCGGCCTTGGAGGCAAACCGTTCATCATGTACAAACTGAGATCGATGGTGGCGAACGCCGAGGAGATCCTGCCGAAGCTTCTGCATCACAACGATGTGAGCGGTCATATGTTCAAGATGAAGCATGACCCGCGAATTACGCGAGTAGGCCGATTGATCCGCAAGACGAGCCTGGATGAATTGCCGCAGCTGTGGAATGTGATCAAGGGCGATATGAGTCTGGTGGGACCCAGGCCTCCTCTGCCGCGCGAGGTTGCTCTGTACAATGATGATCATCGCCGCCGGCTGACGGTGCAGCCAGGCTGCACCGGGCTCTGGCAGGTGACCGGGCGCAATGACGTCGGCTTCGAGGAAATGGTGGAGATGGATCTGAGATATATTCGGGAGAGGAACCTGCTCATGGACCTCAAGATCATCTGCAAGACCTTCCTGGTGTTCTTCGGCAAGGGAAATGCGTACTAGAGTTGTACCAGGCTATATCTCTAAGAAGGAGAGGGAGTGATCCCGAATATGAAAATACTGGCCATAAGCCATCCGTGCATTACGGACGTGAATCAGCAATTCTACGCCGAGCTGGAGAAGCTGGGTCATGAGGTGCAACTGATCGTTCCTTCAAATTTTCGCACCACATTATCCAATGGCAAGGCGGTGCGGGTCTCCCGTTGGCCGCATTTCCGGGGCACGATTCGCGCCTATCCGGTCGGAATGTCGGGCAGCATTCCGCTTCATTTCTATCTGGCTCGGTTGCGTTCCGTCATCCGGGCATATGCACCGGACGTGTTGATCGCCGAGGAGGAGCCGTATTCGCTGAGCGCTTGGCAAGCCTTCTACGCCTCCAGAGGAATGGCGATGACGCGCGTCGTGTACTCCGCGCAGAACATTCACAAGCGATATCCGCCCCCGTTCAGCCGGATGGAGCGATACGTGCTGGATCACGCGGACCTGGCGCTCGCAGTCAGCGAGGAAGTGGTGAACGTATTGCATCAGAAGCAATTCAAGGGCCGCCATATGCTGTTCCCTCTTGGCGTTGATACGGAGCAATTCCGGCCGGACAAGCGCCTGGGACGCATCCAGCGCATCACGAACGGCATACGTGAAAATGCGTTTGTCGTCGGATTCGTCGGCAGGCTGGTGGAGGAGAAGGGGATCCGATTGCTGCTGGAGGCGATCGCCCATTGCGAGGATCCGGATATCACCTATCTGATCGTCGGCAACGGCCCGTTGTTCAGACAAGTGATGGATATGCAGGCGCAGAAGCCGACGAAACTGATCGTTTCGTCCCATGTGGAGCATCGGAATATCCACGAATGGATGAATATGATGGATGTGCTCGTGCTGCCTTCCATCACCATGCCGAACTGGAAGGAGCAGTTCGGACGGGTGATCGTGGAGGCGAATGCCTGCCAGGTACCGGTTATCGGATCCGCCAGCGGCGAGATTCCCAAGCTGATCGGGAAGACGTCGGGCGGCTGGGTGATCCCGGAGAACGATTCACATGTCCTGTACGAGCAGATCCGATACGTCAAGCGCAACGCTCCGGAACGTCTCGCTGCGGCAAGTGCCGGGCTGGATTATGTTCGCAGGCATCTCAGCAAGAAGGGATTGGCCGCAAATCTGCACAGCAATCTCAGGGAACTGGCCCACAGGCAAGCAATCTAGTAATCCGGAGGTCTCGATCGTCAACCTGGCATGAGACATCGATCATCTCCGAATCTTATCAGAAAGGGGCGTTGGGAGATTTGGATGAAGACGGGTTGAATGGGGGGAATGTCAGGCTGATTCGTTTCCATACATGGCAGCTCAAAGGTCAGATTGCGCTAGCCGTCCTTTTATCGTTTATCGGTCTTGTGATCGGTTATCTGGCGGCGATACCTGGCTACTATCGCCTGCTCCTTGCGCTGACCGTGTTCTGTTGCCTGATCGCGGTGAGCGTGCGCAAGCCAATGTTTGCACTTATTGTTCTGATCATATTGCTGCCATTCACGGCATTGTTCCGAAGGGTGCTGATTCCTCTGTCAGGCTGGACTTCCTTCGACCCGCTCCTGCTTGTGGCGCCAGCCCTCATCCTGATCCTGGGCGCGCATTGGTTTGTCAAGAAATGGGTCTTTGATCGTGAGCCCATCGCGGCAGATACACGCCTGTTCAAGCTGGTGCTCCTGTTCCTGCTGCTGTCCTGCATCCAGATCTTTAATCCATTGCAGGGCAGCCTGATGGTCGGCGCAGGCGGGGTATTGTATTTCATCGTGCCGCTACTCTGGATGGTGCTTGGCAAGGAATATATGAATCTCCGCTATATCCGGATGGTCTACGCCAGTGTCTACACGATCGCCGTAGGAGTCGCCCTATACGGAATCAAACAGTCACAGTTCGGTTTTGCTCCTTTCGAGGAAGCCTGGGTCGAGCTGGGCGGCTATGCTGCCCTGAAAGTTGGCGAGCGGATCCGGGCATTTTCTGTTTTTCCCAGCTCACAGGAATTTGCGTTTTATCTGGCCATCAGCTTCATGATCGGCTGGGCATATCTGCTGCGCGGCCGATGGAAGTGGAAGATTCCGGTCCTCTGCACGCTGCCGATCATCGGCTATGCGTTGTTCATGACAAGCGCAAGGACGCCCGTCATACTGACGGCGCTGTCCATCACGATCGTCACATGTCTGGTCTGTCGTTCGATCCGGGCGAGAATGCTGGTTGTGCTCGTGATGATGGTGGTCGGTTATTTCGCCTTTGAAGGGCTAAACAGACTTGTCGGCTCGGACAACGACTTCATCGCGCACCAGGTCAACGGTTTGCTCAATCCGCTGGATGAGGAGCATTCGACGCTGAATTTGCATCTTGGATATTTCATGAATGGCATCATCAAGGGCTTCACAGTACCCATCGGGCATGGACTGGGCAGTTCCACGCTGGCTGCCAAGACCTTCGCCGCCAACGCTCAGGATACTGAATATGACATCAGCGATATTATGGTATCCCACGGCATCATCGGCGGTGTCCTGTACGCCATGATCATGGTCATGGTGTTTCGCCTGCTCTTCTCGATGCCGAGACAGGAGCCGCTTCACATCGCACTGACAGGCATATTGCTCGCGACCATCGGGTTCTGGCTCATCGGCGAGATCGCCTCAGTGAGTGCGGTGCTCTGGCTGTCGATTGGCTATATGGACAACGTCATGATGCATCATCGCTGGAATACTCTGAAGCACGAACGGACTCCGTCGGGAGCAGGATGATCAAGGTGTGTACCGCATAATGGAGAGAGGGAATGAATGTGAACATATTAGCGACTGGTATGGGATGGATCAATCATACCCCAGGAGGGTTGAACCGCTATTTCGCGGATTATCTGCATGCCTTGACCGAACGCGGTCACCGGGTGACCGGCATCATCACGACCAACGGCGCCGAGGCTGACGACAAGCCGGTTTACATGCTGGAAGCCTGCACCGGCAACAAGCCGCGAAACGGCTTGAGCCGCATGCTGGCGTTTCGCTCGACGCTTCGCAGCAAGCTGAGATCCGGCGAGTATGATGTATTCAATCCCCATTTTGCCATGTATGCCTCGCTGCTGACGCGCGGTTTGCTTCCCGCCCATATGCCGGTCGTCACGCATTTCCACGGACCATGGGCGCATGAATCGCAGGTGGAGGCAAGCGGCAATCGATTGGTGCGCGAGCTTCGCATCCGCGCCAAGAAAGGCATCGAGATGCTGGTGTACAACCGATCCGACCGGTTCATCGTGCTGAGTGAATATTTCCGCGATGTGCTTGTTGAAGATTACGGCATTCCCAAAGACCGCATCATCATCATCCCCGGTGCGGTGAATATCGAGCAGTTCCAACCGGCTCCGGATCGACAAGGCTTGCGCAGAGGGTACGGAATCGACGAGAAGACTCGAGTGTTCTTCTGCGTTCGCCGGCTGGTCAAGCGGATGGGGATCGACAACCTGATCAAGGCGATGGCGGTCGTGCTGCCAGATCATCCGAATGTGAAGCTATGGATCGCGGGCGACGGGCCTCAGCGGGAGCAGCTCAGGCTGCTGGCCGGAGAGCTGGGGGTTCTGCGCCATGTGGAGTTCCTGGGCAGGATCAGCCAGGAGGAGCTCGTGCGGCGTTATCAGGCTGCCGATGTCAGCGTGGTGCCGACATTGACGCTGGAAGGCTTCGGGCTCGTCACGGTGGAGTCGCTGGCCTGCGGTACTCCGGTCATCGGAACTCCGTACGGCGGAACGCGTGAGATCCTGGCGAGATTCACGCCGCATCTGCTCTTTCGCGATCATACCCCGGAAGCGATGGCCGGGCTGATCGGACGCATCGCAGACGGGGAGGTGTCGCTTCCGGAACGGGAGGTATGCCGGGGCTACGTGCTCTCCCATTACACCTGGGATCATGTCGTTCATTCCGTCTGTGAGGTGTTTGCGGAGGAAGCCGCGTTGAAGAGAGGATTGATGCGAGTGTGAAGGCTGCGTTCTACAACCATACCAGCGTCATCAGCGGAGCGGAGATGAGCCTGCTGCAGACAGCCAAGCACATCCCCGATTGCGAGATGATCGTCTGTGCCCCCGCGGGCGAACTGTTGGATCAGGCGAGGCAGGCGGGCTTGCAGACGGAGGAGATGCCCGCGTACAACGCCCGGATCAGGAGCAATCCGCTGCATTTGCTGAAGGATGCACTTGGTCTCGTGGTTGCAGCGGTTGCCTTCGCCAGAAGGGTGCGCCGGATGAATGTGGACCTCATCCACGCGAATTCGATTCGCGCAGGCCTGATCGCATCCGCCATGAGATGGCTTCATCGGAAACCGGTGATCTGGCATATCCGCGATCATGTGCCGCAGGGCATCCTCGGCAAGTTGATCATACAGATCATGCGCCATGCGGCGGACTCCGTGATCGGCATCTCCCAGGCGGTACTGGAACCGATCGCGGGACGAATCGCGCGTAACCGGACTTACCTCGTGCACAACGGGCTGGAGCTGGTCGAACGATCCGATCAGGAGAGGCTCAAGATTCGCGAGCGGATACGCGCGGAGCTTGGCGCCGCCCAGCACCATAAAGTGATGGTCGTCATCGGTCAGATCACCCGGTGGAAGCGCCAGGAGGATGCGATCCATGCTGCTGCCAGGTTGCTGGCGGAGCGGGAGGATGTCAAGCTGTGGATCGTCGGGGAGGCGAAGTTCAGGGAGGAGAATGTCCGTTACAAGGAACGGCTGAAGATGCTGGCCGAACAGCTTGGCATATCGGAGCATGTGGTGTTCACCGGATTCCGCCGGGATATCCTGGACATCTGTTGTGCGGCGGATCTCATGCTTCTCTGTTCGGACAATGAGCCCTTCGGCCGCGTGCTGATCGAAGCGATGTCGCAGAGGCTGCCGGTGATCGCGACCAGCGGCGGAGGCGTGCCGGAGATCATCGAGCATGGCGCAAGCGGGTATCTGTACCGCACCGGAGAGGTGGAGGAACTGCTGCGATATGCCCGGTTGTTGCTGGCCGACGATCAGCTGAGACGCACGATGGGCGAGCATGGCTCGCTTCGCGCGAAGCAGCGGTTCCATATCCACAGGACGGCCCGCCAGGTGAAGGACGTGTATGACCGCGTACTTCGACCGCCTGGCCAGGATGAGAAACGGATCTGCATCGTGCATGACTATCTGATTCAGATGGGAGGCGCGGAGAGGGTGGTGGCCGCTCTGCATCAGCTGTATCCCGATGCGCCGATCTATACGACTGTCGTGGACCGCGACCGGCTGATCGGGGAGCTCAGGGATGCGGATATTCGCTCGTCCTGGATGCAATACATACCGGGAATCCGGAAACACTTCAAGCTTCTTTTCTGGTTGTATCCGCTGGCGGTCCGCTCCTGGTCGCTGCGCGGCTACGACCTGATCATCAGCTCCAGCAGCGCCTATGCGAAAGGGATCGCCAAGCCGGCGGGAGCGAAGCATGTCGTGTATTGTCATACCCCGATGCGTTTCGCCTGGGACTTTGAGACGTACATCCGGGATGTGCGGCTACCGGCCATCGTCAAGCGGCTGCTGAAGCTGTGGATGTATCCGCTTCGCTTATGGGATGTGCGCACGGCGAGTGACGTCGATCTGTTCCTTGCCAACTCTTCCATCGTGAAGGAACGCATCGAGCGCTGCTACAATCGCTCTGCCCAGATCGTCTATCCGCCCGTCGAAACACGCCGCTTCTCCTGTTCGGGTAGCGCTCCGGAGCCGTATTTCCTGGTCGTGTCGCGGCTCGTGTCGTACAAGCGGATCGACCTGGCGGTGGAAGCCTGCAGCAAGCTCGGCCTGGAGCTGATCGTCATCGGCGAAGGTCCCGATCGGGCAAGGCTGGAGTCGCTCGCCGGGCCCACGGTGAAGTTCCTTGGCCGACTGGGTGATGCGGAGGTCATCCATTACATGAAACACTGCCGCGCATTGCTGTTCCCCGGGCTGGAGGACTTCGGCATCACGCCGCTGGAGGCCAATGCCTGCGGCAGGCCGGTGATCGCCTATCGCGGCGGAGGAGCGCTGGATACGATCCAACCGGGACTAAACGGCCTGTTCTTCGATGAACAGGATGTATACAGCCTGGTGCGAGTGCTGAAGGACTGGGATGACTCCCGCTGGGACAGTGAACGGATCCGGAAACATGCGGAGCGATTCGACACGGCTCGCTTCCTGCGCGAGATCCGGCTCATCACCGAGACGGAGAACAGAACCAGGAACATAAGTGAGGTGCAAGTCGTTGAAACCTAGCATCACGGTCATTGTCCCGACCTATCGTCGTGTTCGCGACCTGCTCAATTGTCTGTCCGGTCTGGACAATCAAACCAGACAGCCCGACGAAGTGCTCGTGATCGTGCGGGATTCTGACCTGGAGACGAAGGAAGCCCTCAGCAAAAGGCCATACGACAGGCGGCTTAGAATCGTCGAGGTGGATCAGCCCGGGCAAGTACATGCGTTGAATACCGGCATCATGCATGCTTCGGGAGATATTCTTGCGATTATCGATGATGATGCGGTTCCTCGTCCGGACTGGTTGCTTCGCATCGAGGCGATCTTCAGGGAGCATCCCGATGTCGGAGGTATAGGCGGTCGTGACTGGATACATCGAAACGGTCGGGTCGTTAGCGGGACGAGAAGAAAGGTAGGCCGTCTGGCGTGGTATGGACGCGTCACCGGCAACCACCACCTCGGATCAGGCGGCATGCGTGAAGTGGATGTGCTCAAGGGGGCCAATATGAGTTACCGGAGGGAAGCGATTCGCGGAATCTGGTTTGATCGACGGCTCAGGGGCAAGGGAGCGCAGGTGCACAATGACCTGGATTTCAGCCTGTCGGTCAAACGAGCCGGGTGGAAACTCGTGTACAGCCCGGATGTCGCTGTCGATCATTATCCATCTGTCCGACATGACGAGGATCAGCGGGGTATCTATCATCGCGAGGCGATGATCAATGCCGTTCATAACGAAACACTGGTTTTGCTCAAGCATCTGAGAATGGTCCAGATACCGATATTCCTGGTCTGGGCTGTCCTCATCGGAACGAGAGCAATTCCAGGCATCGTCCAGTTCTTTCGTTTCTTGCCCAGAGAGAGGCTTCTGGCGTGGAAGAAGATGATCTGCTCCTTAATAGGAAGGTATGAGGGTTGGCGGACCTGGAAACGAGGAAAGGTCCAGGAACATGGGGGTATGAGTTATATAACGTTCCGCAACAGGGATCACCAATAAACAGTTGAGCCCTCAATAATAACTCAGGCAAGGATTGATCTATGTGTTCAAGGTATCTGTATGTATCTGTACCAGAAACAGGCCGGAGGAACTGGACAGGGCGCTGGCATCTCTTATGAGATCAACAATTCCTGTCTATGAAACGATCGTCTCAGACGACAGCACGAACGATGAGACGGAAATCATGGTACGCAGCCGGTATCCCGAAGTCAAGTATACGAGGGGACCGCGTAAGGGACTTGGGGCCAATCGCAATCATGCGGTCAATTTGGCAACCGGAACAAATGTGCTGTTCATCGACGATGACGTGATCCTCGAGAAGAGGTTTCTGGAAAAAATGTGGAACTACATCAGCGCTCGTCCGCTCGAGGAGTCCGTCAAATTGATCGTCACCGGGACGGAGCATCACCGGGATGGAAGGGTCCGGCTACCGCATGATCAGAGCTTCCTCGGCTTTCAGCAAGTCGAGTATCGTTCGGATCAAGGATTGCGATCGGTCGTGATCAACAGCACCCTGTTCCCGATCAGCGTCTTCGACAAGCTTCGCTTTGATGATCAGTTGGTATATGGGTATGAAGAAGTAGACTTTGCACTCAGGAGCAGCTATGAAGGCTACAAGATTCATCTGCTTAGGGATGCGTTCAATATGCACTATCCTTCACCTGCAAATCGCAACTACTACAAACCCTTTAAGGATGCTTCCCGATTGTACGTGACATTCAAGCGATATCTGTATTCGGAGCGGAAGGCTGCGAAAGCTGTGATTTATTTGATCGTTGCCACGGCGCATAATGTGTTGACCAATCTCAAGCGGAATGTCCTATGCGGGCTTGTGACCAGCTGGCGGACGTTCAGGCTGGCTTGTTCCTATATCAGAAATGACCGGAAAGCAAGAAGAAATGCAAAATGCAAAGACACGCAGATGATCCGCTTATCCTGATCTGATCACAAGAAAAGAGTGTGAGAGTGTATGATATCAATCTTCCATACTGCAAGGTGGCTTTTGTGAAAAAAAACAGCACATTGTTTGATGTTTCCACAACGTTCGGTACACGTCTCCTGGTGCTGGTCGGCAATTTCATCGTGTCCATCATTACAGCCAGACTGCTGGGTCCCGAGGGCAAAGGCTTATACGCTGCGATTTCTGTTATTCCCGGACTCGTTCTTGCTTTTTCGGATTTCGGTATTGGTCATTCAGCTGCCTATCTGGTTGGGCGTAAAATCCATCGCCAGGAGGATATTGCCTCCTCCTTGTTGCTGTTATGGATCCTGACGTCCATCTTCGCAGTTTGCGTGGCTGCCATTTTCTATGCCTTCCAGTTCGGCTCTGAATACTGGTTGCTGCTGCTGATCATGTTGCTCGTCATCCCTTGCGATCTCGGGATACGCTATATGAAAGGCTTTTTGCAAGGCAAGGAAAGGATCAGCGCCATGAACAAGCTGGACGTCTACCGAGTTTTGTTGAATATTGCATGTACGCTGTTGCTCGTTGCCGGATTACGTTTGGGCGTTATGGGAATGGTTCTGACGACATTCACGATTTCACTGGCAGCTTGCATATTATCGACGTTTTATGCGGGCAAGGAAGTAAGGTTGAAGCTTCGTATCCTGAAGCCGATCTCGATGCAATTGTTCAGTCGGGGCATTGCCTTCGCGGCCGCAATCCTGATCCTCCAGCTCAACCTGCGAATCGATCTGGTGATGCTTGAATCGATGTCCACCATCTATGAGGTTGGCATCTATTCCCTGGGTACGAATGTATCTGAACTGATCTGGCAAATACCGACTGCGGTTGGAATGGTTTTATTTGCTCGAAGTGCAAACAGCAAAACGGAGAACGAAGCGGTGCAGAGAACCGCCAGGATGATTCGCATGCTTGTGCCGGTCCTGTTTGTCTTTGGCATTGTTTTCTGGGGGATCATGCCGATATTTGTAAACCTCTTGTACGGCAAGGCCTATTCGGATTCGATTCCGGTCATCAGGCTGCTCCTGCCAGGCATCATCCTGATGGTCATTGTCAAGCTTCTTCACTCGGATCTTTCTGGTCGCGGGAAGCCATTGCTGAGCATGTTGCTGGCCATACCGTCGTTAATCGTCAACGTCGCGGCCAACTGGTACCTGATTCCCAGATACGGAGCGGAGGGCGCAGCCATCTCCTCATCGATCTCCTATTCGCTAGCCTGTTTCCTGTTCATCATCGTTTATGCATACAGTGAACGAATCAGCCTTCGTGAGCTTCTGATGATCAGAGGAGCCGATATATCGGACATCAGAAGGCAAATCAGGAAGCCAGGACTGGTTCGAAAATCCACTGGTTGATGTGCTCATGAGAAACAGATACATTTCATTATTTCATTGCAGAATCATCCGTTCGCGAATGGAAGTATCTGGCTATAAAGGGGTGAGGTGGTAAAGAGATGAAGATCGCGATGATATCCAACGCGGATTACAACATCAACAGCGGCGTAGCCGGAACTCGCGTCGCCATCGCAGAAGCGCTCAGGAAGCTTGGTGTGGAAGTGGATATTTACTTTATGGATGATCTCAAACGGTTTCGCGGGGCCCTGTTTGACCGAGTGATCTTCCCCTGGAATCTGGCTGCCCGCAGCCGGAGATGGAGGTCTTACGATCTCCTGGATATTGCTTCCGGAGACAGCTGGGTGCTTTCCTATCTTCGAAACAGGCCGCCGATCATCTTCAGCAGCCATGGGCTCGAGCATATGGCGAAGGCGGAGAGGCTGGAGGAGCGGCGAAGGGGGAATCTCCATCTCAGCTGGAAGTATTTTATCTACTGGGGAGGCTTCCGGATCTGGGAGGTGAGCCAGTCGATCAGAAGAAGCAATTACTGCATCGTGCTCAATTCGGAGGACAAACGGTTCGTCGAGGAACAGCTGGGTCAGTCTCGCGTGAGCGTCGTCGCCAATGGATTGCCGGATTATATGCTCGGTCTGCCGGTAGGGAATCTGGATACCACAGAGGATGAAGTGATCCGGATCGCCCATATCGGCTCTTTTATTGAGCGCAAGGGCATCCATTACAGCACACAGGCGCTGGCGCGACTGCTTGAGCGGAATGAGCAGCTGGAGGTGACCTTCGTCGGTACTGGCAAGGATGCATCGCAGGTTCACGCTTGCTTCCCCGAGGCGGTCAGACATCGGGTGCGCGTCATTGCCCATTATGAGCATCAGCTGCTCCCGGAGCTGATGCGGGGCCATCATATCAATCTGTTCGCGACATTGTCCGAAGGTTTCGGCAAGACGCTGATCGAAGCGATGGCCTGCGGCCTGGCGCCGGTCACGACAGACACCGCCGGGCCAAGGGACATCGTGCGGGATCGCCATGACGCGCTGGTCGTTCCGAAGCGGGATGTGGAGGCGATCATCGCCGCGGTTGAATTGCTGCTGAAGGATCGCGAGCTCCTGACCAGACTTCGCGTCAATGCCTATCAGACTGCACAGCGATATACCTGGGAGAACGCGGCCAGATCCAGGTTGGACATCTATCGACAGGCGCTTGCAATGCGGGCGGAACACGTGCAACGGAAAGTCAAGGTTGACATTTCATAACAGAGAGGTGAAGGCTATGAAAATAACGGTTATCGGAACCGGGTATGTCGGGCTTGTGTCGGGTGTATGCTTCGCCCATTTGGGACATGAGGTCACATGCGTGGACAAGGTAGAGGCGAAGATCGACATGCTGAAGCGTGGCGAAGTGCCGATCTACGAGCCTGGCCTGAAAGAATTGATCGACCAGAATACAGCCGAAGGGCGTCTGTTCTTCACCACCGACATCTCCGCTCCTGTCAAGGATGCGGAGATTGTTATTATCGCCGTCGGGACCCCGCAAGGGGAGAACGGCGAGGCGGATCTGACCTACATCCTGCAAGCGGCGCGGGAGATCGCCGAAGCGATGAACGGCTACAAGATCATCGTTACGAAGAGCACGGTGCCCGTTGGTACCAATGAGCGCATCCGGAAGCTCATCGCCGATCTGACCACACATCCTTTTGACGTGGTATCCGTGCCCGAGTTCCTGAGGGAAGGCACGGCTGTCAGGGACACGTTCTACCCTGATCGGGTTGTCATCGGCGCGGACAATTCGCAGGCGGCGGAGGTCATCGCCGGGCTGCACCGGACGCTCACGGACCGTCTGGTGATGACGGATCTGCGCAGCGCGGAGATGATCAAGTATGCGTCCAACGCCTTCCTCGCCACGAAGATCTCCTTCATCAACGAGATCGCCAACATCTGCGAGAAGGTCGGGGCGGATGTGACGGAGGTGGCGCGAGGCATGGGCTATGACAAGCGGATCGGCCCCGCCTTCCTCAGGGCGGGCATCGGCTATGGCGGCTCCTGTTTCCCGAAGGATACGCAGGCGCTTATCCAGATCGCCGGCAATGTCGAGTACGACTTCAAGCTGCTCCGCTCCGTGATTGAGGTGAACCAGCTGCAGAGGCTGAACGTGATCCGCAAGCTGACGGAATCACTCGGCACGTTGCAGGGCAAGACGATCGCGGTCTGGGGGTTGTCGTTCAAGCCGGATACCGATGACATCCGCGAAGCACCGTCGCTGGAGATCATCCCGATCCTGCTGGATCTTGGCGCAAGCGTGCGCGCCTATGATCCGATCGCGATGAAGCACTTCCGGCGCAAGGTGGATTCGCCTTCCATCACCTACTGCAACAGCGCCGAGGAAGCAGCCTGGGACGCGGATGCGCTGTGCCTGCTGACCGAGTGGGAGGAATTCGCGAAGGTGGATCTGGGCAAGCTCGCGAAGCTGATGAAGCAGCCGATTCTCGTGGATGGCCGCAATGTGTTTACCGTGCAGGACATCGCCGGAACCGGCTTCTCCTACTACTCGATCGGCAGGCCGATGATGAACAGCCTGCCCGTGCATGAGCACAGGTACGTGGATGCGGGGGAGAAGACCGGATGATCGGGCATGGCCTACACTATGAAGGACGGAGGGTGAGCGAATGAAGGTTGTGCTATTGTCAGGCGGTTCAGGGAAACGGCTCTGGCCGTTGTCCAACGAGACGAGGTCCAAGCAGTTTCTCAAGGTGCTGAAAGCCCCGGACGGCAGGCCGGAATCGATGGTGCAGCGGGTATGGAGACAGCTCGGGCAAGCGGGCTTGCGGCGCGACGCCCATATCTCGACCAGCCGCAGCCAGGTGGAGATGCTGCAGGCGCAGCTGGGCCTCGATGTTCCGATCATCGTGGAGCCGGAGAGAAGGGATACGTTTCCGGCGATTGCGCTGGCCGCCACCTATCTGTATTCGGTCGCCGGCGTCGGATTGGGAGAGACGGTCGCGGTCCTTCCGGTGGACCCTTATGTGGAAGACGATTTCTTCACCAGGCTGCTGACGCTTGAGTCCCTGCTTCAGCAGACGGAAGCGAAGGTTGGCCTGATCGGCATCAAGCCGGACAGCCCTTCTTCCAAATTCGGCTATATCGTGCCGAAGCCCTCGGATAGCTCGACAAAGGGACAACGCAAGTATATCCAGGTCAGTCATTTCGTAGAGAAACCTCGCGCTCCACTGGCGGAGGACCTGATTCGTCAGGGATCGCTGTGGAACAGCGGGGTTTTTGTATTCCGGCTGAATTACCTCATCCAGCTGCTGATCGACAGAGGCTTGCCCATCCAGTTCGAGCAGATGCGCAAGGCCTATCAACAGCTGCCCAGGATCAGCTTCGATTACGAGGTGTTGGAGAAGGAAACCGACATCATCGCCTCCATCTATGACGGGTGCTGGCAGGACCTGGGCACCTGGAACGCGCTTGTCGAGCATATGCCTGAACCGGTCAGCGGCAAGGCGATCGTCAGCGACGATTGCAGGGATGTCCACGTGATCAACGAGCTGGATATTCCGATCGCCCTTGTCGGCATGAAGGAGATGATCGTGGCCGCCAGCCCGGACGGGATCCTCGTCTCGAGCAAGGAGGCTTCCCCCGGGATCAAGGATGTCGTCCAGTGCCTGGAGCAGCGGCCGATGTATGAGGAACGGCGATGGGGCTGGTACAAGGTGCTCGACTTCAGCGTCACCGGCGAAGGCAGGCAGACGCTCACCAAGCGCATCTGCATTCACGCCGGCAAGCATCTCAGCTATCAGCTGCACGAGATGCGTGACGAGGTATGGACGATCATCTCCGGCTCCGGCGAGGTCATCGTGAACGAACGGCTCATGCCGGTCAAGGCGGGGGATGTGCTGCATATTCCTGCGGGTACGAGGCACAGCGTTCGCGCCATCCAGGATCTCGGGATCATCGAGGTGCAAACAGGCAGCCTGCTCATCGAAGAGGATATCACGAGGCTCATCATGGATTGGGAGGAGATGTTGCAGCTTTGCTCATCCAGGATCAGCCTGATCAACAAAACCATGTTCTGATGAGGCGAAGAAGCTCCTTGACAGGAACACGAATATCGTAACGGCTTTTTGATATGAAGCCATCTGCTGTTGAGATCAGGCAGTTACTCGTTTTCAGATCGGGGTGATATGTAGCTTGCAAGGGAAATCATATCCATCCAAATGGTTAATCACCTATCAGGGGAAGCCGTACATGTCTGTCTATGGCAAGAAAAAAGCCTATGACATGTGCGTCAGGCTCAGCCATTGCGTCAACGGACTGAGGGTGGAAGCCGCACCGAGGCGCAAGCAGGACGGCGTGCCCAAGGACAAGCGGGAATACCATCGCGAATGGCGGGCCAACAACAAGGACAAGGTGCGGGAATACAACCGGAGGAGCTACCTGAAACGCAAACAGAAGAAAATCCTGGAGCAATATCTGGAGGAGGGACCAGAGAGGATGCAGGAAGCGGAGTCCATCCAACATGAATCCTATATCGATTATCTGAGGTGGCTGAGAGCGGATATCCCGCAAGAGCTGAGAGACGAAATGGAGCACATGGACGATTCCGAAATTTCAGAATACTTCGGCAAAAATCTCGAATTCGGAACAGGCGGCCTGCGCGCCGAGATCGGTCCGGGAACGAACAGGTTGAATATCTATACGGTGCGCAAGGCGACGCAGGGGCTGGCTGATTACCTGAAGAGCCAGCCGGAAACAGGAAGCGTCGCCATCGGTTACGACTCGCGCCGCTGTTCGCGGGAGTTCGCCGAGCAGACGGCATGCGTGCTGGCGCGCAACGGCATCAAGGCGTATCTGTTCGAACAGCTGTATCCGACCCCCCTGCTCTCGTATGCGGTTCGCCAGCTTCAGGCGTCAGCGGGCGTCATGATCACCGCCAGCCACAATCCGCCATCCGACAACGGCTACAAGGTGTACGGCGCAGATGGCGCGCAGATCACCTCACAGACGGCGAAGGATATCATGGCTGCCATCGATCAGGTGGAGGACGAGCTGGCAGTCGAGATTATGGACAAGGAGGAAGCGATCCGGCAGGGATTGCTCGTTCCGATCGGTCAGGAGCTGGTTGAGCAATATTATGAACGGCTGCTGACGATCATCCAGGACCCATCGTGCATTCGGGAGCAAGCGGACAAGCTCACCATCGTGTATACGCCTCTCCACGGTACGGGCAATGTTCCGGTGCGAGAAGCGCTCAGGAGAGCAGGATTCTCCAGGGTATTCGTCGTGCCCGAACAGGAGAAGCCGGACGGAGATTTCCCGACGGTCCGCTCGCCCAATCCGGAGGATCAGGAGGCCCTCCAACTGGCTATACAGCTGGCCAGGGAGGTGCAGGCGGACATCGTGATGGCCACGGATCCGGATGCCGATCGGGCAGGCATCGCCGTGCGTGATGCAGGCCACCATTACTGGTGCCTGAATGGCAACGAAACGGGAGCATTGATGCTCGACTACCTGCTCATGCAGAAGCAGCGAAGCGGAAGTTTGCCTGAAAGCGGTGTCATCCTGAAAACGATCGTCACCTCGGAGCTCGGCCGATTGATCGCTTCCTCCTACGGAGTCGAAACGATGGACACCCTGACCGGCTTCAAATACATCGGCGAGATGATCGGCAGGTTCGAGAGATCAGGGGACAAGCATTTCCTGTTCGGATATGAGGAAAGCTATGGTTATCTGATCGGCGATTTCGTCAGGGACAAGGATGCCGTACAGGCCTGCCTGTTCATCTGCGAGATGACGGCGTATTACAAGCAGCGGGGGATGACCTTGCTCGACCGGCTGAAGCAGTTGCATGAACAGTTCGGCTATTATGAGGAATCCCAGCATTCCATCGCGTTGAAGGGGATCGAAGGCATGGTGCGGATGAATGAGATCATGAATTATCTGCGCCAGTTGATCGTTCCTCGGGTTGACGGATGGCGCGTCAGCTGGATCCGCGACTTCGACCGCGGCACTGAGCTGCATCTGTCGAGCAATATGCTGAGATCGATCGGATTGCCGCGCTCGAACGTCCTTCATTATTCCTTCATCAACGGCTCATGGTTCGCCATTCGCCCATCCGGCACGGAGCCGAAGCTGAAGATCTACTTCAGCACCGTCGGTCATTCGCGCGAGGAGGCGAAGCAGATGATGGACAAGCTGCGCGCAGGCGTGCTGGAGCTCATCGACAACATCCAGATTCACCTTGGTCTGCAAGTCGTGCCGAAGCAATGAAGCAGCTGAACCGCAGCTTGATCGATCGCCGGTCCGCCAAGGGGAAGCGTCGCCTTGAACGGAGAGTCTGGACGAAGGATGCCTGACGCAGCTAATAGTCCTCGCCGTTCAAGGCGCGCCAGTATCGTTCCTGCCATTCGCGCGCCAGGCCCTTGAGCTGGAGATCATCGTACAGCCCTGCGATCTTCTGGTTGAGCTCGATCTCCTCCGGCAGCATCTGCAGCATCAGCTTGTAGAACATGATGCTGTCCATGAGCTGGTTTCTCGATTCGTATCGCTGCGCAACCCACTTGATGATCGGCGCTGCGGAGTTGATCAGCTCCTCGCGGAGACTCATGATCCAGTCGTTGTAATACCCCTCCAATATCGACGAGGTGAAGGTGTGGCCGATCCTCCGGGCGATCATCTCTTTCTCGTCGTGGTTCTCGCAGGCGTGGAACCTCTGGATCTCGCCGAGCAGATCGAGCAGGTCGCTCTCCACCTCGCCGGTCAGCTCGATGCGGTCCCTGCTGGAGATGACGAATGAGGTACCGAAGGGCTTGTCGATCAGTTTCTTCAGATGGTTGACGCTGACGCGCAGCATGTTCTGCGCATTCTCCAGATTGAGATGAGGCCAGAACAGATCATACAGCTTCTCCCGCATGGCGACCTTGTTGTAGATGAGATAGATGATCAGCTCCTGCGCTTTCCTCACCTTCCAGTTGCCTTGCAGCAGATGCCCGTTGATTCTCGCTTCAAACTGGTGCATGACGTCGATGCGCAACTGGTGACTGACCGGGGAGTCTTGCTTCCGCTTGTGGAGCAGGGAGGTATAGGTCGTGTAGTAGGTGGATGCCTCCTTCGCCAGAGGCGCAGTCTGGTTCATCTCCGTCCGCACGAAGGCGTCGATGCGCTGCGCGGTATATTCCGGGTTGTCCACATGGACGAGGCTTTTGGCATTCGGAACCATCATCAGGATCGGAGGCGGATAGAAATAGCGGATCGCCTGGAGCAGCATCTCCGGCGGATACAATGTATCCCGTTCGCCGATCAGATGAAGCACCGGCTGCGCCACGAGACTGTAGTCGTGCAGCAGGCTGCTGTTGTCCAACATCTGAATGATGGCTTCATAGGTTTCGATGGATACTTGCGAATAGGCGTGAGCCAGGAAGTCAGCATCCGTGTGCATGGTGATATCCGTGAGGCAACGGGCGGCGAATCTGGGCAAGCCGATGCGTTTCAGCTCATTCAGGCGTTGCTTGTACTTTTTCTTGCGAATCTCATCTGGATAGTAAACGGGGTGAGATGCGGTAATGAGCCGCGAGGCGTATTCCGGGTACTGGCCGGAGAAGTGCGTCGCGATGCATGCGCCTAATTCGTAACCGAACAGAATGGCCTTTCGGATATTGAGATAGTTGAGCAGCGCCAGCAGCTCATCCGAGTAGATATGCAGATGATGATAGCCGGTCTCGGGCGCATCGCTCGCGCCGTGTCCGCCTATATCGTAGCGCAGGATGCGGTAATGGGACAGGTAGGGGATGAGCGGATCCCATGTGCGCAGATTTTGCCCCAGACCATGGATCAGCACTACCGTTCTCTCAGGATCTGCAGAAGCACAGTTATTTAGTTCGTAATGCAGGCGGCGTCCGTTCAACTGAATAAACATCTTGGTTCTTCATCTCCCGAAGCAGAACATCCGTGACCCAGTAATGATCGAGTAATGAAAGATTCGATATACTAAAAAACGTGATTTTCACATTAATATCCAGTATTAGATGATCCTTCTTGTTTCCTCTCGATAGATTGAATGATGCATGTTGGTTATATTCCTGCGCGTTTTGGTGTGGACACCCCAGAAGGCTGAATATACGTACTTTTCATGATTGATTTGAGGTGAGAATGTTGTCGAAAGAAAAGATTGAGCTGGATATCTACGAGGTCATGCAGAAACTGATGATCGACGAGAAAAAGTGGGAGAAATTGAATCAGTCACCAAAAGTTACGATTAACCGCCATCCGCTGGTAGAAATTACCAAGCGCACCTTACATTTTGGCAGGAGGTTTATCATCTAGCAGCCCGATAGAGAGATTGATTGTGCCCGCATGACTATCCTCAATCGGACGAATTACGATTGAATTGTGGATCGTAATTCAATTTTCCCCCTGGATTTGCGTGTTTCTCGAATGTGTTTTCCCCTTGGAACTCCCTATCTTCCTTTATTGACGTAAGTAGCATGCATAAATTTAAATGGTATTTAATACCAATCCAACAAGACAAAACGTTGCTTTGTCGTCTCTATCTATCTTGATATATTATATATCGTCAAGTATTCCACCGGGTTTTGAATATTTCCTCTCAACCTGACCGATTCGGCCCAGGTTTGAGAGGGTCTATTTTTTTTGCAGGTTGATCGGTCAGGGGGCTCTTCAGGATGCTGACTCACCGGTGTTCCGTTTTGTAACTCTCCACAGGCTGTGGTAAGGTATTGGTATTGGTATCATGTATCATGATATGCCTGATTACAAGGAATGCGGAGGATCGAACTTGGCATGAAAAGCGTAGTATTGGCAGAGAAACCATCGGTGGCAAGAGACATCGCGCGCGTGCTCCGATGTACGACCAAGGGCAACGGCTGTCTGGAAGGCGAGCGGTACGTCGTGACCTGGGCGCTTGGCCATCTGGTGACGTTGGCTGACCCCGAGGAGTACGATGAAGCGTATAAAACCTGGCGGTTGGACGATCTGCCGCTGCTTCCCTCGCCGCTCAAGCTGACCGTCATCAGGCAGAGCAGCAAACAGTTCCAGGCGGTGAAGCAGCAGCTTCTGCGCAAGGATGTCGGAGAAGTGATCATCGCGACGGACGCCGGGCGCGAAGGTGAGCTAGTGGCTCGCTGGATCCTCGCCAAGGCGGGCGTTCGCAAGCCGATCAGGCGGCTGTGGATCTCGTCCGTGACGGACAAGGCCATCGCCGATGGCTTCCGGCAGCTGAAGGACGGCCGTCAGTATGATCATCTGTATGCCTCCGCCGAAGCCCGCGCCCAGGCGGACTGGTATGTGGGCATCAATGCGACGCGCGCGCTCACGTGCAAGTTCAATGCGCAGCTCTCCTGCGGACGCGTTCAGACGCCTACGCTGGCGATCATCGCGAAGCGCGAGCAGGAGATCCGCTCGTTCCAGCCGAGAGCGTATTATGGCTTGACGGCATCGGCGAACGGACTGAAGCTGACCTGGCAGCACAAGCATACGAAGTCGATGCGCAGCTTCGACAGACAGGAGATCGAAGCGCTGCAGCGCAGGCTGGCTGGCAAGGACGCGAAGATCACGAGCATCGAGAAGAAGCATCGGAAGAAGTATGCCCCTGCCCTGTATGATCTGACGGAGCTGCAGCGCGACGCCAACAGGCTGTACGGATATTCGGCCAAGGAGACGCTCTCGGCGATGCAGAGCCTGTATGAGCAGCACAAGGCGCTGACGTATCCGCGAACCGATTCCCGCTATCTGTCCTCGGATATCGTCGAGACGCTGCCTGAGCGCCTGCGCGCTGTCAGCTTCCCGCCGTACAGAACCATGGCCGCCCGCATCCTGGGGAGCGGCATTCGCGCGCACCAGGGCTTCGTCGATGACAGCAAGGTGTCGGATCATCATGCCATCATCCCGACGGAGCAGTCGCCGCTCTATCACAAGCTGTCCGATCGCGAGCGCAAGATCTATGACCTCGTCGTCAAGCGCTTCCTCGCCGTGCTTCTGCCGCCGTTCGAATATGACGAGACGAGGATCACGGCGACGATCGATGGGGAGAACTTCACGGCGAAGGGCAAGATCGTCACTGCCCCTGGCTGGGCGGAGGTGTATGGTCAGCTCGATGACGATGAGGACGGAGAAGAAGACCTGAAGGAGCAGGCTCTGCCGCCGCTTGGAGTCGGCGATGTGCTGAGATCGCCGGAGCTTGCGATGACGCGAGGCGAGACCAGGCCGCCGAAGCGATTCACCGAGGCGACGCTGCTGTCCGCCATGGAGAATCCGGCTCCTTACATGTCCGGCGAGAGCAGCGAGTTGATCCGCACGCTCCATCGCTCGGGCGGTCTGGGCACCGTGGCGACGCGAGCGGACATCATCGAGAAGCTGTTCGACAATTTCTATATCGAGAAGCGCGGACAGGAGATCCACATGACCTCCAAGGGGCTGCAGCTGCTGGAGCTCGTCCCGGAAGAGCTGAAATCCCCGGTCATGACGGCGGAATGGGAGATGAAGCTGGAGAGCATCGCCACCGGCAAGCTGGACAAGCAGGCGTTTATTCGCGAGATGCAGGCATTCGCCAGGGAGGCCGTGCAGGAGATCAGGAACAGCACCAGGACGTTCAGGCATGACAATCTCACCACGACCAGGTGTCCGAACTGCGGCAAGGCGATGCTGGAAGTCAAGGGCAGGCGAGGCCGCATGCTGGTCTGCAGCGATCGCGAGTGCGGTCATCGCAAGACGGTCGCCATATCGACCAATGCCCGTTGTCCGAATTGCATGAAGCGCATGGAGCTGCGAGGCGAGGGAGATGGCAGGATCTTCGTCTGCGCATGCGGGTACCGCGAGAAGCTGAGCGCCTACGAGAAGCGGAAGGCGGAGAGAACGCCGGGCGTCAGCAAGCGCGAGGTGCAGCAATATCTGCGCAAGCAGCAACAGCAGCAGGACGAGCCGCTGAACACGGCGCTTGCGGATGCGCTGGCGAAACTGAAGCTGCATCAGGAAGAGTAGGCAGCCGCTCCATGACGGACTATTGGATTGCATGAAGAATATGGCGAAAAAGGGGCTTCCCGATGTCATCACCGATGACAAATGGGACAGCCCCTGGTTAATTCTATGGAATATATTACTAGCAAATAGAGTATTGAAATTGAATCATATTTTTGATAGAATAACGAATACTACGTGTGAACCCGAAATATCTTTTAATATAACACAGCCGATTCCTGGTTGTCAATGAGGTTTTGCGAATCCTGGTATTTGCGAATCTACTGTATAAAAGGGGTGCCGATATGAGCGTTCCAACCAAAGATGAGGTAGTATCAGCCAAGTCGGAGATTGCTGCGGAGCGGTCTGCCGAGCAGGTGATGCGGCAATTGCTGGAGGAAGGCAAGAAGCAATCTTCCCTTTCCTACAAGGACATCATGGATAGGCTGGCTCCGTATGAAGTAAGTCCGGAACAGCTGGATGAATTCCTTGAGCAGCTGGCTGAGTCAGGAATCGCGGTGGAGGATGAAGAGGACCAGGATTTTGACAGCGCTGATCATGACCATCTGGCCGTGCACGAATTTATCGGATCGACCGATGCGGCTACCAGCGATTCGGTTCGCATGTATCTGAAGGAGATCGGTCGAGTGGAACTGTTGTCGGCGGAGGAAGAGATAGAGCTCGCGAAACGGATCGCCCAGGGTGACAAGGAAGCAAAGCGCAGGCTGGCAGAAGCGAACCTTCGGCTTGTCGTCAGCATCGCCCGCAAATATGCAGGCAGAGGTCTGATGTTTCTCGATCTGATCCAGGAAGGGAATATGGGGCTGATGAAGGCCGTCGAGAAATTCGATTACAGGAAAGGCTTCAAGTTCAGCACCTACGCCACCTGGTGGATTCGCCAGGCGATCTCGCGCGCGATCGCGGACCAGGCCCGAACGATTCGCATCCCGGTGCACATGGTGGAGACGATCAACAAGTATATACGCGTCTCCAGACAGCTGCATCAGGATCTGGGACGCGAGCCAACACCGGAGGAGATCGCGCAGGAGATGGGGCTGACACCTGAGAAGGTGCGCGAGATCATGAAGATCGCCCAGGAACCGATCTCTCTCGAAACGCCGGTCGGGGAAGAGAATGATTCGAGCCTTGGCGACTTCATCGAAGATCATGAGGTGATGGCGCCTGCGGATGCGGCCTCCTATGAGATGTTGAAGGAGCAGATCAGCGAGGTGCTGGACACGCTCACGGAGCGGGAGGAGAGCGTGCTCAGGCTGCGTTTCGGCCTGGATGACGGGCGTTCCCGCACGCTGGAGGAAGTCGGCAAGGTGTTCGGCGTTACCCGCGAGCGCATTCGCCAGATCGAGGCGAAGGCGCTGCGCAAGCTGAGACATCCGAGCAGGAGCAAGCAATTGAAGGACTTTATGGAATAATCGATCTTTATATAGAACGTTTGAAGTGAGGGCGGTATGCGGATGCCGCCCTTGTTTGTTTGCTGTGAGTATGCCCGGGCGGGCGTATCGTGCATCGGCATCATGCCTAATACTCGATCTTGTCCTCGGCGCTTGTCCAGGCTTCAAAAGGCGCGTTGTCGTGCCCGGTCGTGATTCTCTTCATCCCGATCGACCGCTGCTCCATCGGCAGCTCGATCTGCTCGTAGATGAAGTGGTCGTCGAAGCCCGCCCTTGCCGCTTCGTGCTTCGTTGCTGCGAAGTACACCGCTCTGAGTCTCGCCCAATAGATCGCCCCGATGCACATCGGGCATGGCTCGCAGCTCGAATAGATGACGCAATCCGTCAGCTGGAAGCTGCCGAGGTTGCGGCAAGCATCTCGGATCGCCTGCACTTCGGCATGCGCTGTCGGGTCATTCAGCGCCGTGACTTCATTCTTGCCCACGCCGATGATCTTCCCGTCCTTCACCACGATGGCGCCGAAGGGTCCTCCCCTGCGGCTGTGGACATTGCTCACCGCGATGTCGATCGCTTGCTGTATCCACTGCTGATGCTCCTGATGTTCTTTGTGTGCCATCTGTTCATCACCCCCGATTATACGCATTCATCCATCATCCTATTATATGGCATTCGTGGATAAAATGCGAGATAATGACAGGAGAGCAACAGGATGATCGACAAGAAGTTGTCACAGCCAACATGGCTATAGATCGCCGGGTGGATGAGCCTGCCCGGGTGCGTTGCGATAGAACTGTTCAGGCGATCCATCCAGGCTGTGAGCGGAGATCGATATCGGGAGGGACGGGAAGATGCGACTGTCTGCATTGATCAGTGACGGCATGGTGCTGCAGCGGAATGCAAGGACGGCGATATGGGGAAGCGTGGAGCGGGAAGAGCGCGTGCGGATCCGCTTCCTGGGGCGCACATATGAAACGCGAGCGGATGCGCAGGGCAACTGGAAGATCGTGATGGAGAATCTTCCTGCGGGCGGCCCGCATGAGCTGTACATATCCGCAGATGGCGAGGAGCGGATCATCCGGGATGTGATGGTCGGCGATGTGTGGCTGCTCGGCGGTCAATCCAACATGGAACTGCCGGTGAGGAGGACTCTGGATCGGCTGGAGGATGAGGTGCGTGAAGTCGATCTTCCGCACATTCGCCAATTCAGCGTTCCGCTTCACGTCTCGTTTGCCGGACCTCGTCCGGATGTGACGGAGGGGAACTGGATTCGCGCCGTCGGTCAGGACGTCATGGACTTCAGCGGGGTCGGTTTTTTCTTTGCCAGAGCCTTGTATGAGAAGTATGGCGTGCCGATCGGGCTCATCCGCACAGCGGTGGGCGGTTCGCCCATTGAGGCGTGGCTCAGCGAGGAGACGATCGGACAGTATCCGGAGCTTAAGGAAGAGCTTGAACGGTGCAAGAACGAATCCTTCGTCGCATCGGTGATCCGGTCGGATGAAGCGAGAGCCGCCCGTTGGTACGCCAGATTGAACGAACAGGATCAGGGACTGAAGGAAGGCTGGTACCTGCCCGACGATGACAGCGCGGCATGGCGAACTTTCGCTGTCCCTGATTCCTGGCAGGGCAGCGAGCTTGAAGAGGTGCGCGGCTCGGTCTGGTTCCGCCGGACCTTCGAGGTTCCCGCATCCATGGCGGGATGTGAGGCGAAGCTGCTGCTCGGCACGATCGTCGATGCCGATGATACTTATGTGAATGGAACGCTTGTCGGCAGCACCGCCTATCGGTATCCGCCCAGGCGCTACCCGCTTCCGGCCGGCGTGCTCAAGGAAGGCCTTAATACGATTGCTGTCCGCGTGCTCAGCGTTCGCCATACCGGCGAGTTCATCCGGGACATGCCGTACCGGATTCGCGCGAACGGACAGGAGATCGGCCTCGAAGGCGTGTGGCGATATCGGATCGGGGCGACGGCTGACGAGCTTCCGGAGCAGACATTCTTCCAATGGAAGCCTTGTGGGCTGTTCAACGGGATGATCGCGCCGCTGCGCCAATATGCGCTTGCGGGCGTGCTCTGGTACCAGGGCGAGTCCAACACGCATCAACCTCTTGGCTACAGCGGTCTGTTCCAACATCTGGCCAGGGACTGGAGAGCCATATTCGGGCGGGGGGATCTGCCGATCATCTATGCGCAGCTGCCGAACTTCGGACCGGAGGCCATCTATCAGGAGGACAGCCGGTGGGCCGTGCTGCGCCATGAGCAGCTTCGCTGCCTGGCCACTTCCGGAACCGCCATGGCGGTGACGATCGATGTCGGAGAGCATAATGACCTGCATCCGCAGGACAAAAAAACGGTCGGTGAGCGAATGGCCAGATGCGCCATGCGACACGTCTACGGCGAGGACATCGTGTCGAGCGGGCCGATCTACAAGGCGATGGAGATCGCAAACGACAGGATCCATATCCGCTTCGACCATGTGGGCGGCGGCCTCGTCGCGCGAGGTGGCGATCCCGGCGGTTTCGCGATCTGCGGGGCGGATGGCAGGTTCTTGCCCGCCCGTGCGGCGATCGCCGGCGAGCAGGTGATCGTCTGGCATGAGCAGATCCATGCGCCTGTCCATGTGCGATACGCCTGGGCGGACAATCCGGCCGACGCCAATCTGTACAATGCGGAGGGACTTCCCGCTTCGCCTTTCACCACGGAGGAATCCCTCGAACCAGATCCAGTACGGAGGAACCCATCATGAACACACATCGAGTTGAACCTGGACAACTGCTGGCCCCATACTTTCCTGATTCGTCCTGGATGCTGCTGGACATGCGGGGAAGCGGGGTCAACAATACGACGAGCTTCATCGAAACGCGCGAGGGTCGTTTCGTGCTGCGAGTCTACGAGACGCATCGGGATGAAGAGAAGGTCCGCTTCGAGCATGATGTGCTGCTCCGGCTGGCGGAGCTGGAGCTGCCCATACGCACGCCGGCTCCGGTGCGGACAAGCGACGGGAATACATACGTTCGAACACGGGATGGCAAGCTGGCCGCCCTGTTTCGGTACATCGACGGCAAACCGCCTGATCTTGGAGATCTCGGCCAGCTGCGGCAGTTCGGAGAAGCGACGGCCCACCTGAGCCGTGCGCTTGCCAGCATCCGAACGGAGCTTCAGGCGGCATACCCGCCTTATTATGAGATTGAGCATGCTCACCCGCGATGCAGTCTGTCTCAGCTATTGGAACTGTGCGCTCATCCGCCAGCGCCGTTCGATGATGCCGGGCTGGCCCGCATGCTCGCGGAGCTCGTCCCCTCCATCACCGGTCTGAAGCGGGAGTTGCCCCGCCTTGGCAATCTGCCGCATCAGCTGATTCACGGGGATCTGAACGCATCCAATGCGCTTGCGGATGAGGCGGGGCGGATCTCAGCGATCCTTGATTTTGAATTTGTCACATACGATCTGCGGGTAATGGAGGCGGCTGTTTTCCTGTCCGATATGGTCAGAAGCGGCGAGGCGGCGGGAAGCTCGCTGAACAGAGCGGAAGCCTTCCTCACGGGCTATTGCAGCTTGCTCGAGCTGACCGGTGAGGAGATCGAGGCATTGCCATCCCTCATGCTGCTGCGCCGTCTCGATGTGCTGATCCATTTCCTCGGCCGCTATTGGGACGGGATCGACGGACCGGAGCAGACGATGAGGCAGATCGCCGGCATGCATGCCATGAGCCGCTGGCTGGAGCGGAACGAGGCCGCACTGAGAGAGGTGCTTGAACGTGGAACCGTCCGTTAACCGGACATGGTACCAGGTACCATGGCAACTGAGATCAGGCAATTGAGTGACGGATATCAACAAGATCAAGCCGTCAGCCAGGCTTGACCTCCGACGTGCGGCTCAGGCATGTCGAGGTTCGCCTCAGGCATAAACTTGGCGAGACGGGCTTAACCGCCAGGAGGATGAGAGGATGTTTCAGAGAATCGGATATACGCAATCGCGCGAAGAGAATTACAGGACGTTGCTCGGGCAGCTGGACGCGCTGCTGCAGGGAGAGAGCAACCGGATCGCCAATCTGGCGAATGCCAGCGCCTTGCTGCATCAATTTATGGAGGACGTGAACTGGGTCGGCTTCTATCTGCTGGAAGGCGATGAGCTTGTCCTGGGGCCCTTCCAGGGGCTGCCTGCCTGCACCCGCATCCCGCTTGGTCGGGGCGTATGCGGCACAGCAGCCGTCAGGCTGGAGACGGTGAGAGTGGAGGATGTGCATCAATTCCCCGGTCACATCGCTTGTGACGCGGCATCCCGCTCGGAGATCGTCGTCCCGATGCTCCATGATGACCGGCTGGTCGGTGTCCTGGATATCGACAGTCCGAAGCTGAACCGCTTCGATGACGTGGACCAGGATGGGCTGGAGCGCTTCGTCAAGGTATTGATGCAGCATTGTCAGGGGTAGAGGACGCAGCAGGTTGAGGGGCACATGTTCCCAGGTACAGGATTGTTCCCATGGAGAGGCTGGGATGTCATCCCTGCCATCCGCACTGTTGGTCTTCGCCGAACCGATCAATGTCTGATTCCGCCAGTGATCCGCAGAATCTCCGCCATGGGACTGTTCTCCGTCTGTGAGAGGGGGCGGTCGATTTGATCGTAATGGGAACAAGAGTTCGCTGACAAGATGATGTCGCGATTCCATGATATAGTAGAAATATCCAGACGATCGCTGGTGCGGCAAGCCATATGAGCGATATGCTGCTAATCTGATCATGTCAAGAGGTTGGATCATGCCGAAGAGACTGTCAACAACTTCCATCCTGCATAAGCTTATTGCACTTCTCTTGGTCGCCTTGGTCTGTCCGCTGTTGCTTCTGCTGCTCGTCAGATGGATCGGATGGCGTATCCAATTCTGGATGATCCTGTTGCTATCTGCGGTTCTGGTCGTGGGAGCGATCCGGATGTCCATGCAGCTGCGCGAACGTCTCCTGACCCAGGATTATGCGTTCGAGACCATGCCGGATGGCCTGATCCTGCTCGATAACCAGCTGCATGCTGACTATGTGAATCCTGCTGCCAGGGAGATCCTGCAGCTCAGCGGACTGGGACCGGATCACGCTGCCACAGTTGCCGAGCTGTTCCTGCAGCATGAGCGTCTGCTGGAGCTGTGGGACAACAGGATGCATGGCCGGTCTGAACTCCAGGTCGGAAGCAGACATCTGGAGGTCGAATTGCTCCCGATGGATATCGGGGGGAGACGGACCGATTCCCTCGTTATCCTGCGGGACGTGACTGAACGCACTCGATATGAACAGAAGCTGATCCGATATGCCACTGTCGATAGTCTGACGAATCTGTACAATCGGCGGTACTTCCTTGAACTGTTGGAGGGGGCGATGAAGCGATGGGCATCGACTGGCGGGCGGATCAGTCTGGCGCTTATTGATGTGGATTACTTCAAGCGCATCAACGACAGGCACGGGCACCTCGCGGGCGACCGCGTGCTCCAGCATTTTGCCGCCTTGCTGCGGGAGATGGTCGGAGAGCGCGGAGTGACAGGGAGGATCGGCGGCGAGGAATTTGCCGTATACTGGATGGATACCGATGGGGAGACGGCCTACCGGATCATGGAGCAACTGAGGCTCAGAGTGCTCGAGGAGCAGATCGGGTTATCATCAGCCGAAAGCGTGCCGGCTGGTCATGAATCGGTATACACAATCAGCGCGGGCATCGCCGAGCTGGATGCATCCCATGCGACGCTGGAGAGCTGGCTGGCGGAAGCGGATGCATGTCTGTATGCTTCCAAGCAGAATGGCCGCAACCGGACTACTCTTGCCCGAAACTCCGGAGTCCCTGCTT
>CALGAO010000134.1 GCA_937957685.1 uncultured Paenibacillaceae bacterium
CATGGAACACGCCGTTGTGGTCCAGTTCCTCGCTGTGCTCGATGGTGATGATATCGCCCTCGCCGCCCGTCAGCCTGAGCCGCACCCGACCGGCGATCGCCTGACCGAAATCGACGATCAGGCTGCCCTCCGCATCGCGGAACACCCGTCGGGCATTGAGGATCTCCGTCGCCACGATCAGCTCGCCCCGCTGCGGAACGACCACCGACTTGTCATAATCCCGGACCACCGTGCCATACACAAGCGACTGGTCTTCATAGCGCATGTCATAGTACTCACCCATGAACAGATCCGCATACTGCAACGGACCAACCGCAGCCGAGAAGCTGTCGTCGCTTGCCACCGTCTCCTTCGTGCCATCCTCGTAGCAGATGTCGGCTTGCATGAGCAGGGCCGGCCGGTCCCCGTACAGGTGATTGGTGCCCGGGATGCCCTGCGCATGGCCCGCGAACCAGCCGTCGCCGAGCAGGATGTCCAGCCGGTTGCGGCCTTCCTTCAGTTCGCTTGTGATATCGAAGGTCTGATAGTAGATGCACTTGTCATAGGCGGTAAAATCCGGAGCCAGCGCGCAAGGTCCGATCTTCTTCCCGTTGAGACGGGCTTCATAGAAGCCGCGCGCCGTAATATACAGTCGGCCCTTCACGATGCGGCCCTTGAGTTCAAACTCCTTGCCCAGATACGGGACCCGCATCAGCCCCTGATGTCTGACGCCGAGCTTGCCGTTCTTCGCATAACCGGCCGCATCCTCCTTCCAGAACTGCCGGCATACCTGGTCTGCGTCTGCATAAAAAGCCTCATCCGCCTCAATCCATTGCCCACGCCAGGAACCCGCATCGGCAAGGCCCGTCTCGAAGCTCGCCGCCTCGCTCCATGCGAGCCAGACTCCCCGCTCGTCCTCCGTATCCACGCGTGCCTTGACTCGCCAGTAATAGACCGTCTTCTCCGCCAGCTCCGGGAGCCGAAGCGGCACCGCGCAGCTGCTGTCGCTCTCGACCAGTTCCTCCAGATCAAGCGGACCCTGTTCAAAATCCGGCCGATCGCGTACCACCTGAATGGCATATGCCGTCTGGCGCACCCCCCGCGCATCTCCTGCGATCCGCCATGCCACATGAAGCCCCTGACAGGGAACCCCGAGCGGATGCGCCAGCCCTTCACAGCGCATATCCACGATTCTTAATGCTTCTGCTGCATTCCCCATGAGGCACCACTCCCGCATTCATCCATAGATAAATAGGGGAGGGAATGACTCCCGCCCCCTCCATCTGATTCGGCCTATCTCGAGGCTCTCCATTCATTGACTTCCCTGGTCACTTCCGCACCGCCGACATTGTTCCAGTCGCTCACGAATTTCTCGAAATCATCGATCGAGGAGTTGCCGACGATCATCTTCGTGAACTCCTGCAGGATCAGCTTGTCGAGCGTCGATTGCTTGCTTGTCATGGCCGGCGTGGCAGCTCCGTAGAACCCGGATGCGATATAGCGATTAGCGGTGTAGTATTCATACAGGACGCTCTGCGAGCCCTCAGGGCCAAATACCATCCAATACGGCAACTGCGCCGGGTTCTTCGTATCCATATAGTCCAGAATGCCAAGGTAAACATTTTTCTCTTCATCCGTTGTCAGCACTGACTCATCGCCCGATGCGATCGCCTTGTTCACGTTCGCATAGGCATCGATGTTCTTCGTCGGCAGATCGCCATAGACCAAGGCCTGATAAGCGAATCCTTCCGTTGTCTTCACCCATTCCGCATGCGCCTGATTCAGACGTTCATGCACATCCCCCGAACCTCTGAGCACCTCTTCGCGCAGGTTCAGCATCTTCACCACCGCTTCCGGATGCTCGTAGCCCTTCCTGACCACGAAGTAGCTGGTTACCGGGAAATCCTGCTGCGTCTTCGATGGCGTGCCGTCCACGCTCGGGATCGGATAGGAGCGCCACTCAATGCTCGGATCCGCCATGATCGATGCCAGGAAGTAGAACGGCGTGGACATCTTGCCGAACAGCATGCCCAGCTTGCTGGCGTTCAGATCCTCCGATACGCGGCTGGCATCCTTCACGCCGAATTCCGGATCGATCCAGCCCTTCTTGTACATCTCCTGCAGGTCCGCCAGACCTTTCTTGATGGCCGGCTGCACCGCACCGTAGACGAGCTGTCCGGATTCATCCTCCAGCCAGATCGTCGGATACGCGTGATAGCTGTTGAAGAAGCCTTCCAGTCCCGGTGTGCCGGTGGAGGACCAGAGCTCGCGGGAGACGGCCAGGCCATAGGTGTCCTTCTTGCCGTTGCCGTCCGGGTCCCTTGTCGTGAACGCTTCGGCGATCTTCTTCAGATCTTCCGTGGTCTTCGGCGGCTCAAGTCCCAGTTTGTCCAGCCAGTCCTGTCTGATCCACAGCACATTCGAGGAATCGACCATCGAGCCTGTGACCGGGATGGCCATGATGCGATCATTGAAGGTGACGGACTTCATCGCCATGCCGCCGTCCGCGTACAGCAGATGCTTCGTCAGATCGCTGGCGTACTGCTCCACGGCATCGGTCAGATCGGCGATCATATCGTTCTCTACCAGCTGCGCCAGCTGTTGGGCATTGACCGTCATCAGATCCGGCAGATCATCGGAGGCGATCGCCAGCTTCGTCTTCTGGTCATAGTGCTCGCCCATCAGCGCGGTCCAGACGATATTGGCGTTGATGCCCAGCTCGTCGCGATAGGCTCGTGTCCAGAAGTTGTCCTGATCCGACTCGCCTTCCGGATATTTGTCCGAAGGGCCCACCCATTTGCCGACATTGATCTGTACCGGAGTTTCATACTTGCCAAGCGGAGAAGTATCCACTTCAGTTGCCGGCTCTTCACCCGTTGACGAAGAGTTGCCGCTCGTGGTATCCCCGGCGCCCGGGCTGCTGCCCTGCTGCGGTTCGTTCGTCTTGGCCGAGTTGCTGCATGCGGTTGCGAAGAGCATCATGCCGATCAGCATCAGGGTGATGATCTTGAGATAAGTCTTGCGCTTCATACTTAGTCCCCCCACGTTTGGTATACCCTTATCATAAGGTCGCTGTAAGCGCTCTTCTACTTGTCGTTTTTTACTTTCATGATCGATCTTTACTTTCTTGATGATCGATCCCGACTTTTACTTCACAGCATGCAGCTCTCGGTATTCGGTGGGCGTCATGCCCGTCGTCTTCTTGAAGATCCGGAAGAAATGCCCTTCCGAGATGAAGCCGGACCTCGCAGCGATCTCATAGATTTTCATATCCGTGTCCTTGAGCAGCGTCTTGGCCAGAGCGAGTCGCTGGTTCAGGATGTATTCCGCGATGCCCATCCCCGTCAGATGCTTGTAGATCCTCGACAGATAGGAGGGATTGTAGCCGATCGCATGGCCGATAATATTCAGCGACAGATCATGCATCAGATTGCGGTTGATGTAGCTGTTGACCTGATCGACGATGATGCTGCTTCGCTCCTGCTGGCCGCACAGGTTGATCTCGAAGATGACCTCCGCCAGCCTGCGATAATAGTCGAGCACCTCCCTGTCCGTGCCCTGCAGCCCGATCGTATACAGTCGGGTGAGGTCGATGCGCTCCTCGATCCGGGATCGAATCTGGCTCTTGTTCAGGTAGGAAACGAAGATCAGGCCGAGGGAATAATAGACCTCGATCTTGTATTTGCTGAGATGCGCGGGCAAGGACAGGATCCGGGCGCTGAGATGGTCGTAATACTCGAAGAACCTCTCCCGTTCGCCTTCCTCCAGGCTCGTCGTCAGAACGGACAGCTTGCGCATGCTCGCGAGCAGCTCTTCCTCCTGCTCGATGCGCGCTTCATCCGCGGCATCCGGCATCAGGATAAGCAGGCTCTCATCGATGCCGATGCCGCTGTACAGGGACGTCCTCAGCCGCTCGGCCCGCGAAGGCAGCTGCTCCCAGGCCACCCGCTCCAGGGCGATGGCAAACGACACCTTCAGGTGAAGCATCTGCCTGCAAGCCTCCTGAATCGCCTCCAGGGCGGGCTGCACCTGCTCGCCCAGGAATCGGTCCTGCTCCTTCCGCGAGGGCTGCAGGATCCAGTACCACTTCCCGGCATCCTCCGAGTAGGAGATCACCCGGACTCCATCCCCGAAGATTTCCTCGGCGATGTTCATGATCGCGAAGTTCATCAGTTGCCGGTCGCCTGCCGAGAAGGATTCCGGCCATTCGTCGATCTTGCCGAAGCATGGCACGACCGGCTCATCCAGCCGGCATGGTAGCCGCAGCTCGTCGAGCTTGTCCTGGGTGAGGGTCGAGACGGATATGCGCTTGCCCAGAATATCAGCGATCAGCTCCTTCTGCAGGATCGGCAAGGCCCGACGCAGATCCTCCTGCCCCTTGCGGATGATCTCCTCCTTGCGATCGTTCAGCGTGATCGATTCGACCGCCTTCATCACCGCCGCCAGGATCGTCTCGTTGTCCTCGGTCTTCATCAGATAGTCCACCGCGCCGTTGCGCAATGCCGACTGGATATAGCCAAAGTCGCTGTAACCGGTCAGGAAGATCACCTTGCACAGCGGCCACCGCTTCACGATCTCCTGATGCATCTCCAGCCCGCTCATGCCGGGCATCCGGATGTCCGACAACACGATATGAATCTTCTCCGTCTGCAGGATGTCCATCGCCTCGTGAGCGGAGGTGGCCTTGAACACCTGGATCGACGGCACCGGCAGGCGATGCATCAGCTTCTCCAGGCTGCTTACGATCTTCACCTCGTCATCCACGATCAGGATCGAGATCATTCCCTGCTCCCCCTTCTCGGTATCGTCAGTTCCACATAAAGTCCTCCGTGCACGCTTCTTCTGACCGACAGGCCTCCCTCACCGGAGAAGAAGATATTCAGGCGGCGATGAATGTTGACGAGCCCCGTCGTTTCCATGTACCTGTCCTCGGAATCCAGCCTGCGCCGAAGCTCCTGCAGTTCTTCCTCCGTCAGCGAATCGCCGTTGTCCTCCACGATCACCCGCACCCGGTTCTCATCCTCATCGAACCTGACCAGGATCCATCCGTTCTCCGCCTTGTCCTCGAGCCCGTGCTGATAGGCGTTCTCGATGAGCGGCTGCACGATCAGGCGCGGCACGAGGATGTCGTGGAAGCTGTCCGGTATGTGCTCGATCGACACATGGATCCGGTCCTCGAACCGCATCTGCTGGATCTGCAGGTAGGACAGCGCATGCTCAACTTCCCAGTACAGCGGGATGCGGTCCTCGGCGTTGCGGGTGATGAACTGGAAGTAGGTTCTCAGATGCTTGACCAGCATGAGGCTCTGCTCCCTGTCGCCCTCCTCGATCAGCTGATACAGGGTGAAGAAGCTGTTGTACAGGAAATGCGGGTTGATCTGCGCCTGCAGTTGCTTCAGTTCGGACCGCTGGGCGAGGATCTTCTGCTCGTAGTTTTCCCGGATCAGCTCTTTCAACCTTGCGAGCATAAGGTTCAGCTGCAGATAGACATAGCCGAACTCATCCTGGCTGTTCGGGCGGATCGTGAAATCAAAATCACCTCGTTCCACCCTGCGCAGGGCGTGGATCAACCGGACGAGCGGACGGTGAATGAAGCGATGGACCCCCAGGGTCACGAGCACGATCAGCAGAAGCATGAGGCAGGCCAGCACGACGATCAGCTTCTGGTAGGCCTTGAAGGTCCCGTAGACCTCATGCTCCGGCACGAACATGTAAATGGAGATGGCCAGTTCCGAGTCGCCTTCGTAGGTCAGCAGGTAGTTCTGCCCGTCGATCTTCACGAACGTGCTACCCCTGTCAGGTGCATCCGGAAGAAGCCGGGTCTCCGCCAATATATCCGTCATCACAACGCGATCGTTCGAGGTGATGGACCACCCTTCCGTGTTGTGGCGCAATTCCAGGGTCGTGCCCGAGACGCTGACGAGCTGCGACAGGGAACGGCGGATCGCCTGCTTGTCCAGCTCGACCTCCAGCACGTAATTGGGCGGCTGCCCGCTTCCTCCGGGGAACACGAGTCCGACCAGCAAGCGATCCTCCCAGACGACGAATGGCCCCCTGGTGCGATGATTGTCCGCCAGCGCCCTGATCTCTCCCTCTTCCGGCACGATGGCATAGTAGCCCGTGGAGTCGATCGTTCTCTCCAGTGAGGGGATGAAGAGCCTGGCTTCCTTGATGAATGGACTGGAATTTTTCAGCGCCAGCAACTTGCTGCGGATCCCGTTGATCGCCTGGAACCGCTCGAACTGTGTCATATAGTCGGCCATATTGGACAGCATATCGATATCGTCATCGTCGGTGTAGTTGTTGATGATCTGCAGGATTCTCGTCATGTTGGATTTGAACGTCTCCAGGTAGTAACGGGATCTTGTCGTGGCGGATTCCCGGATTTCTTTCTCCATCGTCTGCGAGCCGAGTGAGATCGTATACCAGCTGACGGCATACAGAGGCAGTATGGACACGAGGAAAAAGATCAGCAGCTTGGGAAACAGTTTCATGGCCTTGATCCTGAGCATAAGGTTCATCTCGCTCCAGCCCTTTCTCCGGCAGCCAACCGGCGTCTTGCATTCGAATGGTAGAAAACAGGACGGGACGCCCGACTGAACAGCCGAACGTCCCCTGCCGCAAACAGGATAAGCGGTTCATTTCCTCTATTCTATCAAGACAACGTGATGGACGCGAATCTCCGTGCCTGCGCCCATGCTTCCGTCACTCCTTGACTCCGCCGATGACCATGCCTTGCACCAGGTAGCGTTGCAGAAACGGATACACGGCGATGATCGGCACCAGCGAGAGGAAGATCTGCGCCGCCTTGGCGTTCTGCTGGTTGACCTGGATGAAGGTCATGACCTGCTCCGCCGTCAGATTGTTCAGATTAAGCGTCACCTGCAGCGTCTGCAGGTAGGTGGACAGCGGGTAATGGCTCATCGAGTTATTGTAGATCAACCCGTCGAACCAGGAGTTCCAATGCGTCACGAAGGTGAACAGCCCGGTCGTCGCCAGCACCGGCAACGAGAGCGGCGCGTAGATGCGGAACAGCGCTGACACATAGCCCGCTCCGTCCATGAAGGCGGCTTCCTCCAGCTCCTTCGGGATGCCGCGGAAGAAATTGAGCATGAGCACGACGTTGAAGATCGGGACGGCTCCCGGCAGCACCAGCGCCCATATCGTATCCAGCAGCCCGAGGTCCTTCACGACCAGGTACGTCGGGATCATCCCGCCACTGAACAGCATCGTGAAGACGAAGTACCAGACATAGCCGGTGCGAAATCTGAGCACCGACTCCTTGCTGAGCGGGTAGGCGATCAGCATCGTCAGCAGCATGTTGAGCGAGCAGCCGAGGATCACGCGCAGCACCGAGACGCTCGTCGCCGTCAGAAACTCCGCCTTCTGCAGGGTGAAGCGGTACGCGCTGAGCGTAAAGTCCTTCGGCCAGATGACCACCTCGCCGGCCGATACCGGGGCTGCGCCGCTGAAGGAGATGGCCAGGAGATGCAGGACGGGAAACAGACACGCGACGCCCATCAGGCTGAGAAGCACATAATTGACGATATCGAAGGTTCGTCTGCCTAACTTCATCTTGGCACCTCCTAGAAGATCCGGTAGTTCGCGTATCGGTATGCCAGCCAGTACGACACGCATATGAGCACGAAGGAGACCGCCGATTTGAACAGCCCGACCGCCGTCGAAACATCATACTGCATATCGATAAAGCCCAGGCGATACACGAAAGTATCGAGGACGTCGCCGCTGTCATACACCGCCGGGCTGTACAGAACGAAGACCTGTTCGAAGCCCGCGTTCAGCACATTGCCGAGGCTGAGCACGCCCATCAGCACGATGACCGGCAGCATGCCAGGCAGCGTGATATGCCAGATCTGGCGAAAGCGGCCCGCGCCATCCACTCTCGCCGCCTCATACAGGGTCGGATTGATGGCGGTGATCGCCGCGAGATAGACGATCGTCCCGTAGCCGAATTCCTTCCAGATGTTCGACACCACGAGTGTAAAGGGAAACCACGTATTGCTGCCGAGGAAGTAGATGGGACTTCCGCCCAGCGCCACGATGATCTTGTTGACGATCCCGCCGGACGGAGACAGCATATCGACGAGGATCGAACCGATGATGACCCAGGACAGGAAATGCGGCAGATACACAAGCGTCTGCACCGTGCGCTTGAACACGAGCTTTCGAACCTCGTTCAGCATGATCGCGACGACGATCGGCACGACCAGTCCGGTGACGATCTTCATGCTGGAGATGTACAGCGTGTTCCAGATGACCTGCATCGTATCCGGCAGGGTGAAGACGTATCGGAAGTTTTCCCAACCCACCCATTCCGAATTCCAGATTCCCTTGGAAGGCCTGAACTTCTTGAATGCGATGATCGCGCCCGCCATCGGCACATAGGCGAAGATGAATACAAGCACCACTCCCGGCAATAACATAAGGTGGAGAGGCCATTGTCTTATTCGTTTCATGCGGTTATCTGCCTCCTCGATTCCGGCGGATGGGAGGGACCTGTCCCCGCTCCGCTTTGATACCTTGATTATAAGGGCCGGAGGGGAAGCGCTTCTACTCGTCGTTTTTTACTTTCGTGCTCGATCTTTACTTATCGCGTCGCGCCAAGTGTGGTCATCCTTGCGAAGACTCGGACATGCGAAAAGGCCTGGGGAAGAGATAGGCTCTCTCCCAGGCCTGTGCCTCATGCGGCAAGCCATCCCTTCACATCGTCATCCCTCAACCATCGGCCGACATCCTGAGCACGATCTTCAGCAGGTTCATCGCGCAGAACTGCAGGTCGCCCAGGCTGATCGGATGCTCAACAGTGCCCGGCTCCGCGTCGACCGCAGCGATGATATCATCGATGTTCTTCTGCGAGCCCGGCATCTGCAGATCATTGCCCGCCTTGATGCAGAGCGGGCTGGACGAGATCGGATACTTGCGCTTCGTCATGCCGGGCAGCTGCACCGAGGTATACCAGTCGGTCATGACGACGCCGTCGAAGCCCCATTCATCTCTCGCCACCGCCTGCACCAGATCATGCGAATTGGCCGCATGGATGCCGTTGAGCAGATTGTAGGAGGTCATGATGGCGAGCGGCCTCGCTTCCTTCACCGCGATCTCGAAGCCCTTCAGGTAGATCTCGCGCAGCGCCCGCTCACTGACATGGGCGTTGGTGAACATGCGGTTGTCTTCCTGGTTGTTCGCGGCAAAGTGCTTCAGCGTGGTGCCGCGGCCCGGATGCGACTGGACGCCTCTCGTCTCGGCGGCCGC
>CALGAO010000135.1 GCA_937957685.1 uncultured Paenibacillaceae bacterium
CAGTGACTGGAGTTCAGACGTGTGCTCTTCCGATCTCGTTCGCTGGCGTGACCCAGACGATCGCGTCCAAGGCTGGCGGCGTACAGGAGAAGCCGGCAACGAACGGCAACGGCCAGTACCTGAAGCGTCCGCAGATTCTGCGCGGTTCCACCTACAAGTTCAACACGCCGTTCGGCATGGCATACATCACCGTCAACGACTACAACGGTCAACCGGTGGAAGTCTTCCTGAACGTGGGCAAGGCAGGTTCTGACGTGTTCGCCATGTCCGAGGCGCTCGGCCGCGTCTGCTCCCTGTTCCTGCGTTACGGTGACCATGGGGAGAAGGCTCGCCTGCTGATCAAGCACCTGAAGGGCATCGGCGGATCCGGCGCAACCGGCTTCGGTCCGAATCGCGTCGAGTCGATCGCCGATGCGGTGGCGAAGGCATTGGAGCTCCATCTCGATCAGAAGGTGAACGGTCCGTATGTCACTGCGGCCGCGGAAACTCATGCTCCTGCAGCACAGGCTGCGGTGAAGGCGTATGATCCGAAGCAGCAGATCATCATGGGACAAGGCCTGGACCTCTGCCCATCCTGCGGCACGGCATCGCTCATCAGCATCGAAGGCTGCAAGACCTGCAGCAATTGCGGCTACAGCAAGTGCAGCTGAGGAATGGAATACGGACAAGCAACAAAGGCCAGACATCAAGGGATGTCTGGTCTTTATTGTTGCAGAGAGGTGAACGATCTGGCTCGTCATGACGTCAAGACAGGATGAGGATACAAGATCAATCTTGATACGAATGGAGTGTGATCCGGATGATGAACCGGGCCGGGCGATCGATCTCATCAGGCGTTATTTCAAGGCTTGGGTGGACATGGACTTTGACCTTTTTGCAGGGACGGTTCATGATGACGCCACCGTACGAGAAAATACCGGAGCCGTCATGGAAGGCAGGGAGCAGCTGCATCGTTGGTTTGCCTGGTGGACGCGAAGCAACAACGAAGTGGATTATAGGAACATTCATCGCATCTTCTATGATGAGGAACAGCAGACGGCCTTCGTGGATGGACGTTCAAGTGCCGATACGAAGGTCAGGAGTATGAATGGGACGGCTCCAGCGCGATCACGTTCAGAGACTCCCTGATCTATGAGATCAACGAATACGAAGCGAAAAAAGAGAAACATTATCCTTACAAGTAGAATGAGCAGGGAACTGTACATAGGTGCTGTCTGGATAGTCAGCATAGGACCTGCAGAAAGACGTTACGGCAGAAGGGACGGAAATGGGATTCCGTCCTTTTTGCTTTTCAGAATTGTTCGGGCAGCGTCTCGGATCTCGTGAAACTTGCTTGTCTGTGCGAAAGATATAACGGATAAATAACACGCATAATAATTAACAAAAACATTAATCAAATTCGTAATATCATGTCAATCCGGACCGCAACAAGAAGAGAATATGTAAATGTAAATCCGCATGTTTCAGATTAGATCGCAAGACAGTCTTGTTATTGACAATCTATTCACTCCAAGCTTATTATAAGTAATAAGATTGATAATTAAGTAATTATTATATTAATTATATTTTCGGATGAAATACACTCCAACAAAAGCCTGACATTCCTGACTACAGAACCGGTGCCTGCATCAGAGGCAAACGTCCCTTCCCCAAGTGAACAGCAGGATACGGTTGATTCATGCCGCTTGCTCTGCGTTGATAACTGGCTGTGCGTGTCTAACGATACTTTCCCATGAGGCCAGATGTGACAGATCCCGCGATGGAGGTGATGCAACCGCCAAATATGAAAGCGATTTCTGCTGAGAGCGGCAGACAAGCCTGCATATCAGATGAGGATGAGGAGGCGAACTATGAACAGGACATGGCGCAAGCTGGCCATCCTGATGCTGACGTTCTGCCTGGTGTTCCCTGTATCAGCGCTGGCAAACGTCACGGGTGGCGAACTTCGAGACATCCGCGGGCATTGGGCTCAGGATGACATTCTCAGGATGTACACAAAGGGGCTCATCAATGGATATCCTGACGGAACCTTCCGTCCGGACCAGGCGATCAGCCGGATCGAAATGGTGATCCTGGTCAATCGCATCTTCCAATTCACGACCACGACCGATCTTCCTTTCACCGACATTGCCCAAACATACCAATACTATTCTGAAATTGCAAAGGCATATGCAAACGGTTACATCAAGGGTTATCCGGACAATTCCTTCCGCCCGAACCAGTCGATTACGCGTGAGGAAGCGGCTGTGATGCTGGCACAAGCTTTTCAACTGGAGCCTTCCGATGTGCCGGTGACCACCCTGACCGATGTGGAGTCGCTGGGCGATTGGAGCCGGGGATCCGTGCGCGCACTCGTTCATGTCGGCGTTCTGAAGGGTTATCCGGATGGCACCTTCCGCGCCAAACAGCCGATCTCCCGCGCCGAGACGGCGAAGCTGCTGGCCGGGTTGTCCGGCGAGGTGCTGAACCAGCCGGGAATCTATGAAGGGCTGTACACCCGCCATGCCGTCATCAATACGTCGGGGGTTGTGCTGAAGAACAGCATCATCGAAGGCAACCTGTACCTGACGGAAGGCATCGGCGAAGGCGATGTGACGCTGGATCACGTGACGGTTCGCGGCAGCGTGCAGGTGGCTGGCGGCGGTGCCAACAGCGTGCATGTGATCGATTCGACGATCGCAAGCGTGGTGGTGGACAAGAAGAACGGCGTCGTCCGCATCGCCATCGAGGGCGACTCGACGGTCGAGCAGGTCTTCGTCATCACGGGCGTCCGAATCGAGACAGACGTCAATGAACAAGGCGCCGTGATAGAACGAATCGTCCTGGACGAGCGGATGATCGAAGAGGCTGTCGTCGAGCTGTCGGGAGCATTTGGCACCGTGGAAGCCAGAGCGCTCACCGCGCCGGAGATCAGGCTGCTCAGAGGCGTCATCGGGCAGCTCGTGGCGGAGCAGAAGGTCAGGATTCATGTGGACGCTGAGGGTGAGATCAGCGACCTGATCATCCTGACGGAGGCCCCGATCGAGGTTACAGGAGAGGGTCAGGTCACGATCCATCCGGATTCGCAAGACTCCGTGGACACGGGGGCGCAGCAGTCTGACAACTTGCCTTCACCATGGACCGGTTGGCAGCCGCCATCGCAGCCTGAGCAACCGGAGCAACCTCAAGACCCGACGCCGCCAGCCTTCGGGAACGTATCCGTTCATGACCCGTCCATCATCGTGGCGGATGGCAAATATTATGTGTTCGGCTCGCATATCGAGGCGGCCAGATCCGAGGATCTGATGCGCTGGACCCGTTTCACCAATGCTTATACGACGCCGGGCAATGCCCTGTTCGGCGATCTGGACGCCAATCTGGCCGAATCCTTCGCCTGGGCGGGCGCGTTTGACGCGGATACCCAGAACGGATATGCCGTCTGGGCGCCGGATGTCATCTGGGTGGAGGACTACGATAACGGCGACGGTACGACCGGCGCATACCTGATGTACTACAGCGTCAGCTCGACCTATATCAGGTCCGCCATCGGCATCGCCGCGTCGAAGACGATCGAGGGTCCGTACGAATACGTCGACACGATCATTTATTCCGGCTTCACGCAGAATGAAGCCTACGATGCGAACAGCAGCATCAACAAGCAGTGGAGCAATACGAATCTGCAGAAGCTGATCGATGATGGGGTCATCAGCGATGTCAGACCCGGCTGGTTCAACTCCAGCGGCGGATACAACAACAGCCTGTTCCCGAACGCGATCGACCCGACCCTGTTCCATGACAAGGACGGCAAGCTGTGGATGACGTATGGCTCCTGGTCAGGCGGCATCTTCCTGCTGGAGATCGACCCGAAGACCGGGCGTCCGATCTATCCTGGCGTCGACGGCCAGACCGAAGACGGCCGCATGATCGATCGCTACTTCGGCATCAAGATCGCCGGCGGATATGCGAAGTCCGGGGAAGGTCCGTATATCTTCTACGACCCGACGACCGACTACTATTATCTGTTCGTCACTTACGGGCGACTGGATGCCAACGGGGAATACAACATGCGTCTGTTCCGGTCCACGAAGCCGGAAGGTCCATATCTCGACGCATCCGGGCAGAATGCGGTGCTGCCGGGCAACGTCAGCAACGATCCTTACGGCAACAAGCTGATCGGACATTTCCTGGTCGAACGATTGCCCGGAGAGACAGGTCAGCTGGACAGCTGGGGCTATGTCTCGCCAGGTCATAACTCCGCCTATCTGGATCCGGACAGCGGCAAATACTACCTGATCTTCCACAGCCGATTCCCGTTCCGGGGCGAGGCGCATGAGGTGCGCGTCCATCAGATGTTCCTGAACGAGGACGACTGGCTCGTTGTATCGCCGTATCGCTACGCTGGCGAGGAGTTGAAGCCCGTGGCCGAAGCGGATATTGTCGGGGAATACCGTTATCTGAATCATGGCAAGGCCAATACGACCGTCATACAGTCCCCGGCCTACATCACGCTGCATGAGGATCATACGATCACCAGCAGTGCAACCGGCGAGCAGATCGGCACCTGGAGCAAGAAAGGCGATTACTACGCGGAGATCACCGTGAATGGCAAGCTGTTCAAGGGCGTCTTCGTCCGCGGCTGGGATCCGATCATGGAGCGCTTCGCGCTGACGTTCACCGCCCTTTCCCATGAAGGCGAGAACATCTGGGGTATGCGTTACGCTGACATCCTGGATGATGAGGATGTGATCCATGCGATCCTGGAAGATCTGGAGCTTGGCGATACGTCCAATCTTACCTGGGATCTTGAACTGCCCAAGCTCGGTCTGGGCGGCACGAAGATCGAATGGCAATCCTCGGACGGATCGGTCATCACCAAGGAGGGCAAGATCCACAGACCTGAGGCGGATCAGCCGCCGGCTGCTGCAACATTGACAGCGGTGGTTCAAAGGGGATCCAAAGTCGGCACCAAAGAATTCCATATCACCGTCAAGCCGAAGTTGCAGGCTGTTCTGAACGCCCGCTATACGTTTGACGGCGATCTCAGTGATGTCCAGGGCAACTTTGCTGCAGGCACCGTGACCGGGAATCTCATCCCCGCTGCTGGCGGGCAGATCACGTATGCGGACGGCGTGCTGAACCAGGCGGCGGTGTTCGACGGCAATTCCGGTATCAGGTTGCCTGACGGCCTCATCAAGGGCTACGAATATTCGGTGGCGCTGTGGCTCAAGCCTGAGCAGCTGACGATGCATACGACGTCGTTCTTCGGAGCAAGAGACCCCGACAACTGGGTCAGCCTGGTTCCGCACGGATGGCCGGGTACGGCCATCGTCTGGTCCGGCACCAACTGGTATGATGCGGTCTCCGATGTCACTCTGCCGATCGGCGAATGGACACATCTTGCTTTCACGGTATCCAACGGTGAAGTGCACCTGTATGTGAATGGCGAGTTGAAATTCAGCGGAACGAACTTCCCGCATATCTTCAGCACGGACAATGCCGTCTTCGCACTTGGCGTGAACTATTGGGACGCTCCGTTCAAAGGTCAGATGGATGACCTGAGAATCTATGATGGCGCCTTGACCGCCGCTGAAGTTCGGGACCTCATCGTCCAGCCGGAGGCAAAGGTGGAGAAAATCATCATCAGCACGACTGAAGTCGATGTGTATGTAGGCGAAGTCTACATACCGGCATATGTGAACGTGTATCCGATCTATGCCGAAGATCGCAGCCTGGTCTGGAGCTCGTCTGATGATGCGGTCGCCGCGGTTGACCCTTCGACGGGCCAAGTGCGTGGCGTCGCCGAAGGAACGGCAGTTATCACTGCGACCGCCAAGGACGGCAGCGGAGTGACTGCCAGCTATACCGTAATCGTCAAAGGCGAGATCGAGCCTGTCGCGTACTATTCATTTGACCAAACCCTTGAGGATGCGATCACAGGAGAGGAAGCCGCGATCACGGGCAACAGGCCGAACAATACCGGAGGCCATATCACCTTCTCTCCGGGAGTTCGGGGACAAGCGGCAGTGTTTGACGGTCAGTCCGGTCTCCTGCTGCGCGATGACCTGATCACCGGTTTTGAGTATACGGTGACCATGTCGGTGTATCTGGATTTTGACAACATGGGCAGCTATGTCTACTCACCCGCCTTCTTCGGAGCGAGGTCATTGGAAAGCTGGATCAGCTTTACACCCGTCGGGCATCCGGACGTCAGCAACAACTCGACGCTCTGGTCAGGTACGGCATGGTATATCCCCGATACCGGCAAGAAGATCGCGAACCGCACCTGGACGGATGTGGCCTTTGCGGTGAACCATGGCGTGATCCAGATCTACATCGACGGAGAGATCGTATACAGCGGAACCGGCTTCCCCGATGTGTTCAAGAGCGACAGCTCGGTGTTCACCCTGGGCGTGAACTATTGGGACCCGGCGTTCAAGGGCATGATCGATGAGCTTCGCGTATACGACAAGGCGTTGAACAAGGAGACGATCGACCTCATCTTCCTGGAAGCGAAGATGCCAGCGCCTGTGGCGCACTTCACCTTCGACGGCAACCTGGAGGATGTGGCGCATGGAGCAAGAGCGGCTGCTATGATCGGCGTCGAGCGGAATGAGGCGGAGAGTCGCTATGACTTCGGCCCGACCTTCGGCAACGGCGTGATCACCTACGAGACCGGCGTGCAAGGTCAGGCGGCCAGATTCAACGGCGAATCCGGGGTCATGCTGCCTGCAGGTCTGATCCAGGGCAACCGCTACTCCGTCTCCCTGTGGCTCAATCCTGCCCAGATCACCCGCTATACAACGACCTTCTTCGCCGCATTGGACGGCGTTAACTGGGTGAGCTTCGTGCCGGAAGGGTTCCAGGGTGATGCGATGCTGTGGTCCAATATGAATGGAACCTTCTACGACGGCTTTACCGGAACCACCCTGCCCGTGAACACATGGACGCATGTCGCGTTCACGGTGGACGGAGGAAATGTGCGGGTGTATATCAACGGCGAGCTGAAGCATCAGGGCACGAATTTTAATGATGTGTTCACCGGCAAGAACCCGTTCTATACCCTGGGTGTGAACTGGTGGGATACGCCTTATCAGGGCCTGATCGACAATCTGCGCATCTATGACGTTCCGTTGACGGAAGAGCAAGTCCAGGTTCTGTATAGCTTGAGAAGATAGCAGATACGTGCGACAAGTACCTGCGTCAAGGAGGGCGGCCACGATGGCCGCCCTCGATCTTTGGGGAGAAGGGTTGTTCGGATGTATCGCAGTTATTCCGGAGACCTGTACAGCATGATATGCGATTTGATCCTGAAGCCGTATCGCTCGTACAGGTGAACGGCGGGATTGCCGTCGACGACCTTGACCTCGATCCGGGTGATCCCGGATTCCTGGAAGACACGCATCGCCCAATCCATCAGCCTCCTGCCATGGCCCTTGCCGCGGTGCTCCTCCAGGACGACCAGATAATCCAGCTGGCCGGTTCCGGAACCCGCGTCGCAATCGATCTTGCAGAAGCCGATGATCTCGCCTTCCTCCTCGATCACGGCGATGCGCGATTCCCCCCGCTGCAAGGCTTCCGAGAAAAGTCTGAGCGTCTCCCGATACGCTCTGAGAGGGAAGATCCCCCGGAAATGGGTCGAGACGCGATTGTGATACTCCGCCAGATCCTTCAGACAGTCCAACAGCCTGTCTGATTCTTCATGAGTGATTTCACGCAAGGTCAACTCGCCTCCGCCGCATCATCGTCATGGGGGCAAGGGCCGAATTCAACAGCCTGTTGCTTCAGGTGGTGGATGGCCCCGCCTTCCGTTCCGGACTGAAGAGAAGTCTATATCAAAAAATATAAACGATCCGTCCATCTTGTTCCACCACATATCCTCCAACCTTCCGTTGTCCGGGCAAGCTGCCAGGCGGCATTGCATCGAATCGTCCGATCTGCTCATACAGTCCTATAAAACAATATTAACGTTCGGGATTGTCAACGCCGGAATATAATTGACCCACTGGCGCCGGAATAAAATTGACCCACCTGTGTGCCTGGTGTCGAATAGATTCCGGTTTTTACTTTGTCTTTGAGGCGGTAGCTGTTCCCGCGAATGTTGACGACATGGCAGTGATGCAGCAGCCGATCCAGCACCGCTGTCGCCAGAACAGGATCACCCATCAGTTC
>CALGAO010000136.1 GCA_937957685.1 uncultured Paenibacillaceae bacterium
GTCCCGATGCTCCATGATGACCGGCTGGTCGGTGTCCTGGATATCGACAGTCCGAAGCTGAACCGCTTCGATGACGTTGACCAAGCAGGCCTGGAGCGCTTCGTCAAGGTATTGATGCAGCACTGGCAGCAAGCTGGGGACGCAGTCGATTAAGGGCCCTAATTCCCGTATTTCGGACCGTTCCAATGGAGAGGCTGGGATGTCATCCCGGCCTTCTGTTATATTGGTCGCTGCAGAACGGATCGAGATCCGATCCCGGCAGTGAGCTGCAGAACCTCTACTCGTAACGGGACGGATGTTCGTCAGCATACCTGATCGGTCGAATCAATCATATTGGAACAAATGTTCGCTGACAGACTGTCGTCATGACGGCTTGATATAGTACAAATATCCAGACGATCGCTGGTAACGGTAACCGGAATTAACTGTATCCTGGCTATTTCGTCTATAACAGATGGAAGGGAGCAGGCCACCTGATCCGAGCCCTGTCCGAGCGCGTTTCAGGACCAAGCATGCTGCTAATCTGATCATGTCAAGAGGTTGGATGATGTCGAAGAGACTATCAACAATTGCCATCATGCATAAGTTAATTGCACTTCTCTTGATCGCCTTGGTCTGTCCGATGATGCTTCTGCTGCTGGCCAGATTGGTTGGATGGCGTATCCAGATCTGGATGATCCTGTTGCCGTCTGCGGTTCTGGTCGTTGGTGCAATCCGGATGTCCATACTGTTGCGCGAGCGTCTCCGGGCCCAGGCATATGCGTTCGAGACCATGCCTGACGGCCTGATCCTGATCAATGACCGGCTGCAGGCTGATTATGTGAATCCCGTTGCAGGGAAGATCCTGCAGCTCAGCGGACTGGGATCGGATCGCGATGCCGCCATTGCCGAGCTGTTCCTGCAACATGAGAACCTGCTGGAGCTGTGGGAGAACAGGATGCATGGCCAGTCTCGGATACTGGTCGGAAGCAGGCATCTGGAAGTCGAGTTGATCCCGATAGATATCGGAGAGAGACGGACGGATTGCGTGGTTATCCTGAGGGATGTGACGGAGCGCATTCAATATGAACAGGAGCTGTTCCGACAAGCAACTGTCGATGGTCTGACGAATCTGTACAATCGGCGGTACTTTCTGGAGTTGCTGGAGGGGGCGAGGAAGCGATGCACATCGACAGGGGGACGTGTCAGTCTGGCGCTGATAGATGTGGATTACTTCAAGCTGATCAATGACAGGTACGGACATCTTGCAGGCGATCGCGTGCTCCAGCATTTTGCCGCCTTGCTGAGAGAGATGGCCGGTGATCGTGGCGTGGTGGGGAGAATCGGCGGCGAGGAATTTGCCGTATACTGGTTGGATACCGACGGGGAGACGGCCTATCGGATGACGGAGCAGCTGCGACGCAGAGTGATGGAGGAGCAGCTCGGGTTAGCATCTTCCGCGTGCGCATCGTCTGGTGATGAACCGTCATACACGATCAGCGCGGGCGTTGCCGAGCTGGATGCATCCCATATGACATTGGAGAGCTGGCTGGCGGAAGCGGATGCATGTCTGTATGCTTCCAAGCAGAATGGCCGCAACCGGACAACGCTTGCCCGAAGCGCCGAAGTCATGGCTGGCACTCCGCATCGGCTGAATCGATAACGGGCTCAATCGACTGATGCGGGACTGCTCATGATCAAGGGCGCTTCCTGTGTCTATCCGCGCATGTGTGTGCAAGCGAACGTGATCTCAGCCCGACCTCATACCCTTATACCCTTAAGCTGCCTGGCAGACTTCGCCCTCCAGGGAGGGCCTGCGCTGGACCATCTTCCTGGCCTAACCGGCGAAGACCTGCACCTGATTGCGTCCGCTGCGCTTCGCTGCATACAGCGCCTGATCGGCGAGATGCAGCAGGTGGGAGAGCGATTCCTCCGCGCTTTCCGATGATTCGGCAACGCCGAAGCTGGATGTGATGCGGATGATCTTGCCATCCACCACGAGCGGCTGGGATTCGATCCTCTGCCTCAGCTGCTCGGCGAAGGCTTGTCCCTCGGCAGCAGATCGGCCGGACAGGGCGATGACGAACTCCTCGCCTCCGTAGCGGGCGAACAGGATGTTGTCCTTCGTGCAGGAGCGGCATTCCTCGGTGACATGGATCAGCGACAGATCGCCTGCCTTGTGGCCGTAGGTATCGTTGACCTGCTTGAAGTAGTCGATGTCGAACAGGATGATGGTGAACGGATCGCTCGTCTGTTTCGCCCGTGCATATTCCGTCTCGCATCGTTCGAAGAAAGCTCGACGGTTGAGGATCTGCGTCAGTTCGTCATAGTAGGCGAGGCGCTCCAACTGATGCTGCAGCTGCTTGATCTGGGTGATATCGGTGATGATCATGACGGTTCCTGCGATGCTGTTGCGGGATGTACGCTTGAGTGGCGAGAAGCGGACCTGATAGAAGCGGTTCTCCTGGCCGCTTAAGGTGACCTCCAGCTCATGCGAACCAACCGATTTCGCCGGAGCGAGCTCAGGAGCAATTCCGAACAGTCTGGACCAGACCTGCTGCACCGGCATGCCGTGCATCGTGCGATCCAGCACCCGAAACAAGCGCCTGGCGCCATCATTGAATTCGACCATCCGTCCTGATTTGTCCAGCACGATGACGCCGTCGCCGATGCTGTGGAAGATCGTATCCTTGGCGATCGGGACCACCGACAGCAGATGGGAGGTGATGATCGCCCACCAGAAGAGGATGGAGGTGAAGCCGACCACCATCGGAACCGGATCGATGCCGGTGGGTGTGACTCCCATCAGATACAGGAAGGAGACGGTCATCGGAATGAGGATGGCACAGACCAGGGCGAACAGCTGCGGCCGATACTCCTTCGCGGTATCCTTCCAACGGGACAGCAGGAGGTACGTGGAGGCCACCATGCACACGAACATGAAGCTGCCGTTCAGGATATAGGTGATGCCCACTTCTATATCGTAGTGAGGTGCGCCGAGAGACTCGTGAATCTTGTATACCTTGTAGTGCAAATGGTGCCATTCGTTGGTCGCGTTGCTGATCAGGCTGATGACGGGCATCGTCAGCAGCGCGATGACCGTACGTTTCCGGACCCTGATGCCCAGATATTGCAGGACGAACAGGAGTCCGAGCGGCGGAGCGAAAGGCATGCCGAAATATTGCATGACGCTCCAGAATCTCAACTGCTCCAGGGTGGACGAGGTCAAGCTGAACGCGTACGAGAAGGAATAGATGGCTTTGGCCGCGGTGCCCCATACGAAGATGACGGCAATTTTCCGATCGAGCTCGCGCTTCATGATGACGTAGAATCCGAGCAGGAGGTTCAGAACGCCAGATACACAGGTTATGGCAATATAAGCGGTCAGCGGAGAGTCCATTGGCAGTCAACCTCTTCACACATGTTGGATGAGCAGTTCGACAGGCATTTTCATGATTATATCATTAAGAGGCCTGAGTTTCGAGTGTTTATTTGAAACGTGTCGTTGACTGGCATCGCCAGGTGCCGCCTGGGACGGTCCCGGCAACGGATTTCTCCAGAGCGCCTGGGGGGCAGGTGCCAGTCACAAACAGGAAGGAGGGGCAGTGCCCCTCCTTTTGGTTTACTGTCTTATCCCACCTCAAGAATCTTCCTCGCGAGGATGGCCAGGTCGAGAATGTCGATCGCGCCGTCATCGTTCAGGTCGTAATGGGCCCAGGTCGACCAGTCTTCATCCGCGGAAGTCTTGCCATAGGCAACCACCATAAGCGACAGGTCGCCGATGCTGACCTTGCCGTCCTGGTTGAAGTCGCCCGGGATCGGCTTGTTCACCGAATCCAGGAACGCCTGCAAGGCGGATTGCAAGGAGGCAACAGCCTGATCCACCTGTGCCTGGGTGGCTGTCGGATCGTTCGCCACCGCCCTGGCCTGATCGATCGCCGCCTGCAGTGCGGCTTTGGCGCCAGCCGGGTACTCGCCGACTCCGCTGCCTTCCGTTGCCTGATCATGCTTCGCCTGGGCTTCCGCGATGAGCGAGAGCAGAGCGGAGCGATCGGCCAGCCGGATGTTCAGCGTGTGGCTTGCCCCTTCGAAGGACGTCTCATGGCCGTAGCCATCCGCCACAGCGACCTCACTGAGCTCGATGGACGTGGTGCCCTCCGCATCGGGTTTGGCTTTCATCCTCAGCTTGAGCAGATCTCCATTTGCCTCGGTCCGCCTGTCGCCGAGATGAACGGCCAGCACGCGCAGCTTGTTGTCCACCAGCTTGTAACCAAGGACGACGAAATCTTCTGCGTCCAGCGATTCAGGATCGTCGAGCAGCTCCAGCTTGTCAGGATCATATTCGAAGATGAGATCCTGGACCAGGATGCCGGACGGCAGGCTCACACCGCTGTAGGTCAGCTCGAAGACTTCGCCGGGATGCACGGCGGCCGGACCGGTCAGCTTGACGACCGCGGCGCTTGTGGTGACGGGGAGCGGATCGGACACCATGCCCAGATTCACTTCATCCCTTGGCACCACGGTGTACGTATAGGTGGTGTCAGGCGCAAGTCCCGTATCCAGGTAGCTTGTGCCGGCCAACTCCCCAATCTTCACATGATCCCTGTACAAGCTGTATGAGGTTGCCCCGGGAACCTCGGTCCATTCGAGGGCCACTTTCGTGGACGATACGCTGCGGACGCTCAGTTCAGACTTCGCGTTCGGGGCCATGGTCGGCACCGCGATGTCCGTTCGCATGGATGGCAACGGAGCTTCATCGCCCAGATAGAAGCTGGCGAACCCGACCTGATCATAACCGCTGTTCTTGTTCGCCACGCCGAGCCGGTACATCGGGTCGTGCATCAGCGTGCGGATGCCGTACTCCGTCGGCGCCAGCGTCGTCACGATCGCCAGGCGGTTGCCGCTGCTGGCTCTGAGCACGATCTCCTCACGCCAGTCACCGAACAGATCGGCCTTGAGCGTGGGCGTGCTCTTGCTGCCGGTCGATACGAGGCCGGTGTTCAGATACGGAGTCGTGGCGAAGGTCAGGTCGTTGACCGAATTGATCGTTGCGCCGTTCACCGCCATGTGCGTCAGTCCGCTGCCGAACCAGATGGCATTCTGACCGCTGCCGAGATTGGCGCTGCCGTTCAGCAGCTCGCCGGTGATCATGCTTCTCGCGCCGTTCGACGAGTAGCCCTGGGCACCCGGCCAGCGGTTGGAGAAGTTGCCCGCCACTGCGCCTTCCGCATCCCGGCCGGCATATACGCCGAAGATGAGGGAGTTCTCATAGAAGATCTCTCCTTGCTCATTCAGCCGCTTGCCTTTCAGCGGATCATGCGCCTCAGGGCCGGGCAGCCAGCCGATGTGCCTGCCGGTGCGGATATCGTCCAGCAGATGCTCCTCGCTGCCGGACCACATGCGGATGTTGTTATCCTTGTCAACGGGCAACAGCGCGCTGCGGTCGCCGTGACGGAGCGGCGCCCACACGTTCAGCGGATTGTTCCGTACTTCATCGGTTGCGAACTCGAACTGATCCACCACCGGAGGAACGCCATTTAATCCTTCGATCGTAGGCATGATATCGCCGTTGAGAACCTTGGGCAGGATCTTCGTCTTGTCAGGACTCAGCCCCAGCACCATGGCCTTCATCACGATCTCGTCCCATCCGTCGCCGTCCAGATCTGCCGATGAAGTGTGATGGTTGCCGCGGTTTTCATAGTCGTAGGCGGTCCCGCCCAGCGTCCAATACTCAGGATTGGCAGAATCGAAGGTCGCTTGCAGGACGACCTTGCCATCCACGATCCGGAAGGCGGCGAAGGTCGTTCTGGCGTAATAGCCGCGCTGCGAGATGGCGTATTGGTTGACGCCGTCCAGCGCCGCCACGACGCCGAGATAGCGGTTGGCGCGATTGCCCTGGGCATCGCCCCATACGGCTTTCTTCCACGGATGCTCGAGCCAGTAAACCTCGCTCTCCGCCATGATCTGCGCCTTGTAATCGCTTGCCGAACTGCCCACTCCCGGACCCGGATATGCCAGATACGAGTAGTTGCCGCGCTGTGAGTTCGGCGTCATCGCCCAGTTGTCGCCATCCACACTGCCCTCGTAGGGGAACGGATACAGCGCGCTGTCCAGCAGCACGCCCCTTCCGGTCTCCGGATCCCATTCGAAGGCGGAGAAGAATTCCTTGCCATCCTTCGCCGGACCGATCGGACCGACATGGTACGTCTTGATCCATCGCTTCTGCGCCGGGTCGTTGACCCCGTCGTTGCCGCCGGCGTGGATCGGGCTGCGGTAGGAGATGGTGAAGCTGTTGAGCAGTGCCCAGTAGGTGTCGAGCGCCTGTTCATTGCCGGTTGCGAAATATTCCTTGAATTTGTCCGTCGTGGCATTCAGGCCGTCCTCACCGCCGACAACGGTTTCCAGGGTATCTGGATAGACCACTTTCTGCAAGGTCTCATCCCAATATCCGATCCGGGTGCCCAGACCGGTCTTGAGCATCAGCTCAGCCTTGCCGTCCCCGTCGAAATCCTCCACCATCAGGTTGGTCTCGTGGTCGTTGGCTGCCCGGACGTTATAGCCCATGTCGACGCGGAACAGCAGGGTGCCGTCCAGCTTGTACACATCGATGTATTCGGGGGCGGTTGTGGTGTTGCTGCCGCCGAAGATCGGCTCGGAATACATCGGGTCTTGCTGCGTGCTGCGCCATTTCACAACGATCTCGTATTCGCCGTCCCCATCGAAATCGCCGACGGTCATATCCTGGGTGGAATAGGGGGCGCTCATGGAAGTATAGATCGCGCCGGTCTGCGTCTTGGCATAGGGGAGCCTGGTGCCGCTGTCCAGTTCCTCGACGTACTTGATGAATTTGGCCTCCAGCTCGTTGTAGAGCGCATCGCTGATGATCCCGTCAGCCCTAAGGGGAGTCGAAGGCGTCCAGGATTCGTGATTGTACTCGTTGAGCTTGTTCACCCAGTTGTTCAGATCCGCTTCCGTGACCGGTGTTCCGTTCTGATACGGCTCCCGGAATGCCTGGAGCAGGTCCATGTCCACCACATACCAATGATGGCCGCCCGTGCCGGGGATGACCATATTCGCCGGGTTCAGATTGGTGCCGGGTCCGAACCGATATCCGCGATAGGTGAAATGGGCAAGCGGTACGGGCTCCGGTGCGGGCTTCAGCGGGATATAATGGACCGCGCCCCTGTATGCCTGACCGGGGCTGCCCGACAGAGCTGACAGCATCGGCACGGACATGCCCTGCCTTCTGCCCTCGACCCCGTTGATGACCGGCGCAACTTCATAGATGGAGGTGATCTTGCCATCCGGATCGATGTAGTTGGAAGGGGTGACATTTTCCTTCACGATGCCGGGATTGGTCGGGTAGTTGCTCTCGGGCTGGACATCGCGCGGCGAGATGGTGGCGATCTTCACGAAGTCGCCGCCGACATCCTTGCGATAGATGTTCCAGGAGATGCCGTCCGGTTCATTGCCGAGGAAGCGCCAGCTGAGGAAGATGCCGTTCTGGACCTGCGCGGCGATCAGTCCGCGGGTCAGATATTCCACCGGACGCAGCGGCCGCGTTTCCTCCGTCGTCTCCTGGGCCACGACAGGAACCGCGAAGATGCAAAGAGACAGACACATGATCAACGCCAGGGAAAGAGACCCAAACTTCCGTATGTTGCGGTGCATCCTTTCATCCTTCCTTTTATATAGGTTGAACTAGCGATTAGCCGCAACTTATCCCCGATGGATGGTGAAGGAACCGGTTTGCGGTCTATGTCTCTCTTGCCCAACATCATCATCCCCCCTTTGGCACAGATTTTCACCCTCCATCATGAAGCGATCCACCCGATATCATCGGTTCGATTGATCGATGTTGTCCGTTCCACATCGTCGGGCAGTCGTCCGTTGTCTGTGCGGCTGGGCTAGTACAATTGATGATACAATATGTATCAAAAGAAGATCAGGTAAAAATCATACCTTTTTGTTCAAAATTCAGAGTTGTTCAGGGGATAGGACAGGCAGGAGGATCGAGGAATCCAGAAGAATACCAAATAATGCTAATTGGAGGTGATGGGGACGTTTTGCGATGCGGAAGGCGGAGACGCAGAGGCGGACCGTTCGCATCTGGCAGGATAACCATCACTTCATGTCGAAAAAAGGGAACATTACCCAATCGACACAGGAGGAACAGTCATGGCGACCATGATTCCAGACTTGCTGCCAGATCAAATAGCCAATGATGGGGAACGGGTATTCTACATGGCTGCCCGCAAGTTGCCTGCAGAATATACCATTTTTTATTCCTATCGGTACTACGAAAATTCGGATGAGGAGAAGATTCGTGAAGCGGATTTCATCATCGTTCATCAGTTTGCCGGGTATGTCGTTGTCGAGGTGAAGGAAGGTGAAGTCAGGTATTTCAACGGACAATGGCATGAGTATCGAGCAGGAGGGTATGTGCCGTTATATAAAGACCCGATTGAGCAGGCCAGAACAGCGATGTTCAAGATCAGGGAGCAATATCGGGAGGCGACTGGAGAAGATTTCTTCGGCAAGTATCGTTTTGCTCTCTGTTTCCCGGAAACCACAACGATGGCCGGGCGCACTCCTGCTGATCTGAAACCTGAGAGCTTGTGGACCCGGTTGCATCTGGACAATTTGCCAGAGACGCTGGAGAAGCTGTTGGGACTGGAGACGAAGATGAGAGCGGTTATGCCTGCCCCTTCCAGGCTCATCGAGCTCTTGTCCCCCAGATTCAACCTGTTTACCGCTATTGAAGACAGGATTGCATCGTTTCTCAATCATGCGAATCATGTGTTGACGGAGGAGCAGAACAGGATCCTGGAGGAAACTGAGGAAGATAAACGCAAGCTGTTCCTGGGCGCGGCCGGTACCGGCAAGACCTTCATCGCCATGGAGAAGGCCAGGCGTTCGGCGGCGCAGGGCAAGCGTGTACTGCTGACGTGCTACAACCAATATCTGGTCAAACTCCTGCGATCACATGTAACATCATCTGGTGTAACGATCAACCATTTCCATGGTTATCTGACCGAAGTTTTGATCGCACAACACTTGCTTCATCCGGATGAGCTTCGCGAGGATTCAGATTTTTTCAATGAGGAGCTGCCGAACCGGGGATTCGATTATTTCACCTCTCTTCATGATGACGAGAAGTTCGATGTGATCATCATCGATGAGGGTCAGGATTTTCAGGAATTGTGGCTTCTATGCCTGGAGGCTGTTCTGAAGAAAGAAGGTGAGCTGTATGTATTTGCCGATCCCAATCAGAATCTGTTTCAGGGCGGTCTGGATGTCCTGCGCAAAAGGTATGACATCTCCAGGCACAAGCTGACTTATAATCTGCGCAATGCGGATACGATCAACGCCTGGCTTGCTCCGTTCACCGGCGGTGATGTGATCCGATCCAGGCTGACCAACGGGGTGCCTGTTACCCTCCTGCCTTATCGCTCGCAAGAGGAGGAGAGGCGAATCTTGGAAAGGGAGATCGGACGATTGGTCAGCCAAGGCCTGCCGCTCAATCGCATCCTGATCCTGTCGCCATACCGCAAAGAAAACAGCTGCCTCAGTCAAGCATCCAGGCTAAAGGATTGGCTGATCATCGATTTCCTCTCCAACGAGCATGGCATCCGCTTCACCACGATTCGCAAGTTTAAGGGTCTGGAAGCGGCGGTAGTCTTTCTCATCGACGTGAAGGACAGCAAGGCCTGCACGCCTGCTGATGTCTATGTTGGGGCTTCCAGGGCGCAGTATATGCTCTATGTGTTGCATCATGAGCAGTGGAGTCACGCGAACGTTCATTCGCTGACAGAAGGCTGACAGTAAGTAATGGATAACCAAAAAGGCTGGGGGAGTCGACGGATCTCGTCCCAGCCTTTCGCTCTGATTCCGAATGTGGTTAAAAAGTTAACTTCAACGCCCTTCAGAAACGTCCAAATTTACGAATGTAGTTAAAAACTCAACTTTCGCACCTTGAAAATTAGTGTTAAGCCTTGATATGACCAGGATTTCTTATTGAAAAATCTCGTTCTTG
>CALGAO010000137.1 GCA_937957685.1 uncultured Paenibacillaceae bacterium
AAGCAGATTTTTTCGGCTTACAGCCTTCGCTCGACCGCATTTCTACGCTGTAAGCAGATTTTTTCGGCTTACAGCCTTCGCTCGACCGCATTTCTACGCTGTAAGCAGATTTTTTCGGCTTACAGCCTCCGCTCGACCGCATTTCTACGCTGCAAGCAGATTTTTTCGGCCTACAGGCGCTTCCTCCGTTCAGAGTGCGGCATCACAAGAGTCTGCTCAACCTTGCATACCTCTCACCGGATCAACAGCTTCACAGAGTCTCCACGAACTGCCGAAACTCCCGACCGATTCAGCCGCCAGCAGCTCGCACACGATTTCGTACGATCATTCGCGTACATCCTGACCGCGTCCGCACCTATGTACGCCGGCGTCGCCCGGACCTTTCCCGGCATCAAAAAGCAAGGGCCGCCCATCGGCCAGCTTCAACCGGCTTCCGGACAGCCCTCTCTTGATTCACCTGTTACCTGTTAGTCGCTCATCCGCGGCTTATGCCCAGGAGGCGAATTTCTCAGCCATTCTGGCTTCGTAAGCGGCGATCTTGTCCTCATGCTGCAGCGTGAGCCCGATATCGTCCAGGCCGAGCAGCAGGAACTGGCGGCGATGCTCCTCCAGATCGAACTGGATCTCCAGCCCATAATCGTCGCGGATCAGCTTGTTCTCCAGATCGACGTGCAGCTTGTAGCCTTCATAACGGGCCGTGCGCTGGAACAGCTCCTCCACTTGCTCCTCCGACAGCTTGATCGGCAGGATGCCGTTCTTGAAGCAGTTGTTGTAGAAAATATCTGCGAAGGACGGTGCGATGACGACTCTGAAGCCGTAGTCCAGGATCGCCCACGGCGCATGCTCGCGGGACGAGCCGCAGCCGAAGTTGGCGCGCGAGATGAGGATCGATGCGCCCTTGTAGCGCGGCTTGTTCATCTCGAAATTCTCGTTCGGCGTCACGCCATCCTCCAGGAAACGCCATTCATAGAACAGAAACTGGCCAAAGCCCGTGCGTTCGATTCGCTTCAGAAATTGCTTCGGGATGATCGCGTCCGTGTCGACGTTCACGCGATCCACTGGAGCGACTATGCCGCTGTGTTGAGTGAATTTTTCCATCGTCAGCTTGCTCCTTTCCGTATCCTTAATGCCGTTAAACCGTTACCGGTTCTTCTTTGAATTCCCAGTAGCGCACATCGACGAAATGCCCCATGATCGCAGCCGCAGCGGCCATCTCCGGCGACACGAGATGCGTGCGTCCGCCGCGTCCCTGACGGCCTTCGAAGTTTCGGTTGGAGGTCGAAGCGCAGCGATCTCCGGGATTCAGCACGTCCGGGTTCATCGCCAGACACATGCTGCAGCCTGAGTCGCGCCATTCGAAGCCAGCCTCGATGAAGATCTTGTCGAGACCTTCCTTCTCCGCCTGCAGCTTCACGCGGCCGGAGCCCGGCACGACGATCGCCTCGACGTTCGGATGCACCTTGTAGCCTCTGACAACCGCAGCCGCCTTGCGCAGATCTTCGATGCGGCCGTTGGTGCAGGAGCCGATGAACACCTTGTTGATCGTGATGTCCGTCATCTTCGTCCCTGGAGTGAGGCCCATGTATTCAAGCGCCTTCTGCGCTGCCTTGCGTTCGTTCTCGGTCGGGAAGTCGTCCGGATGAGGCACAACGTCGGTGACGTCGCGGCCCATGCCCGGCGAGGTTCCCCAGGTGACCTGCGGTACGAGCGAGTCGATGTCGAACTCGACTCTGGCGTCAAATACGGCGCCTTCGTCGGTTCTCAGCTGCTTCCATTCTTCCACCGCGCGGTCAAATGCCTCGCCCTTCGGCGCATATTCGCGTCCGCGCAGATATTCGAAGGTCGTCTCGTCTGGCGCGATCATGCCTGCGCGCGCGCCGGCCTCGATCGACATATTGCAGATCGTCATCCGCTCTTCCATCGACAGGGCGCGGATCGGCTCACCCGTATATTCAATGACATAGCCCGTTGCGAAGTCCGTGCCGTACTTGCTGATCAGGCCGAGGATGATATCCTTCGCCGACACGCCAGGCTTGCGCTGGCCCTTGAAGTGCACTTCCATCGTCTTCGGCTTCGCCTGCTGCAGACATTGCGTCGCCAGCACGTGCTCCACCTCGCTCGTCCCGATGCCGAACGCGAGCGCGCCGAAAGCGCCATGGGTCGACGTATGGCTGTCGCCGCAGACGATCGTCTTGCCTGGCAACGTCAGACCGAGCTCCGGTCCCATGACGTGCACCACGCCCTGGTCGATCGTGTTCAGGTCATACAGCTTGATCCCGAAGTCGCGGCAGTTCCTGGTGAGCGTATCGACCTGCTGCTTGGAGATCGGGTCCTTGATATTGAAGCGGTCCTTCGTCGGAACGTTGTGGTCCATCGTCGCAAAAGTCAGGTCCGGACGGCGCACCTTGCGGCCTGCCAGGCGCAGTCCTTCGAACGCTTGCGGACTCGTCACCTCGTGCACCAGGTGAAGATCGATATACAGGATGCTAGGTTTGCCTTCCTCCTGGTGGATGACGTGATTGTCCCAGATTTTTTCGAACATTGTTTTCGCCATTTCTCGTCACCTCTGCCCATTTCATCATTCATCGTTTGAATCTATCGTACCATAGCGCGCATGATAGTTCCAAGATATAATAACTATAAAAGCTATAGACAAACATAATACCATCTGACCTCAATTCCAGCGAACCTGCACAGGAAGGAACTGATTCCCCTTGGAAATCCGGCAATTGCAATATGTGGTGCAAATCGCCCTTGAGAAAAACTTCTCCCGCGCCGCCGAGAAGCTGCACATCGCCCAGCCCTCGCTCAGCCAGCAGATCGCCAAGCTGGAGCGGGAGCTCGGCATCCTGCTCTTCCAGCGCAACACCAACTCCGTCGATCTGACGTATGCGGGGAGCATCTTCGCCGAACGGGCGCAGAAGATCCTCGATCTCGTCGCCCAGCTGAAGCAGGAGATGGACGACATCTCGCAGATGCGCAAAGGGCGGCTGATGATCGGCAGCCTGCCGATCACCGGCGCCCATGTCTGGCCCAAGGTGCTGCCGGTGTTTCAGCAGCGCTATCCGGAGATCGAGATCGTGCTGGTGGAAGAGACGACGTCCGTTCTCGAGCAGCTGACGGCAAGCGGACAGACGGATCTCAGCCTGCTCACGCTGCCGCTCCAGGACAAGTCGCTTGACTACATCCCGCTGATCGAGGAGGAGATCTATCTCGCGCTCCCCCCGAGCCATCCGCTCGCCGGGCAGTCAGCAGGCGCGCCCTTGCAAGCGGTTGCAGACGAACCCTTCATCCTGCTGAAGAAGGGACAGGGCTTCCGCGATGTGTCGATCCGGCTGTGCGAGGACGCCGGGTTCGCGCCGAAGGTCGTGTTCGAGAGCAGCAACATCGAGACGGTGCAATCGCTGGTCGCAGCCGGCATGGGCGTCGCCTTCGTGCCGCAGATGGTGGCGCGCGCCGGCTGGAGCCAGCATGCGCCAGCCTATGTGTCAATCAGGGAGCCGTATACTCCCTATCGCACGATCGTCATCGCGCACAAGCGAGACCGGTACATGTCGCGGGCGGCGGATGTGTTCATCCGGACGATGCTCGAGTCCATGGGACGGACTAATACAGCTCCGGACGCCGATCCCTGAACACCGGGATCCTGGACCGCACCTCGTCCGGCCTGGCCAGATCCACCGCAGCGCTGATGATCGTTTCCGTCTCGTCGGCCTCAGCGATCACCTCGCCCCATGGATCGACGATCATCGAATGGCCGCAGAAGACGTTCGCCGCATCGCGACCGACGCGGTTGATGCCGCACACGTACATCTGATTCTCGATCGCCCTGGCGATCAGCAGCGAACGCCAGTGATGCAGCCGGGGATGCGGCCATTCCGCAGGCACGAACAGGATCTTCGCGCCGGAGAGCGCCAGCTTCCTCGCCAGCTCCGGGAAGCGGATGTCATAGCAGATCATCATGCCGGCCTCATGCCCATCCAGCCTGAGCTCTCCGATCCTCTCCCCCGCTGTCAGATACTTCTCCTCATCCATCAGCCGGAACAGATGGATCTTCGAATAGCTGGCGTGCATCCGGCCGCTGCGGTCGAAGGCATAGATCGTATTGCGCACACGCTCGCCATCCGAGTCGGCCACCGATCCTGCGATGATGTGCACGCCATGGCGGCGCGCCAGCTCCCCGATCGCCTGCTGCGTTCGGCCGCCGCCGCGGTCTGCCAGCTCTCCGATGTTGCTCAGGGAGTAACCCGTGTTCCACATCTCCGGCAGGACGATGACATCCGGCTTCTCCGCCCTGCCGAGCGCCTCCTCGATCTTCTCCGCCGCCCGCGCATAATTGGCATCGGGATCGCCAAGCGCGATATCCATCTGGATGAGCGCGATCTGTAACGTCTGGTTGGACAATGTCTTCTCCTCCTCTGCTGTCGTGCGATTCGCCTGAAGTCAAGACTAATGGCTTGCCTGTCACCAACATTGTAGCATATCATGACGGAGACCGGTTGTATATGTGTTCAATCTATACAAAGCCCGGCAAACATGGTACATTGGATCAGTGATCTTTTTATCCAGTAATCGTATCGGCGATGACGCCAATGTACATATAGACAAATGGAGTGAGCCATGTATGACGACTGTTATTCCGGCCGAACGCATGAACGCCTTGCCCAGCCAGTTTTTCTCCAGGCTCGTGCGCAAGGCCAACGAAGAGATAGCAAAAGGGCATGATGTGATCAACCTGGGGCAGGGCAATCCGGACCAGCCAACCCCTGAGCATATCGTCAGATCGCTGCAGGAGGCTGCGGCCAATCCGGCCTATCACCGTTATCCGCCATTCTCGGGCTTCCCGTTCCTGAAGGAAGCGGTGGCGCATCGATACAAGGAGGATTACGGCGTCGACCTCGATCCGGAGACGGAGGTGGCGGTCCTGTTCGGCGGCAAGACGGGGCTGATCGAGATCGCCCAGATCCTGCTGAATCCCGGCGACGTGTGCCTTGTGCCGGACCCCGGTTACCCGGACTATTGGTCGGGCATCGCGCTGGCCGGAGGACGCATGGCCTTCATGCCGCTGACGCGGGAGAACGGCTTCCTGCCCGACTATGATGCGCTTAGCGAGCGCGACAAACAGGATGCCAAGCTGATGTTTATCAACTATCCCAACAATCCGACCGGCGTCACCGCCCCTGAATCCTTCTATCAGGAGACGGTCCGCTTCGCGGAGAGATACAACATCGTCGTCGTCAGCGACTTCGCCTATGGGGCGATCGGCTTCGACGGCCGCAAGCCGATCAGCTATCTGCAGATCCCCGGCGCCAGGGAGACCGGCATCGAGATCTACACCCTGTCCAAGACCTACAACATGGCCGGTTGGCGGGTCGGCTTCGCCGTTGGCAATCGCGAGGTGATCGCGCTGATCAACAAGATCCAGGACCATTACTACTGCAGCCTGTTCGGCGGCATCCAGGCCGCTGCTGCGACCGCGCTGACCGGGCCGCAGGACTGCGTGAGCCAGCTGGTCGCGCTCTATGAGAAGCGGCGCAACCGGTTGTTCGACGCCCTGAATCGGGCGGGCTGGCAGGCGGTTCCATCGGAGGGCTCCTTCTTCTGCTGGCTGCCGGTTCCAGGCGGCCTGAGCTCGGAGGCATTCGCGGAGCGCGTGCTGCGTGAAGCCAAGGTCGTGCTGGCGCCAGGCATCGGCTTCGGCCGCCACGGCGAAGGCTATGTCCGGCTCGGGCTTCTGACCGACGAAGAGCGGCTCGCGGAAGCGGTCGAACGAATCGCCGCTCTCGGGCTGTGGTGATGTACCTTTACAAGCCCGGGCGCATTTGATATTCTAACAGAAAGACTGTCGTTTGCAGCATATACCAAACGTGGTGAAGGGACCAGTAGGAAGATGATCGCGCTTCAGAGAGTGGATTCATTAGCTGTGAGAATCCGCCGTGGATGCTTGCCGAACCCATCCCGGAACGGCCAGTGACGAACTGGACAGAGCCCGCTGTTATCCGGGCATGCGAGCTGGATGATGGAACGCCCATCATCAATGAAGGTGGTACCGCGGAAGTTTCAGACTTTCGTCCTTTGCCGGACGGGAGTCTTTTCTATTCTATGGGCCAAATGATTCATTCCATGATGATAAGCATGATAGACAAGGTGTGAACAATAGCCATGAGCCAGACAGACAACCGACGAATCGTCCTCAAATTCGGCAGCAGCTCGCTCACCTCGCCGGAGGGCGGGCTCGATCGAAGCAAGGTTCAATATTACGCGGACGAGATCGCGAAGCTCCATGAACGGGGCGAGGAGCTGATCATCGTCTCATCCGGCGCGGTGGCCGCAGGCTTCCGCCATATCGGCTACCGATCGCGTCCGAAGCAGCTGCATGAGAAGCAGGCTTCCGCCGCGGTGGGGCAGGCCCTGCTCATGCAGGCGTACAACGAGGCATTCGCCGCGCACGATATCCGGGTCGCCCAGATCCTGCTGACCAGATCCGACTTCTCGAACCGCAAGCGAATCCAGAACGCCTGGATGACGATGGAGGAGCTGATCCACCACCGCATCATCCCGATCATCAACGAGAACGACACCGTCTCCGTTGATGAGCTGAAGTTCGGCGACAATGACACGCTTTCCGCCCTGGTCGCCAACCTCGTCAAGGCCAGGCTGCTGGCCATCATCACCGACACGGACGGCCTCTACACCGACGATCCGCGCCGCAATCCGGAAGCGAGGCGCCTGGACAGGATCGAGGAGATCAACGACTACATCTGGAGCATCGCCGGCGGCGCCGGCACCAGCGTCGGAACCGGCGGCATGCGGACGAAGGTGGAAGCGGCGCGGATCGCGACGCGCGGCGGCGTGCCGGTGTTCGTGGGCAGGGCGAAGCAGCCCGGCGACATCGAACTGGCGGTGGACGGAGCCGGACACGGCACCTACTTCAGCACCCACGAGGACGGGCTGTCGATGAAGCGGCAATGGATCGGCTTCCATTCGCAGACGAACGGCACGATCATCGTCGATGAGGGCGCTGCGGATGCGCTTCTCCATGCGGGGAGGAGCCTGCTGGCGGCGGGCGTCGTGGGGATGACAGGCGATTTCCACCCGGGAGATGTGGTGGAGGTCGTAACCCAGGATGGCGTCACGATCGGCCGCGGGGTCGTCAATTTCGCCGCGTGGCAGCTGAGGGCCGTGCAGGGACTGAGCAGCGAGGAAGTGATGAAGCGCGTCGACGTCGCACGCCCTGAGGTCATCCATCGCGACGAATGGATCACCCTGGCCACTCGCTGATGCGGAGGATGGTGCCGCCGCTCCTGCAACAGAGCTCCGTCCCGTTGCCGAGCTGTAATGAGGATGAGTTCGCAATGAATGCCATCATGCCACATCAAATCCATTTGATCAGGAGGTATACCCATGTCAGAAGTTAGAGAAAAGGCCATTCTGGCGAAGCAGACCACGAGCAGGCTGGCGGTTCTCTCCACCGGGCAGAAGAACGCCGCCCTGCACAGAATGGCGGATGAATTGGTCGCGAAGCAGTCTGTGATCCTCGCCGCCAATGAAGAGGATCTGAAGCTCGGGCGTGAAAATGGCCTCTCCGCTTCCCTGCTCGATCGGCTGGCGCTGAATGAAGCGAGGATCCGGGCGATGGCCGATGGCCTCAGGCTGGTCGCCGAACTGCCGGATCCGGTCGGCGAGACGCTCGAAAGCACCCGGCGTCCGAACGGGCTGGAGATTCGCAAGATCCGCGTGCCGATCGGCCTGATCGGCATGATCTATGAAGCCAGGCCCAATGTGACGGTGGATGCGGCCGGCCTCGCCCTCAAGACGGGCAATGCCGTCCTGCTGCGCGGCGGCTCCTCCGCCCTCCGTTCCAATCTGGCGATCGTCCGCGTGCTGCATGAGGCGCTGGCTGACACGGATATCCCGCCGGAAGCGCTGCAGATCATCGAGAATCCGGACCGCGCATCCGTGGATGAGTTGCTCAAGCTGAACGGTCTGGTCGACCTGGTGATTCCGCGGGGCGGTCAATCGCTCATCCAGACGGTGGTCAGGAACGCGTCCGTCCCGGTGATCGAGACCGGAGCCGGCATCTGCCACACTTACATCGAGGCCGATGCGGACGTGCAGATGGCGCTGGACATCGCGCTGAATGCCAAGGTGCAGCGGCCATCGGTCTGCAATGCCATGGAGACCCTGCTGGTCCATGAGCAGTTCGCGCGGCAGCATCTGTCGAGCTTCGCCGCCAGGTTCAGGGAAGCCGGGGTCGAGCTGCGCGGCTGCGAGCGTGCGAGACAATGGGCGGACGGCGTCCTGGAAGCGACGGAGCAGGATTACGCCACGGAGTACAATGATTATATCCTGAACCTCAAGGTGGTCGACAGCCTGGATGAGGCGCTGGCGCACATCGCCAGGTACGGGACGAAGCATTCGGAATGCATCGTCACGCAGAACCGGGAGCTGGCCGACCGATTCCTGCAGGAGGTGGATGCGGCGGCGGTCTATCACAACGCCTCGACCCGTTTCACCGACGGCTTCGAATTCGGCTACGGTGCGGAGATCGGCATCAGCACGCAGAAGCTGCATGCGCGCGGTCCGATGGGCCTGCCGGCTCTGACCTCGACGAAGTTCATCATCCATGGCAACGGGCAAATCCGCACATAAGGAGCGTAACCATCGATGAATACTCTTACACAAGTGCGCAGCATCTGTTTCATCGGCGCCGGCTCCATGGCCGAAGCGATCATCAAGGGGCTGATCGACACGAAGCTGCTGGCTCCCGGACAGATCTCGGCGACCAATCGAAGCAATGCCGCGCGTCTGGAACAGCTGGCAAAAGGTTACGGGATCACCATTCCCGGCGATGAATCGGACCGGGAACGACTGATCCGCGAGTCGGACATCGTCGTCCTCGCCATGAAGCCGAAGGATGCCGGGACGGCCATCGCGGAGCTCTCCTCCCTTCTGCGGAACGATCAGCTGATCATCTCGGTCATCGCCGGACTGGGCATCTCTGCCCTGCAGGCGATGCTGGGCAAGAAGCTGCCGATCGTCAGGACGATGCCGAACACCTCCAGCACGATCGGACTGGGCGCCACCGGCATGAGCCTGTCCGCCGAGGTGACTGCCGGGCAGGAGCGGCTCGCCGTCGCGATCTTCGAATCGGTCGGCATCGTCAAGATCGTCGAGGAGCATCTGCTGGACGCCGTCACCGGGGTCTCCGGCAGTGGTCCTGCCTACATATATTATGTGATGGAAGCGATGATCCAGGGTGGGATCGAATGCGGCCTTGCGCCTGACGTCGCGAGGGAGCTGACGATCCAGACGGTCCTGGGCGCTGCGCGGATGGTGCAAGAGACCGGCGAGGAGCCGGCGGAGCTCAGGCGCAAGGTCACCTCTCCCGGCGGCACGACGCAGGCGGCGCTTGAGCTGATGGCTGGCTACAAGCTGCAGGAAGCGGTGACGAACGGCGTGAAGCGCGCCGCGGAACGGGCGAAGGAGCTGGGTGCACTGTTTGGCGAAGGCAAGGCTTGAGAACATCCTGACGAAGATACCCTTTCCATCCCTTACGGATAAGGATATTGGAGACCATGATCGCGGAGCAACATCATGGAGCAACCACAGGCAAGGAGATGAAACCATGAGCGAATCCTGTATCGCTACTTATCGACTGTACGACGACAAGGCTGATTTTCACAAAAAAGCCCAGGGCATCGCCGTCGGCCTGACCGTCGGCAGCTGGACCGAACTGCCGGAGCTTAAGAAAGAGCATATGCGCAAGCATCTCGGACAAGTGGTCAGCGTGGAAGTGCATGAGGAAGGAGAACGCTATGCGGATATCCGCATCGCTTATCCGGACATCAATTTCAGCAAGGATATTGCCTCCTTGCTCGTGACCGTATTTGGCAAGCTGTCGATGGACGGACGGATCAAGCTGCTCGACATCGAATTCTCCGAGTCGTTCGCAGCCGCCTTCAGCGGACCCAAGTTCGGCATCGAAGGCGTGCGCGAGCTGCTCGGCGTGCAGGACCGTCCGCTGCTCATGAGCATATTCAAGTCCGTCATCGGACATGATCTGCCGGAGCTGCGCGAACAGTTCTATCAGCAGGCGCTAGGCGGCGTGGATCTGATCAAGGACGACGAGATCCTGTTCGAGAATCCGCTGACGCCGATCGAGGCGCGCGTGCGAGCTTGCATGGCCGCGGCCGAAGAAGCTCGCCAGCAGACGGGACAGAACCTGCTCTATGCCGCCAACCTGACCGGCCCGGTATTCAAGCTGAAGGAACAGGCGCAGCGGGCGATCGACGCCGGCGCGAACGCGCTGCTGTTCAATGTGCTGGCATACGGCTTCGACGCTCTCGCGGAGCTTGCGGCCGATCCGGCCATCAACGTACCGATCGCGGCACATCCGGCGCTGGCGGGGGCCTATTATCCGTCGCCTTGTCACGGCATCGCCGCTCCCCTGCTCCTGGGCAAGCTGATGCGACTGGCCGGCGCCGATCTCGTCCTCTTCCCTTCCCCATACGGCTCAGTGGTGATGCCGCGGGAAGAGAACCTGGCGATCGACGCGGCGCTCAAGTCTCCGGGACGGCATCGCACCAGCTTCTCCGTTCCGTCCGCGGGCATCCATCCGGGACTGGTGCCGGCGATCATCCGCGACTTCGGCCAGGAAGTCGTCGTCAATGCGGGCGGCGGCATCCACGGCCATCCGATGGGCACGGCTGCCGGCGGACGCGCCTTCCGGCAGGCGATCGATGCGGTCATCAGAGGCGTGGGCCTGCGTGAGGCGGCGCAAGAGCATGAGGAACTGAGCACGGCGATCGAGCGATGGGGGATGCTGGAATGACCGGAACATCAGGAAGAGAACCGATCGTATTCTGCGACTTCGACGGAACGATCACGGAGAACGACAACATCATCGCCCTGGTGAAGCATTTTGAACCGCCAGGCTGGGATACGATCGTCCGGCAGACGCTGAACCGGGAATGCTCGGTGCGGGAAGGCGTGGGCAAGCTGTTCTCGCTGCTGCCGACCTCCCGCCGCGATGAGATCGTGGATTATGCGGTGCGACAGGCGCGCATCAGGGAAGGCTTCGGCGAGTTTCTGCAGCTGTGTGAAGAGGAAGGGATCGAATTCTACGTGACGAGCGGCGGTATCGACTTCTTCGTCTATCCGATCCTGGAGCGCTTCCCGATCAGGCGGGATCACATCTACTGCAACGGCAGCGACTTCAGCGGCGAGACGATTCGCATCACCTGGCCACATGCCTGCGACGAGCAGTGCCAGAACGATTGCGGCATGTGCAAGACGCGCATCATGCGGCAGTTTCCTGCGGACCGCTACTACCGCATCGTCATCGGAGACAGCGTCACCGACCTGGAGGCGGCCAGGCTCGCCGATCTGGTGTTCGCCCGCTCCCATCTCGCCGACCATTGCGAGAAGACAGGAATGCCATACATTCCGTACGAAACGTTTAACGAGATTAAAGATTATCTTCAGAAAGAGGTCGTCCATAGCAAATGATCACATTGGAACAGAAGCAACAGGCGTTCGCCGAACTGACAGAGATCAAGACCGCCTTCGCGGCTCGCGGATGGTTCCAGGGGACAAGCGGCAATCTGTCGACCCGCATCGGAGATTATGCGCCGGATCAATTCGTGTTCGCCATCACCGCCAGCGGCAAGGACAAGACCGTCAATACGCCGGAGGATTATCTGCTTGTCGATCAGAGCGGCCAGCCGGCCGAGCCTACTTCGCTCAAGCCATCGGCTGAGACCTGCATTCACTGTGAGATCTATCGCCTGACCGGCGCCAAGGCGATCTTCCACGTCCATACGGTGTTCAACAACCTGGCCTCGGCGATCTACTCCGAACGCGGCAGCATTCCGATCAAGGCTGTGGAGTTGATCAAGGGGCTGAACATCTGGGAGCAGGATGCGGAGATCGAGGTGCCGATCCTGCCGAACTATGCGGACGTTCCGAAGATCGTACCGCTGATCGAAGGACGGCTCAATCCGCGCATTCCCGGCATCGTGCTGGACAAGCATGGCATCTACGCCTGGGGCGATTCCGTCTTCGCGGCGAAGCGCCATCTGGAGGCGTTCGAATTTCTGTTCGAATACGTCTATCGCCTGAAGCTGCTGGAGAGATAAATAGCGGAACTTCATTCTCCTGATCAATAAAGAGGCTGTCGCGAAAGCCAGAGACGACTGGCGGTCGTGCAGCCTCTTCTTCATATGGGCGTCAAAGGGGAACCGCCGCGACATTCGCATCGGAAAAGCAGGGGATACGGCGAGAATTGCAACGGCAGCTGGAAGGACGGTTTGTATGAAAAATCGTACAAAATGGTCGGGATCAGCGATTGTCAGGAGGTTTTTGTATGAAAAATCATACAAAATGGTCGGGATCAGCGATTGGCAGGGAGATTTTGTATGAAAAATCATACAAAATGGCGCGGATCAGCGATTAGCAGGGAGATTTTGTATGAAAAATCGTACAAAAAGGTTGGCGTCGACCTTCTCTGGAGGCGTTCGATATGAATACGAGTACAACAATCGCGCAACCCGGCTTTCTGTGACCAGGCCGTCCATCGGTCAGGCTCAACTGACCCTCCGGACGGCCTCTTCTTCTTTCCGTGACGCCTGTATGCAGTTCGCGTTGAGGAATAAGGCCGTAAGATTAGCCATTCCTGGGTTCTTAATATCGCTCCATTTGAATCTCAAATGGACTTTTCGGACAGCCCCTTCTATAACTTCGCCCCTACCGGACGCCGCGGAACTGCTTCGTATACTCCCTCGCCTGCTCGACGGTCTTGATGTTGTTGCGGCTCCAGTCCAGCAGGATGCGATCCACGTAACGGAACTTGACGTTGCCGGAGAACACCGCTTCCTTCAACGCGGCGAGGATGAGCGGCTCAGGATAGCCATCCTGATCGAGCCATCCATTGATCGTATCGATCTCCATCGGCGACAGGGGACGTCCGAATTCCTGTTCGAAGATATAGAACAGATTGTCCTCCTGCCTGTCCGCTTCCTGCGCCTTCGTCTTGCCGTATCCTCCAGCCTGCGGACCGATGCCCGCATCGCCCTGCATCTCCTCCTGGCTGAGCAATTCCGACAGCTTCATCCAGAGAGGTGTGAAGGAATATCTCTCCACCTGCATGCCGCTGATCGGGTCCACGGACTCGACGATATCGAGCAGCTTCTGCTTCATCAGACGCTGCAGCATGCGAACCACGGCATCGCCTTCCGAGGACATCCGCTCCTGAATCTCCTCGATGGTCGGCAGCGCCTTCTCCTCCTTGTCGCGAAAGGCGATCAGCTGAATCAGCAGCATGGCATCCGCATCCGAGATATTCAACTTGTGATAGTGCTTCAAAAAGACGTAAGGAATCGATACGCCGCCGTCGGCCATCGCCGTCGCCAGACCAGCCGCAAACCCGCGATTTCGTTCCGCCATATAATCCGCCATCTCTCCGCACCCCCATCATCTGCAGTATGTCCGGAATCTTCAACTTGTTGCTGCTGTGCCAGGCATCCGTGCTGTCACCCTGTAACACGTGCTGCATCTCTCCATGAAGCCCATGACAGCTACATCCTATCTCTCATCTTCCCCATCCGTCAATCGGCCATCAGGTTCACTTCATCCGCCGCATGCCAACATGCCTGCGATCGGCTTCCGCTCATCGGCTACGGTGCACCTGACTTTAACCTGACCACATGGCGTGCTCGCCAGCATGCGTCTCCTGGACCCATGCCCTCACGGCCAAACGGCTTATTGCTGCAAGCTCTCGAGCAGACGATATGTGTCTCTCGCAATCATCAGTTCCTCATTGGTCGGAATGACCAGTACCTCAACCTTCGAATCGTCGGCGGAGATCCTCCGGTCTTGCGAGCTGCGCTCAGCATTGCGCTGCTCGTCGAGCTTGACGCCCAGATAGGTGAGGTTCTCACACACCGTCTTGCGCAGAATGACGGAGTTCTCGCCGATGCCCGCGGTGAACACGATGACGTCGACCCCATTCAATGCCGCCGCATAGCTGCCGATATATTTGCGCAGGCGGTACTCGAACATGTCGAAGGCAAGCTTCGCGTTCGGGTCCTTGTCCATGTTCTCCGTAATCTCCCGCATATCGCTGCTGAGCCCGGAGATGGCCATCAGGCCGCTGTGCTTGTTGAGCATTGAGTTCACTTCATTGACCGTCAGCTCTTCCTTAGCCATCGCATACGGCACGATCGCCGGGTCGATGTCGCCGCTTCTCGTGCCCATCATCAGCCCTTCGAGCGGCGTCATGCCCATGCTCGTATCGAAGGACTTGCCATCCTTGATGGCCGTGACGCTCGCGCCGTTGCCGATGTGGCAGGTGATGATCTTGAGCGATTCGAGCGGCTTGTTCAGGAACTTGGCCGCCTGTTCGCTCACGTATTGGTGCGAGGTGCCATGGAAGCCGTAACGACGCACCTTGTGCTTCCGGTAGAGCACCTTCGGGATCGGGTACATGTAGCACATCGGCGGCATTGTGGAATGGAAGGCCGTGTCGAACACCACGGTCTGCGGCACGTTCGGCAGGTTGTTCTCGATAGCCATGATGCCCATCAGGTGCGCGGGATTGTGAAGCGGCGCCAGATCGAACAGGCCGCGGATCTCCTGCTTGACCTGATCGTCCACGATCATGGATTTGGTCAGCTTCTCACCGCCATGCACGATCCGGTGTCCAACCGCATCGATCTCGTCGATCGACTTGATCACCCCGTACTCCGGGTCCGTCAGCTTCTGCAGGACAACGCGCACCGCGGTCGTATGGTCGAGGATTTCCTCCACGTAACGGAGATCGTCCCGGTCCTTCGGTTCATGCACGACGATCGAGGCTTCCATGCCGATCCGCTCCACGCGTCCCTTGGCCAGCACCGATTCATCCGACATGTCGTACAGCTGATATTTGAGCGAAGAACTGCCCGCGTTGATCACCAGTATTTTCTTCATTGGATGCGGTCACCGTCCCTGTCGTATTTGAAGAAGCCCTGCCCCGTCTTGACGCCGAGATGTCCTGCGCGCACCATCTTCTTCAGCAGCACGGAGGGCCTGAACTTGAGCTCGCCATATTCGCGGAACATGCGTTCCATCGCGGCCAGCACGGAGTCCAGTCCGAAACGGTCGCACATCTCCAGCGGTCCGTAGCGGAAGTCATATCCGATGCGCATCGCCGTGTCGATATCTTCGGCGCTGGCGACCCCTTCCTGCAGAGTGTGCAGCGCTTCGTTGATCAGGATGCAGATCAGCCGCGTCGTCACAAAGCCCGGTGATTCAAACACCATGATCCCTTTCTTCTGGATGACCGACTCGACGAAATGCTTCGCCTGTGAGAAGGTCTCATCGGAGGTGCGCAGACCGCGCACGATCTCCACCAGCTCGATGCGTGAAACAGGATGCAGGAAGTGCAGCCCGATCACGCGCTCGGGGCGGGCGACCACGCTGGCGATCTCCGTCAGGCTGAGCGTCGACGTGTTGCTGGCGAGGATGATGTCCTGCCGCGTCACGCTGTCCAGCTCGGCAAACACCTGCTTCTTCAGATCCATATCTTCGGTCACGGTCTCGATGACCATATCTACTTCAGCCAATTTGGACTTATCCGTAACTTTATGTATACGGGATAAGATCAGTTTCTTCTCCGCAGCTGTAATCGCCCATTTCTCGATTTGCTTTTCCAGACTGACCTCGATGTTCGCGTATGCCTGTTCGAGCGTCTGCTCTGTTTTCTCTACGAGATAGACATCCAGGCCGTTATGCGACAGCATCTCTGCGATGCCCTGTCCCATCGTGCCTCCGCCGATTACGCCGATTTTTTTGAATCTCATGTACTCCCATCCTTCTCCGTTATAGTGCAACATCGGAAAATGTCACATCTTGTTGCCCCATGCCTATCATATCATTACTTGCTTGACGATTGCATCAAGGGCATGAAAACTTTCATCGCATGTTCATAATTTCACATAAACTTCCCTCACGGAAGCCTTTCATGAACGCTTTGGTTGAATCAGTTGAAACTTTTCCTCGTATGGCACCAATCGCATCCACGTTCCCTTACAGCAGGAAGGCTGAACGCAGCATGTTGCTCCGTTTCTTATCCGGCCATCAAGGCGAACTGAAACACAGCCTGATGAAAACTATTTTTGCTTATTATGGGTCCAACGCCAGGGCATCATGTAACGGAAAGCAGACGAAAATTGGGTATAGGCGGTCTGTCACGTTCCCTGCGCCCCTTCAGCGTGCCCGGCGCTGAACCAGACAAGGGCGTGCAGCTTGAGCAGCTGACACACCCTTGAATGCTCCGTTATCCACATCTTATGTCAGACCGATCACCATGTGTCGAACCGTTCATCATATGAGGAACCGATCGTCATGCGCTTGTCTTCTCCTGAATGCCGTGCAGCATCTCGCGGAATCTCTCGCCGGACATGATCTCCTCGCGCATCAGGATGCCAAGGGAAGCCTTGAAGACCTCGCGGTACGGCTCCAGCGTCTCCCTTGTCCGTTCGGTCAGCTGCTCCAGGATCTCCTGATTGACCTTCATCCAGTCCTCCTTGCCCACCATATCGCGGTGCACGATGCCCAGCGAGGTCAAACCGCAGTCGATCATCGTCTGCACGTCGCCCATCGCCTGTTCGAAGTCATTGCGCGAACCGGTGCTGCGTCCGCCGTAGAACATTTCCTCGGCGACGGATCCGGCGAGCGCGATCATGATCCGCTCCTCGAGGAACCCGCGCGTGTACAGATATTGTTCCTTCTGCGGGTTGTGGCGCACATAGCCGAGCGCTCCGCCGCGCGGCCGCAGGCTGACCTGGGAGACGGAATTCGGACGGACAAGCTCCGCCATGATCGCATGGCCAAGCTCATGCAGCGCGACCCGCTCCTTCTCTTCGCGCGCCGCTTCCCGGTCCGTCTGTTCACCCATCAGTACCTTGTCAATCGCCAGCGACAGATGCTCCTGCCTGATCTGCTCACAGCCGTCACGCATCGCATAGATCGCCGCCTCATTCATCACGCTCTCCAGCATCGCGCCGGAGAAGCCAAAGGTCTCTTCGGCGATCTTCGTGAGGTCCACATCCTCATGCAGCGGCTTGTTCGCCGCATGAATGTTCAGGATATGCAGCCTGCCTTTCTTGTCAGGCAGATCCACCTGGATATGCCGGTCGAATCTTCCCGGCCTCAGAAGAGCGGGATCGAGGATCTCCTTGCGGTTCGTGGCCGCGATGATCATGATGCGGGGCCCTGTACCCGTGTGGATGCCATCCATCTCGGTCAGCAGCTGGTTCAGCGTCTGGTCGTACTCCTTGTGCTGACCGCCATCCCGCTTGCCGCCGATGACATCGATCTCGTCGATGAACACGATCGCGCTGTCCTTGCCCTCCTTCTGGGCACGAACGCGCGCTTCCTTGAACAGATCGCGGATGCGGCTGGCGCCGACACCCACATACATCTCCACGAACTCGCTGCCGGATGCGGCAACGAACACCGAGTCGGTATAGCGGGCTGCCGCCTTGGCGAGCAGCGTCTTGCCCGTTCCCGGAGGGCCGGTGAGCAGGATGCCCTTCAGCGGTCGAATCCCCATCTTCATGATCTCTTCATGCTTGATGAGGAAGTCCATCGCCTCGATGATCTCCTGCTTCGCGCGGTCCTGCCCGCCGATGTCGTCGAAGGTCAGATCCGTCTTCACCGTTGGCCGCTTCTTCTCGCTGCCGGGGCCGACGCCGCCGCGCGTGCGGATCATGTAGAACAGCATCGTGCCGATCGTCCCGGCGAAGAGGATCGGGATCACGTTGACGCCGATGTAGACGAGGAAGATCAGCACAACCGGGATCGCTCCGATCAGAAGCTCCTTGCCGTATCTGCTCATGCGCTCCACGCCCCTAACGTTGGGGGCATACGTTCGAGCAGAACGAACTTCGTATGTGCTCCTTCGGTGATGCGCACGTATACGTAAGCATCGTCAATCGTGGTGTCGATCGTCATGCCTTCCCGCTTGTGGCTCTCCAGCAGCCCCGGTATCTCTCCGTACCGCCTGTTTTCCATCGCTTCTGCGATCTCGAACAAGACGCCCGACCACCACGTGTCCAACTCCTCACTGGAATTGTCCTCGATCGTGATGTCGAGCGTTTTGTTGCCGACCACACGCTGGGCGTCGCGACGAAGCGAATCGACGATCGCGCCGATATTGGCTTCCCCGCTCAACTTCAGCTGAACCGTTATTCGTTCCCCCCGAATGTCCACCTTCGCATCCTCCACACCGGGGAAATCTTTCGCTATCTCGATAACCGGCTCTTTCATAGCCAGACTGTTATAAATAAACCAACCGCCAAACAATACAAGTGACGTGACAGCAATACTGATCAAGACTGGCGTGAGACGCAATTTCATCGTCACAGACAGCCCCCTTTCTATCACTGATATACCTGAGTATATATCATTCGTATATATCAAAGTATATCATAAACTTGTATCGTTTGACGGATGTAATGTGTGGAAGTCACTTGCCCAGGCGCAGCGTCTCGATCCATCGACCATCTTCAAACCGGATGTAGTCATAGTAGGAGATGTCGCCATCAGGTCCCTTCACCTTGTAATAGATCTCATAGCACAGCTCCTGTCTCCAGACGGCCGGAGTGGTGCGGATGATCGTGATGTCGGGATATCGCTCCCGCACGATGCGCTCCGCTTCCTCCCTGGAGATGCCGTCGCGGCTGTCCCTGACGATCGTCTCCTCCTCCGAGACCCAGGCGTATCTGCCCGCGCCTGTCTCGTCAACACCGTAGATGACGAACCAGACGCTCTCCCCGTTGAACGAATCCACCTCCAGAACATCGACCAGCTGCGCGGCATAGACCGCTTCCTTCACGGCCATGCTCCGCTCATCCCAGAACGCATCGTGAATGGACACATACCAGCGAATCAGGAGGAAGACCACCAGCAGGAAGGCCGTAACCGACGCGATGATCGTCAGCCTGACCTTCTTGCGATGATGCTCCTCCCGCCATTCCTCCAGTCGGCTCCTAACCATCTAACCGGGCAAAGCAACGCTTCGCCTCATACAGGATGCGCTCTTCATCCAATGTGGTGCATGTTCCATCTTTAAGGAGTCTTCTTCCGTCCACCCATACATCGGTGACGTCCTGCTGGGATGCGGAATAGACGAGATGCGACACCAGATCGGTGTGCGGTACCAGATGCGGCCGGTCGATATCGACGGCGATGATGTCGGCCTTGTAACCAGGACGCAGCATGCCCACATCGTCGAGCCAGATGGAGATGGCGCCGTCGATGGTCCCCATCTTGAGCGCGGTCAGCGCCGGCACAACGGTCGGATCATACGTAACTCCCTTCTGCAGCAGGGCTGCGAGGCGGATCTCCTCGAACATATCGAGGTTGTTGTTGCTCGACGAGCTGTCCGTTCCGAGCGAAACTTTCACCCCTGCCTTCAGCATATCCGCCACGCGTGCGATGCCGCTCGCCAGCTTCAGGTTGCTGCCCGGATTGTGCGAGACGCGCACATCATATTGCGCCAGGATCTGAATCTCCTCGTCGGTCAGATGCACCGCATGCGCCAGCAGACACGGCCTGTCGAACACGCCCAGCCTGCGCAGATGCTCAACCGGACGCACGCCATAATCGCGCACGTTCTGCTCGACTTCCGTCATCGTCTCTGACATATGCGTATGTATCGGCACATTCAGATCGATCGACGCCTGAACGAAGCCCTCGAGCAGTTTCGGAGGACATGTATATGGAGCATGCGGCGACAGCATCGTGGTGATGCGACCGTTCGCCTTGCCATGCCAATCCTTGCAGAACTTGACGCCTCTGGCCAACTTCCTGGCCTGCAGTTCCTCGGAGCAGAGGCCGATGACGCCCAGCGCCAGCACGCCGCGGATACCCGATTCCTCCACCGTTTCCGCGATCGTCTCGATGTGGTCGTACATGTCCACGTAGGTCGTCGTACCGCCCTTCAGCATCTCCACGATCGACAGCAGGGCGCCAGCACGGATATCCTCCTCTGTATACTTCGCTTCTGTCGGCCAGATATGATCCTGCAGCCATTCCTGCAGCGCAAGATCGTCGGCATACCCGCGCATCAGCGACATCGGGCTGTGTCCATGGGTATTGACAAGGCCCGGCATGATCAGTTTCCCCTTCAGGCTAACGGTCTCATCCGCCTCCCAGCCTTCAGGCGCCTGGCCGCCAACCTGGATGATCCGGTCATTCTCGATCAGCAGATCTCCCTGCACATACAGCTGCTCTTCATCCATCGTCAGGATAAGAGCGTCCTTGATCAATGTTTTCATCAGCTTCATCTCCCTTGGTCTCTATTCCAGATAATAGGCCAGACTCAACAGATCGCTTGTAAAGTCGGCATAATGCACGCGAATGTGCTCCGGCACCTTGATGATCACCGGAGCGAAGTTCAGGATCGCCTCGATGCCTGCTTTCACCAGCTGCTCCGCAACATTCTGCGCTTCCGATGCGGGCACGGTGATGATCCCGACACGGATCCTCTCCTGCCTGACGATCTCCTCCAGCTTGCTGAGCGGCTCCACAGTCAGATGATTGATCGCCTGCCCGATCTTGCCCGGCGAATTGTCAAAGACCGCTCTGATCTTCATGTTATCCTTCTGATACATATTATAATTGCACAGCGCTCTGCCCAGATTCCCCGCGCCGACCAGGGCTACATTGATCTGCTGGTCGATCTTCAGGATCTGCCGGATCTTCTCGATCAGGTAAGAGACGTCATAACCGATTCCCTTCTTGCCGAATTCGCCGAAGTAGGCGAGATCCTTGCGGATCTGCGCGGGATTCAGGTCAAGTCTGGCGCCAAGCTCCTGTGAGGATACGGTCTGCACATTCTTGAGGCTCAGTTCATTCAGGTAACGCAGATAGATCGGCAAGCGACGGACGACGGATTCGGATATTTTAGGCGTCTTCACCTTGCTATTCTTCCCTTCACATCAAGAATATGTTCAACCCAGCCACTCACGAATACGTCTCCCCATCGATGCGGTCAGGGCGTTTTCCATGCGCGGTTTGGGAAGCGACCTGAGGAAATGTTTCCCATACTGGGTATCGATGACTCGCGTATCGTACACTACGACGATGCCCTTGTCGTTCACCGTACGAACCAATCTGCCAAAACCTTGCTTAAATTGGATGACAGCCTGCGGCACAGAATATTTCATGAACGGATTCATGCCGAGGCTTTTCAGATATTCGCTCTTCGCCTCGATATACGGATGATTCGGAGGCTGGAATGGCAACCTCACAATCGCCAGGACGCTGAGCGCATCACCGGGGATATCCACCCCTTCCCAGAAGCTGGAGGTTCCGAGCAGCACGCAGTTCGGCGTCTCCTGGAACATGCGCACCAGCTTGCTGCGATTGCTGCTCTCGATGCCCTGGCCAAGCACCTGGATATGGTGCGGAGAGAGGCGATTTTTCAGCTCGCCGTGCACCTGCCGCAGCATCTTGTAGGACGTGAACAGCACCAGCATGCGCCCTCCCGTGACCAGCGCGATCTCCGCCAGGGAAGAGGTGAGCATCTCCAGGAAGCGGTTGTCCGCGTAGGAGCCGCGAATCGTCGGGAAATCGCGCGGCACCAGGACGAGCGCCTGTTCCTCATAACGGAATGGCGAAGGCAGTTGCACGGTCTTCAGCTGTCCCCGCTCCTGCGCTTCCGCAAGGCCCAGCTGTTCCACCGCATACTCGAAGGTCTGGTTGACGGACAGCGTCGCGGAAGTGAGGACGACGCTCTCCTTCTGCGAGAAGAACTGCTCCCAGAGGAGCTTGCTGACGTCGATCGGCACGCTCAGGAAGGACAGCGACCGATGCTTGTAGTAGCTGTTCGCCTCCACCCAATAGACATAATTCGCATCATCGAGACGCATCAGGAAACGCAGGTCATCCCTGACCCGCGTGAGGTTCGCAACTCCCCCCGCCATGTCGGTAATCGCGCTCTGCATGTCCAGTCCGCTTGCCGCATCCTTGAGCTCCGCCAGCACCTTGTCGAGCGTCCGGCAGATCTCGCCGAGCCGCATGTAGATGTTGTCCTCCAGGACAACGGCGTCGCTCCAGTTCTTCGGCAGCTTATCTTTCTGCAGCCTCAGGACATAGCCACTGTCTCCCGATGCCGAGCCGGCGGATTGCTCGGCGCTCTCATACAGGAGTCCGGTGAGACGCTCCCAATCTTCCTTCACTTCATGAAAGATGGGCACTAGCTCCTCCAGCTTCTCTGCCCATGCCGGCGCTTCCTCGTGCGGATGGGTTCTGAGGGTGTGGATCAGAGCCGGCAGCTGGCCGTTCTTCGCATCCTTGACCAGCCAGGTCAGCGGATTCAGGAAGGAGTAATAGCCAAGCTCCACGCCCATGTGCTTGCTGGCCGTCTGTTCGAAGTGATGGGCCTCATCGATCACGAGCAGATCGTATGGCGGGATGATTCGGTTCTCCGCCCGCACATCCGTCAGCAGCATCGAATGGTTCGTGATCACGATGTCCGCTTCGCCCGCTGCATGGCGGGAACGATGGTAGAAGCATTTCCTGAACCAGGGGCAGGCCCGGTTCAGGCAGGAATGCGTGTCGCTCTCGACGCTTCGCCAGAAATCCTTGCCCCGGCTGGACAGCTGCAGCTCCTCGTCATCCCCGTGCTCGGTATCGCCCAGCCAGACCAGCATCTGCGCAGCGGCGATCAGCTGGTCGCGGCTGTCATAATCGCGCCCGTTCAGCCTTTGCTCGAACTTGCGCAGGCACAGGTAATGGTTGCGCCCCTTTAGCACCGCGGCCTTGAACGGATACGGAGAGATCTGCTGCAGCAGAGGCAGATCCCGTCTGCGCAGCTGCTCCTGCAGATTGATTGTATGCGTGCTGACGACCACGCGCCGATCCTCCGTCAGGCTCGTGTACAGGGCAGGCAACAGATAGGCCAGCGACTTGCCGGTACCCGTGCCGGCTTCGATCAGCAGATGCCTGCCTTGGCGGAAAGCCTCGTATACCTCGAAGATCATCGTCTCCTGCTCGGCGCGTTCCTCATAGTGCTCGAATGAGGTTCGCAGCGCTTCCTTCGCCTGCTCATAAAAGGCGGAGAAGGACAGCTCGACGAGCTCATCCGGGTAGTCCTCTTCTTCCTCCTGGCTGTCTGCCCAGTCGCCGACCTTCAGGTGGATCCGGCGGAAATAGCTGCGCTGATCCATCTCGAGCGCCTGCGTCATCTCCCGCCGGAAACGGATCTGCTCGAACAGCCACCTCAGATCGCCGGCATCATGCCGCGCTTCGAGGAGAGCGGTGATCCGCTGTATGGTGAGCAGCGGCAGGCTGTCCAGCTTCCTCAGACAGAGCAGGAACAGCTCGGCGGTGGCAACCGCATCGCACTCGGCATGGTGCGGCCTGTCCAGCTTCACGCCCAGCTCGTTGCAAGCCATGCCGAGCCGCATGCTGCCCAGTTGGGGGTAGCAGATGCGGAGCAGATCCATCGTATCCAGCACGCGCCCGGCATATGCTGCGTGGCCCGACTGAATGAGAGACCGCTGGAGAAAATCCAGATCGAAGTTCACATTGTGGCCGACCAGCACCCGATCCTCAAGCAGCGGCAGGAGCTCGAGCGCCACCTGCTCCAGGCGCGGCGCTCCATTCACCATCTCCTGGGTGATGCCGGTCATCTGCACGATAAATTCCGGAATCTCCTTCTCCGTGTAGACATATGTCGAATAAGTCCCGCTGATCGCTCCGTCGTCGATCAGCGCCAGACCAAACTGGATAACCTCGTCATCCCCTCGGTTGCCAGTTGTCTCAACATCCAAAACCGCAAATCTCATCCCATGTTCTCCATTCGTTATCCTCACAGGACGGCCAGGCCGAACTGCAGGGCTTCGTGATCCTTGCCGCAGAGCTCCAGGTTCAGGCAAGGATCCTGATAGGTCGGATCATAATCGATCGCCTTCCTGAAATATTCGCACGCTTGCTCGCAATTTCCTTTCTTGGCCTGGATGCAGCCAAGCGCATTGTAGGAAATCGACAGGAATTTCCTGTTCTCGGTAAGCGGGATGATCAGATGAAAATGCCTGCTCGCTTCATCCAGGTCGCCCTTCTGCAGATACCCCATGGCAAGATACAGCCGGGCGATCAGGAAGTCGCCGTACTGTCTGACCAGCTTCTCAAACTCCGCGATCGCTTGCTCGAACATCAATAATTTATAATACCCCTGACCGCGGCGGAAAGTTTCGCTTCTCAGGCCATGGTGCGTCCATTCCACGGCGGGTTCCGCATCGCAGTGCCTGAAGATCATCGCCATCTTCTCCTCGAACAGCATCCACTGTTCGATACAATTATCGCTCATTGCCTTCAGTGCTTGCAATTGCTCTTCCAGTTCCAGCTTGCGGGTGCCTGTTGATGACGGATATTCCTTCATGATCTGGTCAAGCGCCTCATGCATGCAATCAAATAATGGCTTAAACATAATGCCGCATCCCCGCCTTTTTTCCCTCATTGTGCGTCGCTTGTGGGGTTTTCATTCTAGCGGTTCATGGCACATTTCACATTTATCGAACGGTTCTGTGGGTCTCGCCGTCATCAATATCCAGCACCTGATTGTCCGGACCGACGTGCACCACCTTCGGCTTGTGGGTCCTTGCCTCTTCTTCCGACATCAGCGCATAGGAGATGATGATCACCACATCCCCGGGCTGAACCAGCCGCGCCGCCGCGCCGTTCAGGCAGATGACGCCGGAGCCGCGCGGTCCCGGGATCGCGTAGGTCTCAAGACGAGCTCCGTTGTAATTGTTGACGACCTGCACCCTTTCGTTCGGCAGGATATCCGCCAGCTCCATCAGCTCCTCGTCGATGGTGATGCTGCCAACATAATTCAGATTTGCTTCCGTTACCGTCGCTCTGTGGATCTTGCCCTTCATCATCGTGCGAAACATCTTATACCAGACCTCCTTCCGCATCCCACAATCGGTTGTCGATCAAACGGGTCTTCCCGAACCGGACGGCGAGCGCCGCCAGAACCCGGGAAGACCTGAGCGCTTCGCTGATCGGCAGTTCGTCACCCAGCGGCTGAAGCGTCGGGAAGGCGACGAGCTCCACATAATCAATATCCGCCAGCGGCGAAGTCGTGATCGTCTCGCGGATCCGCTCGCGCACCTCGCGGACCCTCACCCCTGGCTGACTGCGAATCAGGTCGTCAGCGGCTTGCAAAGAGCGATTCAGCACCAGCGCCTGCCTGCGCTCCTCCTCGCTCAGGTAAACATTGCGCGAGCTCAGAGCCAGCCCGTCCGCTTCGCGGATGATCGGGCATGGCACGATCTCCGTCGGAATGTTCAGATCGGCCGTCATCTGCATGATCACGGCGACCTGCTGGGCATCCTTCATGCCGAAGTAAGCCCGATCCGGCTGCACGATATGAAGCAGCTTGGAGACGACCGTGCACACCCCGTCGAAATGCCCCGGGCGGGATGCGCCGCACAGACCGGAGGTGAGCCCCGATACGCTCACGGTCGTCAGCGGCCTGGTCGGATACATCTCCTCCACACCTGGCATAAAGACGATGTCCGCGCCAGCCTCGGAGGCGATCTCCATGTCTCGCCGCTCGTCGCGGGGATAGCGCTCATAATCCTCATTCGGGCCGAATTGCAGCGGATTGACGAACACGCTGATCACGACCAGCCCGTTGTCCTCCCGCGCCCTCCGGATCAGGCTGGCATGTCCCGCATGCAGATACCCCATCGTCGGGACCAGGCCCACCTTCCCTTCCGGTTGTTCTTTCCTGTACTGCCTGACTGCCTGTCGAACTTCTGCGATCGTTCGCAACACGATCATCGCTTGACCCCTCTTTTCCTATCCGATGTGTCTGTTATCGTGTCCAGGATGCCCTCATCCATGTGATAAACATTTGACTCATCCGGGAACTGTTTCCCTTTCACCTCTTGCACGTACTCGCTGACCGCCTGCCTGATCGCGTCGCCAATATGCGCATAGGTCTTGACGAACCGGGTCTTCAGCGGTGTCGCATAGTCGAGCACGTCATGATAGACAAGCACCTGGCCGTCGCAGAACCTGCCGGACCCGATGCCGATCGTCGGAATCTGCAGCCTGCTCGTGATCAGCTGCGCGAGTTCCTCCGGCACCATCTCCAGCACAATCGCGTACACTCCCGCCTCCTCCAGCGCCAGCGCATCCTCCAGCAGCTTCTTCGCCTGCTCCGGGCTTCTGCCCTGCACCTTCCAGCCGCCGATGTTCAGCACCGATTGCGGGGTCAGCCCGATGTGGCCCATGACCGGCATGCCGGCGCTTACGCAGGCGCGCACCTGCTCGACGATCTCCCTGCCGCCCTCCAGCTTGAGCGAATGGACGCCGCCCTCCTGCATCAGCCGCGCCGCATTGGCGATCGTCCGGTCGATGCTGCCGTGATAGGTGGCGAACGGCATGTCCGCCACGATGAACGTATGGCTGGCGCCCCGCTTCACGGCCTTGCTGTGATGGATCATATCGTCGAGTGTAACCGGAATCGTCGAATCATAACCGAGCACGACCATGCCCAGCGAATCGCCGACCAGGATGATGTCGGCGCCGGCTTCCTCGGCCAGCTTCGCCGATGGATAATCGTAGGCGGTGATCATCGCGATGCGCTCTCCGCCCGCCTTCATCTTCCTCATCGAAGCCGTGCTGATCTTCATCTTGTCGCTCATTTGAATCACTCCTCCATGTTCATGAAGGACTGAAACCACATATAAAAAACCCTAAGCTGCCTGCTTAAGGTTCCCATGTACACAAGAATCCCGTCAACAAGATCCTTCTGTCTCAGTCCTTAAGGTTCTAAGCAGAATCCGACCTTACCTGTGTGCAAATCTTCACTTGACTATACAACCGACTTGTTCCAACGGTGAGTGCAGTTCCGATCCCTGGATCCCGCCTCACCTACAGTATACCGGAAAATGACAGAAACGTCATCCGCCAATTGCTTCGGCAATCTCTCCCGAGTATACGGTTGTCACCTTGCCATCCTCCAACTGTACCATCAGGGCGCCATTCTCGTCAATGGACACCGGCATGCCGACGATCGGTCCCTGAGGGGTCATCAGCTTGATCGGAGCCTTCGGCTGCCAGGCATGCGTCTCCCACAAGGTGCGGAACACGGCGAACCCCGCACTCTCATACAGATCGACCATGCTCTCCAGCTCGCGCAGGAAGGAGACGATGATCTCCTCCCGCTCATAGGCCTGTCCTCCCTCCGCCATCAGCGACGTTGCCTTCTCCTGCAGCCAATCCGGGAACTCCTCCCGCGGCACATTCACGGTGATGCCGACCCCCATGATCAGCTTGCGCTGATCCTCCGAGCAGGATTCGATCAGGATGCCGCTCAACTTGCGGTCATTCGCGTACAGATCGTTGGGCCATTTGAGGCGAATATCGATGCCGGTGATGCGGCGAAGCGTCCGGCAGAGAGCGACGGACGCGACGATCGTGAGATGAGACAGGTACCGATACGGGATGCGCGGACTGAGCACCAGGCTCATATAGATCCCTGCTCCCGGCGGGGAGAACCAGGGTCGGCCGAATCGCCCCCGGCCAGCCGTCTGCTGCTCCGCAAGGACGATCAGCCCGTCTCCCCCGCCGTTTCGTACCAGAAAGGCCGCCAGATTCTGCGTGGATGCCGTTTCTTCCACATGATGAATGGCCTGTCCATATCGGCATTGCCCGAGAGCTGCATGAAGTCTGTCCAATTGTATCCCCGTTAATGTCGTCATCGGATTCCCCACATTTCCATATACTGGGCGGCGCGGGCAAGCAAGGCATCCTTCCGGTTCTCGACGTCACCTGTACCCGCATCCACCGCCAGCGCATGAAGCACTCTTCCCAGCCAGGGCCCCCGGCTATCTGCCAGCGCGGTCAGATCGCGGCCGCTGATGTCCAGATCGCCTGGTCCCCATACTTCAAGCTGCGCAAGCCAATGCCCTGCTTGCCTGTCAAATATCTCATACCATGGCGCATCGGCCAGCAAGGCGCGAAGTTCCAGCACTCGCTCGGCACAGGTTCGGCCGTAGGTCATCGCCCCATCCAGCCATGCCCTTCTGATCCGGTAATCATCGCCCGCTTCCGAGGCGAGCTCCTCCCGGATGAACCGGACAAGCGACATCGCTCGCACAATGCCTGAACGCATCTCGTTCGAGAACGTCAGCCTTCGCAGGATCGCATCCGCCTCTTCGGCCGTATGCCCGCCTGCCAGGAACAGGGCGGACCAGCGAGGCGTTTCCGACATCCCCGCCAGCTCCGCGCGTCTCAGGGCATCCAGCCATGCTGTGGCCGCACTCGGATCGTCGCCAGAGGCGATCGGCCGCCAGTCGAGGGAAACCTTCGCATGGCGGAGCAGGCGGGAATCGCAGAGGAGCTGCAAGCCCCGCACCGGATCGGCCCCTGCCACCGTCTTGGTCAGCTCGATGCGCACGCGCTCCATCGCGATCGCCGTGAGCAGATGGCCCAGTTCCAGGATGGCGGACCAGGCCGATGGCTCAATCTGAAGCCGGTAACCAGCCGCGAAGCGGACGCAGCGGAGCATGCGCAACGCATCCTCCCTGAACCTCTCCCGCGCATCGCCGACGCAGCGCAGGATGCCGGCCTTGAGGTCCTCCCGTCCGCCAAACGGATCGATGACCTCGCCGTTTACGTCCATCGCCATCGCATTGATCGTAAAATCCCGGCGCGACAGATCCTCCTCCAGGGAGTCCACGAAGTCCACATGGTCAGGCCTGCGGTGATCGGTGTATGGGCCTTCCTTGCGGAAGGTCGTCACCTCGAAGCCCCGCCCGCTTCTGACCACGGTCACCGTCCCATGCTGGAGGCCGGTGGCCACCGTATGCGGAAATAAACGCATGACGTCCGCCGGTGTGGCGGACGTGGCGATATCGATATCCTGAACCGGTTTATTCAGCAATCGATCCCGAACGAAGCCGCCCACCATATAGGCTTCATGGCCCGCTTCGATGAGCGTAAGCATGATGCGCTTCGCCTCGTTCAGGAGCGCTTCTCCTGCAAGTGCCATCGATCAACAACCCACCTCATGTGCGTTCGCCTCGTTCGTCTGCCCCTGCTCTTCCATGCCAAGCACGCGATAATAGATCCGTTCATACAGTTCCATGATCTGATGATCGCTGAAACAGGTCCTCGCCCTGTCGATCCCCTTCTCCGACATCCGCTTGTGGAGAGCCGGATCGGTCAGCAGCTTGCGCACGTATCCGGCCATCGCCGTCGTATCTCCAACCGGGGCGAGAAAGCCGGTCTCGCCATGGGTGATCAACTCCGGGATGCCGCCGGTATCCGAGGCGACGGTCGGCACGCCGCAGGCCATGGCCTCCAGAGCCACCAGTCCGAAGCTCTCCTTCTCCGATGGCAACAGCAGACAGTCGGCCATCGAGATGACGTGGGCCACATCATCCTGCTTGCCAAGGAAGAAGACCTTGTCCTGCAGACCGAACTCCTTGATCTTGCAATGCACCTTGTGCAGCTCCGGCCCTTCGCCCACAAGCAGCAGCTTGCATGGAAGGTCGCGCGCCACCTGCGCGAAGATGTCGACGACGTCCATGGCCCGCTTGACCGGCCGGAAATTGGAGATATGCATGAGGATCTTCTCGTGAGGAAGCGCATATTCGAGCCGCAGCCTGGATACTTCCTTCGGGTGATAGATACGGCTGTCGACAAAATTATAGGTAAGATCAATCGGTCGGTCGATCTGCAGCAGCTGCCTCGTTTGTGTGAGCAGATCGCGAGAAACGGCCGTCACCGCATCGCTCTTGTTGATGCCAAGGCGGATGATGTCCCTCAGTCCCTCATCGTGAGCCAGCACGGTGATGTCCGTGCCATGCAGCGTCGTCACCACCTTCAGATGATCGCCCACCATCTGCTTGGCCAGGATGGCGCATACGGCGTGCGGCACCGCATAGTGCACATGCAGCAGATCGAGCCCCTGCATGTTCGCCACCTGCGCCATCTTGCTGGCCAGCGAAAGATCATAGGGCGGATATCGAAAGACGTAATAGTCATTCACTTCAACTTCGTGATAGTAGATGTTATGGTGGTACCTGCCGAGTCGAAACGGCATGCTGTGCGTGATGAAATGCACCTCGTGCCCGCGGTCCGCGAGCAGCTTGCCGAGCTCGGTCGCAACAACACCGGAACCACCCAGTGTCGGATAGCATGTGATGCCGATCTTCAGCATCCTGCGTTCGCTGCGCGATGTCATGTCTCGTTCCCCCTTGACGTGCCTGAAGCACGCATATGCAGGCTGTTTACTCCGATGGATCCGGTTGATCCGTTTGCTTGTACTTGTGCACGAGCTCCCGCCATGCGAAGTCTCCCCTGTCCAACGCCTTGACGAGGATCTCCCCGCTGGCGATATTCGTGGCAAGCGGAATGCCGTATACATCGCACAGCCTGAGCAAGGCGTTGATATCCGGCTCATGGGGCTGAGCCATAAGCGGATCGCGCAGGAAGATGATCAGATCCATGTCGTTCTGGGCAACCATCGCGCCGATCTGCTGATCGCCACCGAGCGGTCCGGACATGAACCGATGAACCTTCAGTCTGGTTGCCTCCATGATTCTCGTGCCGGTCGTGCCCGTTGCATACAGCTCATGTTTCGCGAATACATGCTCATAGGCGATGACGAAGTTCACCATCTCATCCTTCTTGCGGTCATGCGCGATCAGAGCGATTTTCATCTGTGCCACTCTCCCCGTTGGTGACTTAATCGATAAACTGCTCGAAACCGTAGACGATGCCAGTCAGCTCCATGACTTTCTTCACCGCCGTATTGACGCCAGGCATATAGCTTGCCCGCTCATACGAGTCATGCCTGATCTTCAGGGATTGACCGTAAGCGCCGAAGATGACCTCCTGCTGGGCGAACACGCCGGGCAGCCTTACACTATGTATGCGGAAACCGTCATAATATGCGCCGCGCGCTCCTTCGATCTTCTCTTCCTCGTTCGGGTTGCCCTGTCGGAACTCTTCCCTCACCCCGGAGATCCATTCCGCCGTCTTCACCGCGGTCCCGGACGGCGCATCCAGCTTCTGGTCGCCGTGATACTCGATGATCTCCACATGCGGGAAATACTTGGCCGCCTGGGCCGCGAACTTCATCATCAGGATGGCGCCGATCGAGAAGTTCGGTGCGATGATGCCGCCGATGCCCTTCTCCTGCGCCAGCTTGTCCAGCATGTCGATCTCCTCCCGCGTGAAGCCGGTCGTGCCCACAACCGGTCTGACTCCCGCTTCGATGGCGATCCTGGTATTCTGCACGGCGGCGTGCGGCACCGTGAAATCGACCAGCACATCGGCCCCGGATTCGAGAAGGGCAGACGCCAGATCAGCCGATACCGTCACGCCGCATGCCGGGAGGCCAACCATTACGCCTGCGTCCATCCCCTGGCGCCCGGGGTCGATCGCGGCTACGAGCCTCAGCTGCTCGTCTCCAAGCACCATCTTCACTACCTCGCGGCCCATTCGTCCGCCTGCTCCGCTAACAGCTACTTTGATGACCGATGTCATGGAAAGTCGTCTCCTTTACTCTATGATCATATAGGGTGCGAATTGATCGTGATATCGTTTGATATGCTGCAGCACGTCCTCGTGCTGCGGATTCAGCTTGAGTGCCTCCTGGGCTGCTTCCGCCGCCAGCCGGAAGTTTCCGAGCTCCGCATGCACCGCGCTCAGCAAGAGGTAGGCCTCCAGGCTGAGCGGGTCCTTGAGGATCGCTTCCCGCAACAGCCGGGTCGCCTGCCTGAGACGGCGCCTGCCGCCGGCTTCCGCGAGTATCTCGGCCTCACGTACCAGTTCCATCGCCTGCAGATGCAGAAGTTGGTAGCGGTAGGTCTCATGCGCAGGCTCCAGCTCGCATGCACGCTGCGCGTGCTTCAGCGCCGATGACAGCTTGCCGCTGCGCGCATAGGTGATCGACAGCCGGAAATGATACTCCGGGTTGTCCGGCTCCAGCTTGATCGCCTGCTCGAACGACCGGATCGCCTGCTCGAAGTCGTTGTCCAATATGGAGGCATAGGCCTGCTGAATCTGCTTCTTGCCGTTCACCGCGTACCACCTCCTCTTCGCATTCGGCTGATGGTACAGCATATGAAGGCCGTTACGGTTCGGTGTTCATTTTGGTCCAACGGTTGGCATCCCGGGTGGCAAACTTGCGCATCACCTTGTCATGCGCTTCCGTCAGGTCGATGTTTAACGAATTGGCGAAGCATATTATAATAAATAAAAGATCGCCGAGCTCCATTTCGATGGAATTGTCTGGCTCGGACGCTTTCTTGGGCTTCTCCCCGTAGAAATGGTTGACCTCGCGGGCGAGCTCGCCGGCTTCTTCGGTGAGTCTTGCGAGCATCGCCAGCGGGCTGAAATACCCTTCCTTGAACTGGGATATGTAGGCATCCACTTCACGCTGCATATCGGCGAGCGTCTTCTGTTTCATAGGAACCCCCTGTCCGACATTGAGATAGACTTTTACTTCATGTTAACGCAAAGAGCACAGGTTGACAAATATTTTTGCTGCATATCGAACTTTCATTCGCGAATCAGGAGGTTATCGCTTGCGTACCAACAACCTCGCCAACGTGCTCAGAACGGTGCTTCCGCTTCTCGCTGGCACAGCCATCTACGCGTTCGGGCTTCATATGTTTGTAATCCCCAATCAGTTCATGGAAGGCGGAGTGACCGGCATCACCATCCTGCTGAACTATATGTTCGGCCTTCCCCCGTCGATCATGACCCTCCTGATCAACATCCCGCTGTTTGTCATCGGCTGGCGATTCATCGGAAGGACCGCCATGCTGTATACGATCGCCGGGACGTTGTCGCTGTCCTTTTTCCTCTGGGTCATGGAGTTCCTGATCGACCGCGACATCATCCAACCGTTCCATACGGAGCAGGATTACTTCCTCGCCACCTTGTACGCGGGGGTAACCCTTGGCGCGGGCCTCGGCATCGTCTTCCGCTACGGCGCCACAACCGGCGGCTCCGACATCATCGCCCGCATCATGGGCAAATTGCGCGGCTGGCCGATGGGCAGAACCCTGCTGTGGATCGATGCGCTCGTGATCGGCGCTTCCTTCCTGTATATCGAGCGGGAGAAGATCCTGTATACCCTGGTCATCGTCTTCATCGCCACCAGGCTGATCGACTTTATCCAGGAAGGCGCTTATGCAGCGCGCGCCTTCACCATCATCACCACCGAGGGAACGAAAATGGCCGATCTCATCACCACTGAGATCGACCGCGGCGTGACCCTGTTCCCGGCCAGGGGCGCCTATTCCAAACAACCCAAGGAAGTCCTCTATTGCGTCGTGGCGAAGCAGGAGGTGCACCGCCTGAAGCAGCTCGTGCGCTCTGTGGACCCGAAGGCATTTATGATCATCAGCGAGGTGCAGGACGTGCTGGGCGAAGGCTTCCGGGCCGAGGAATGACCCGCAGCCGGGCGGCTGCTATTCGACCCGCTTGCCGCCTCCGCTGACCGGCTTGATCTGCCGCTCGCTCTCATACTTGCGCCAGGCAACGAAGCACAGCACCGTCACGATGATCGAGCCGATCACCAGCGACCAATAGATCGGGCGTTGCTCCACATCGAGCGGCGTGTAGGCGGACATCTCCTGCTTCCTGAACAGCTCATTCCAGGCCCGCATGAGTTCATCCACGTTCTGAAGCGCCGCCTCTCCCTGGCTGCCCGCCTGCTGCATGAAGTAGGCGATCAGCGACTCGATCCTGCCACTCGCTTCCGGCGGACGCGAGATCAATACGGCGGGGCGTATGACCGCATAGTGAGCTTGCAGCTGCTGCGCCGACAGGATGATGTTCTGCCCGGATCTCACCGCCTCCCTGAGCTGCTCCGTATCGGACTTCAGCGTCTGATAGTACTCATGCCAGAGCGGCTGATGCTTGTGCAGCAGCGCATCGGTAGACAGGCGCACCTGGGCGGCGGCCATCCTCAGCCGATCCGGCTCCGTCTGCACCGCGTTCATCAGCCTGCGCGCATTGGTGATCGCCTGCGTCAGCGCTTCCAGACCCTCCACCGTCGTGATGCCGGCAAATTCCATGCCGACGACCTGGTCGCCGATGCTCCTGATCAGCTCACGAGCTTCCAGGAGACGGCCCTCCATCACTTCCTCGTACATCCTGTCCGCGGTTTCATCCAGCACCTGCAGCTGTTTCAGGCGCGCCGGATCGATGGCGGCCCCGTCATGATTCCCTCCTGCCGCCTGCTCTCCGCCCTTATGCTCGCCGCCATGGCACGCGGCAAGAAGCAGAGTCACCAGCATCAAGAGCCATGCGGCAGACAGCCATCTTCCATGTCTGACGAACATCGGACATCCCTCCCTAATCCATTCTTATGGAGGGATGTCCACATTTAGACTATGACACTTGCAAGTTTCGTCTCCGCAGAAGGATGAACATGGCCGCAAGCGCGATCGAGACCACGCTCATCGCGAAGGTAAACAGCTCGATCCTGTCCAGGTAAGGATGAAGATGCTGCGACAGCCACGGATAGACGCTCAGACCGTAATCCATCACGTCGTTGCTCAATGTCCAGAGCGCCACCCAGGCCAGATGGACGTAGCGATAGCGGAAATACTTCCCATAGATGCAAACCGCTAACGCCATCGCCAGATGAGAGGCTGTCAGCATGCCATGCTCCCAGACATAGGGCTCGCCCAGCGCATAGGCCCAGTAGATCATGACGACAGCCCAGATGCCGTATTTGAACATCGTCACCAGCGCGAAGGCCTCCACAAATCCGCGCACGAAACCGATTGGCCGATCCCGCCCGTCCAGCTGCGGCAACTGCCCGCGCCGCCGATCCCACTCCAGGAACAGCATGGCGAAGGTGAAGAACAGGCTGGCGGTCGGGCTGTCCGGTACAAACGGCAACAGCCAGGGCGCCATATGCCGGGCAGTATAAACAAGCTGCGACCAATACCAATAGTAGCCGTAGATCGTGCCGAGACCAACGCCGATGATCAAGGTGTGCAGCAGCCAGCCGCTCAGCAGCGTCTCTTTGCTCCAGAACCATTTCCATACTCCGCTTATCGATGACAAGGCGATCCCCCCATATCCATGCCAAAAAGGGTGACCCGCCGCATCCGATTGATCTGCGGGCGAATCACCCTCCTGTGACATTTGCGCTTATTCTGTCGGTGCTTTCTGCTTGGCGAGCCATTCAGCCAGCACGCGAAGATCGTCTTCAGTCAGCCCTTTGTTCAGGTTGTCATCCAGTTGGGCTGGCATCGTCCTGATGCCGTTCACGATGATATCGTGAATCTCGTCGGCTGTATACTTGTCGCCGATGCCTCTGAGCGACGGAGCAAAGGAAGAGCCTTCAATCTCCGTGCCATGGCAGGTCAGACAGGTCGAATTGTTCAGGATCTCGTAACCTTCCTCGTCCGTTGCCACGAGCGGAACCTTCTCCTCCGGAACCATGGTGGCCCCGGCGTTGATCTGACCTTCCTTGATCAGTCTTGCGCGCTCGATGTGCTCCGGTTCGATGCCTCGCTTCTCCAGCTCATGCTCGTAGTGCGTCCACGCGATATAAGTCAGGTAGATCATCGAGACGAGTGTCAGCAGCATGATGCCGGATGCCACCGGACGCTTGTACCAGCGACGATCCTTGCCTCTGTCCAGCCAGGGCGCAAGCAGCAGGCCGCCAAAGGCAACGCCCGGAACGAGCACCGCGCCGAACATGACAAGGCTCTGGGTGACATAGCCATATTTCAGGAACTGGTACAGGAACAGGAAGTACCAGTCAGGCATCGGGATAAACGATGTATTGGTCGGGTCAGCCGGATAACCGAGCGGAGACGGGTGAGACATGACCAATACCATGAAGCCTACCAATACGACAGCACCAACCATCCATTCCTTGAGCAGGAAATTCGGAATGAACGCTTCCGTTTTGCCCGGATAGGCCGAATAATCTTGCGGGATGTTGGTTCTTTGGACCTTGCGGACGCGAGAATCTCCGATGTATACGACTTTTTCATTATTGTTGTGATCATGTGCCATGTGAGCTGCCCCCTTCCATTATAGCGGTCCCGAGATGCCCTGCCTGCGGATCATGATGAAGTGAACGGCCAGGAGACCGAGCAGAGCTGCTGGCAAGATGAAGACATGAAGCGCGAAGAAACGTGTCAACGTCTGCGCACCTACGATATCGCCGCCCTGCAGGAATTCCTTGATCAGGTCACCGATGAACGGTACGGAGCTGGCAATCTCGATACCGACCTTGGTTGCGAACAGCGCCTTGTTATCCCACGGCAACAGATATCCCGTGAATCCGAGACCGAGAATAACGGCAAAGATGAGCACGCCTACAACCCAGTTCATCTCACGCGGAGCCTTGTAAGCGCCGGTGAAGAACACGCGAAGCGTATGTAAGAACATCATCACGATAACGAGCGAAGCGCCCCAGTGGTGCATGCCGCGAACGATATCGCCGAATTGGACCTTGTATTGCAGATAGTCGACGGATGTATAGGCGTTGATAATATCCGGAACATAATACATCGTCAGAAAGACTCCGGACAGCACCTGGATCATGACCAGGAAGAACGTCAGCCCGCCGAAGCAGTAAACGAACGCTGAGAAGTGATGAGCCGGGTTGACATGCTCCGGCACCTCGTGATCGGCAACATCACGCCACAGCGGTGTGATGTCCAGGCGTTCGTCTATCCAATTGTAGAGTTTGTTCATCATTTTGGTTCTTTACGCCCCTTTCACACGCGCGAGTTGGCCTTGAGAGGACCGATATAGACGTACCCGTCCTTGACCTGCACATCGTACTCATCAAGCGGTGCAGACGCTACAGCGAGCTCCTTGCCGTCGACCGTGTATCTTGCGCCATGGCATGGACAGAAGAACTCGTTGCTGTGGCCCTCCGGCGCCCAGTTCACCGTACAGCCAAGATGCTTGCACGTCGGTGACAGGGCATAGATCTGGCCGTCAGCCCCCCGGGCCACCCAGGCTTCCATCTTCGGTTCACTGTAATACCATCCGTCCACTTGCGAGATGGTGAATTTGACACTCGTAGGAGTTGAGGTGATCGTGCTTTCCTCAACCGTCTTGACATAATTGCTGCTGGCGCTGGGCTGCAGCAGAGGATCGATCGCAAACCGCAGATTCCACACGAGCGGGATGCCGATGAGAAAGCCGCCTGTACCGCCAAGCGTATAATTCAAAAATTGACGGCGAGACATTTCGCGTTTCTTGCCCTTTGGATGTTCTTCAGCGCTGTGATGATTCGTAGTATGTTCGCTCATCAACCATTAACCCCCTTCGTCGTAACATGATCAGTCATCGTTCAATTTACCGTCTCCTCATAAGACATAATAATAATAGCCCAGAGGTTTGAGAGCGTCAAGAATCGCTTGGAAGCATCGGACTCATATTAATTGAGGTTTCAACGATTTGTTAGGAATTTGTCACAACTGATTCCCGGCGCCTGACCGGTCTCATGCGGTCGGTTATGTAATGCTAACAGCGAGCGCACTTGACAGCAAGAAATGCCATCCTTAATTAATATGTTCGTCAGAACGGATTTGTATTAGCGCCACAGCTCGGCGATGAGCCTCGTGGCTTCCGCTGAGTTGGCCGGCGTTATGACCAGATCGGCGCCAGCCCTGAGGCCGCTGCCCAGCTCATCGTCCGCTGTCACGATCACCACATGGCGAAAGCCGACTTCGCGCAACCTCTCCACAGACATGGCGAGCTGCTCATCCAGCCGCTCCCGATCGGGGGCATATTGCCAGGCCGGATAGGTGACCGTCCTGCCGCGGTAAGGCCGCTCGATCAGGTCCAGCACATCCCTCAGCTCCTCCAGGCGCTCCGCCGCTTCCACCGGCGACTCGCTTCCGTCGAGCCCGGTCACGGGCAGCAGACAAGTGTCCAGATAAGGCTTGAGCGCAGGCCATTCTTCCTTCTTGATCTCGCTGAACTTCATGTTTCATCACCTGCCTGCTCCATCATATATTGCCGTCCCTTCTCCACATAGCTGCTCGTCGTCTTGCTCAGACGCATCAGATCCTGCTCGTCCAGTTCGCGAACGACGCGCGCCGGCGATCCGAGCGCCAGCGTCCGAGGCGGGATGACGGTGTTCTCGGTCACGACGGATCCGGCGCCGATCAGGGCGTATTCGCCGATCTCCGCGCCATTGAGCACGACCGCTCCCATGCCGATCAGGGCACCGCGTCGGATCGTGCAGCCGTGAACGATCGCCGAATGGCCGACCGACACATCATCCTCGATGACGAGCGGTTGCCCGCTGTTCACGTGGCCCACGACATTGTCCTGGATATTGCACCGCTCACCGATGACCACCGGAGCCAGATCGCCGCGCAATACCGCATTGAACCAGATCGAGCTCTGCGCGCCGATACGCACATCGCCGACGATCTGTGAGCCGGGGGCCATGTAAACCGTGGGATGGACTTCGGGAACTCGCCCTTGAAATGGAACCAGCACCTGATCAACCTCCTCAAGGTCCAGGATCTTCCTCCATGGATGGACCGCCGCACAGATTGTATCAATAGAGCTGCTCCCATGTCAATGTCGGCTCCTGATCCAGCTCGATCTTCTCTTCCTCCGGCACGTAGGTGCCGCTGATGACATGATCGCCCAGTCTGGTCAGGCGGACGACCGCCCCGTGCTCCGGATCATCCCCCAGCTGCATAAGTCCGAGATGCATCATCATGCGGATGATGCGAAGCTCCAGGATCTGCTCGGGCGAATCGAAATAATACGGCTCGATCATCCGGCCAAGCGCCCGATGCAGGGAATGAACGGCAGTCCAGCGGCCGCACAGACGATGCAGCCAGGATACGAGCGCTTGCAGGTTGGGGATCGCTCCCTTGTACAACTTGAGCCAGAACCTGTAGATGTCCATCATGTTTTCCGCGACCTGCTTCTTCACTCGCTCCTCGCCCAGTTCGGTCAGCCTCAGCCTGCCCGTCTGCTCCTCGATCAGTCCGGCATAATAGCAATAGTCGTAGATCAACGAGAAACGGTCCGGATAGTCCCTGAACTTCCGGCCGTACCCGAAACGCCATCCCCGCGTCCTGAGAGCCTCTTCCTGGACCTGAAGCAGCCCCAGGATGTTCTGCAGCGTACGTTTGTACATCGTTCCGTCGATCGTCAGCTCTATCTCGTTCTGATACACATAACGCAGGAATCGGAGCACATCCTGCACGATGATCATCTGCTCGTCCCGATAGGCGGCAGGCTGATCGATATATTGAAGCTGTCGGCTCAAATAACCGGTGTAGCAGTCGCTGAAACGACGCTTCACATCCTCCGGGATGCGATAGAGATATTTGGTCTGTTGGGAATGACCGTTGAACAACCAGCCGCGCTGCTTGAAGCGGACGATCGTCTCGCGCGGATTCAATTCCTGCCCGGTCTCCGCCCCTCCGTCACCGGACGTTTCCCCGCGTTGCCTGCCCGACTGCTTCACGATCGCCATCAGTTCCTCCAGACTGAAATAGGAGCGCTTGTCGAACAGCAGCCGGTTCATCAGGCGTATATCCTCATCCGTCAGATCATGCAGCTGCTGTTCAAACGTGTCCCTCCGGTTCAGCGTGGTGAGGATCGTCTGGATCAGCTCATTCTTCGAGTGGCTGTTGCAGTCGCAATTATAGTGCTTCGCGATCGCGCCGAGCAGGCCGATGTCCGCATATCCCAACATATCCGACAAATTCATCGCTCATCCCTCCGTACTGATTGACAAGTTGTCGCACAGTACCATTATGGGATGATATGTAAAATTTATTCGGAGCCCTTCCGCCCGTCTTCATAATGCGACATGCAGTTGTGCAGCTCGACCTGCCACCTTCCGTCGACCTGCCTCATGATCGTCAGCGAGGCGTTGCCGATGCGCACATCGGGCAGGTCAGGAGCGAGCAAGGTGAACAGCCGCTTCAGGAAGCCTCCGTGGCTGACCACCAGGATGCGGTTCTCACCTCTGCCCATCACCTCGCTCAGGAACTGCCGTCCTCTCTCCAGCACCTGCTCCTCCGGCTCGATGCCAGCCAGCTCTTCCAGCCGGTCGCCGAAGCGGGCTTCCCTCTCCTCTGCGGTCAATCCCTCAGCCAGCCCGAAGCCCCGCTCCCTCAGTCTGGCATCTATCCTGATATCGCCCAGCCGCAGGCTGTCGCGGATATATCGGGCCGTTTCCCTGGCGCGCATCAGGTCACTGCTGTATATGACATCCCAACCCATGCCTTCGTCCGCCAGACGTCTGGCGAGCTTCTTCGCCTGGCTGATCCCTTCGTCATTCAGCGGGATATCCGTCTGCCCCTGCAGCCTGCCGGCCAGGTTCCAGTCCGTTACGCCGTGTCGGATAAGTCCCAATGTTGTCATCCAATCTCCTCCGCCTGCTCAGGTTTTTATTAGTATAAACGTTCACGGCACAGCGCTCAATCGGAAAATCACCGCACACAGCAATGCTCTCCTCGAAACAGGACCTGAATCAACCATTCACGTCCAGCTTCGAGGAGAGCATCAGACAATCGCGGGCAGTATTCCGATATGGCAGGTCAAACGATCAGGCGCGCAGCCTGGACAGCCAGTTCATGATCAACAGCGAGCATACGATGCCGATGATGGAGACGACGATCAGATAATCCGGATACGAATCGACCGGGCCGATATCCAGGACGAACGGCGCGGAGATGCTCGCCGTCGGAATCTCCTGGCTGAACATGGCCAGTTGCGTCGGGTTGTCCCCGGATGCGCTGATGACCGGAACGATCCCCGGCCGGAACGCGTAGGCTTCGTGCGACTGGCCATCGTCCGTCATCAGCGAATAAATGAAGCTGGAGATGAACAAGGCAAGGCAGAAGCCGATCACCGCGCTGATCCGATATTTCATGGATTTCGTCAAGGAATAGGCTCTTTCCGCCACCGGCAGTCTCCAGGATTCATCCATGTAGATCCTGTCCATGACCGATGCTGCGATCGAGCGCCTCGGGATCGCGGGCTCATCCAGATTCATGCCGACCTGGGAGATCAGGCGATAGCTTTCCTCCCAGAGCTTGAATTCTTCCGCACACGCGGGACATCTGCGGATGTGTTCATCGACCGCAACGCGTCTGAGATCATGCTCCGGAAGATCCCGGTACAGGCCTATGAGTTCTTGTATATGGCTGCAATTCATCTTGAATTCATCCCTTCGTACTCCTCAAGTATCGGTTCTTCGATGTAGGGCTCGAGCTGCATCTTGACGCTGGCTCGCGCTCGGAACAACAACGATTTGACCGAGCTGACAGTCTGACCGAGGATGCTGGCAATCTCCTGATAGTCCAGCTGGTAATATTCGCGCAGGATCAGCGCGGAACGCTGCTTCTCGGGGAGATTGTTGATCGCCTTGCGCACCATGGATACCTTCTCATGTCGGAGGATGGAATGTTCGGGCTGGGAATCCGCCGATACCTGAGGCTGAATCCCGCTGTCTTCAAGCGATACTTGCTGCATTTTCTGCTTGCGGAGCTCGCTGAGCACCGTGTTGCGGGCAATCGTGTACAGCCAGGTGGAGAACGAAGCCTCCACTTCACGGAACGTCTGCAAGCTTCGGTAGGCCTTGTAGAATGTTTCCTGACACAGATCTTCGGCCATGCTCTCCAGGTTCGAGCTTTTCAGCATATGGTAGATAAAAGCAAGAATCTTCCGCTCATACCGTTCGATGAGCAACGTATATAACTGGACGTTGCCGTCCTTGATCTCTCGGATGATCTGGGAGTCGTTCATGGCCGTACCTCCTTGCACACAAGCAAGGCGTCGCCTTCCGCTTCCTCCTACACAATCCTATATACCCTCAGGGAAGCAGAAAGTTGCGCTTGCCAATCTTCTTGAACCAAAATGCTCATTCATTTATGACGTGCAACCTCGCCGAAAGGTTTCCAGTTTCATGTCATTCATCGCGTGTAACTGTATATAATTCGCTTTCGTATGTGAAAATCCTGCTTGGCAATAAATGGTTCGCCCATCAATAAAGAAGGATCATCCGGACTTTGTGACAAGCCGCCAATTGCTGCAGCGACTTGCGAAAAGTCCGAACGATCCTTCCTTGTCCTTCATTTCAGACGATAACGAAGCTTCGCTTTCTCCCTCCGCCTGCTCATCAGGAGCTGCAGGATCAGCAGGACAAAGATCAGCGCGGCCGTGATGTCGAACATCATATTCCGCATCAGGATGCCCAACGTTCCCCCGATGACGGCGCCGAGCATCATCCCGATATTGCGGCTGAGCGCCATCATGCTGGCGGCGAATCCGCTTCTCCCCTCTTCTACGGATGAAAGCGTCATGCTGTTGTTCGGCGAGGTGAACATCCCCGTTGCCGAACCAAGCAGCAGGAGACAGATGACGATCATCCAGATCGGCGTCCGTTCATTCAGGAAGCCGAGGATCAGCAGCACGCCGCCCATCATCGCCATCCCCGTCATCAGCACCCTGGCGGCGCCGTATCGATCGACGCACTCGCCGGCGATCGGCGCGATGACGATCAGCGCCGCGGGATGGCTGATCATGATCAGTCCTGCCACCGCTGGAGCAAGGCCCAGATCCGCGCGCAGGAAGGTCGGCATCACCACCTGTGTCGAGAATACGGACAGATAGCAAGCGATGGATGTGATACAGCCGAGGACAAACGGCCGATTGGCCAGCAGATCGGCTGGCAGGAAAGGTTGCCCTAAGCCGCGCTCCCACCGGCCTGGATGAATCCATCTCGCGAGGATGAGCAGGCTGGCGATCAGGATCAGGAGCGGAACGAAGAGCGCGAGCGACGAATCATGGTCGCCAGAGGCATAGTTGAGGGTGAATGCGAGCGAGCCCAGAACGACGGCGAACATGCCCGCCCCGATGAGGTCGAGGTGCTCGGCTGAGCCTGCCCGCGATTCATCCAGTCGCTTCGGAATCGTCCACTGCGCCAGCAGCCACAGGGTGAAGGCGATGCCGGAGAGGAACCAGAAGGCCGCCTTCCAGTGAAACCATTGAACGACGATGCCGCCCAGGCTGGGACCGGCGATCGTGCCGGCAGCCACGAAGCTGCTGACGATGCCGATCGCCCGGCCCCGATTCTCCGGAGCAGCCAGCTTGACAACGAGCGCCATGTTCATCGCCTGGTACATCGCCGCTCCCGCCCCCTGGACGATGCGGGCCAGCAGGAACAGCCCATAGGAAGGAGCCAGCGCACAGCAGCAGGAACCGGCGGCAAACAGGATGAAGCCGGTATTATGTATCGCTCGCCGTCCTTTCATGTCCCCCAGCTTGCCCATCAGCGGCAGGATGGAGGCGATGACCAGCAGATAAAGGGTCACGGACCACTGCACCGTCGCGATTCCGATGCCGTAGGTGATCCCGACATCGATGAGCACCACGTTCATCATGCTGGCGGAGACATTCGAAAGGAACGCTCCCGCACTCACCACATAGCGCGCCAATGCAAGCGAACGGGCCGGTTTCCCTGCTGCCAGAGTCAGTTCATTCACTGGCAGCCGCCGCCGGAACCGCGTACTGCGCCCAGACCTCCAGGATATCGTCCACCTTCGCGACGCTGCCGAAGAAGGCGGCAATGTTCTCCAGCGTCATCTCATGCGCCTTGCGCGAGAAGGCGGCACATGCGTCATCCACCATGACGATGTTGTAATCCAGCATGTACCCATGCCGGGCTGTGGATTCCACGCAGACGTTCGTGCTGATCCCGGTCATGATCAGATTCTCCGTCTTCAGCGTGCGGAGCACGGAGTCCAGGCGGGTATTGATAAAGGCGCTGTAGCGATGCTTGTTGACGATGATATCTCCTGGCTGCGGCTTCACCTCATAGAATTCCGCGCCCCATGTGCCTACGCGGCAGACGTTGCCCGATGTGCCTCCGGAACGCTTCACCCATGCGGCCGAATCCGTCGCTTGCTCATGAAATGTCTGGATGAATATGATCGGAACCTGATGCTCCCGCGCTCCCTGGATCAAACGCTGCAACTGGACGACCATCCCTTCGACTGCGCTGACATCATTGCCTCTCCTGGCGCAAGCTCCCTCGGGATGGCAGAAGTCATTCTGCACATCCACCACGATCAAGGCCGATTTCCCAGGAACGACCAAATCCGGCGTGAACTTCAATGCGATCATCTCCTTTAATATATGATTGACGGAACAGCGCTTCACATAAGAAACGCCATTCCTTATTGGCCATTGGCCTCGTTGACAAACCGCATGTCGATCAGCTCGTCATACGTATACGGTTCGGTGAAGATGCCTGTCGCATGCATGACATCCATATCCAGCTTCAGCGCTTCCTCCGTGATGAAGCCATCCTTGCTCCACAGATCATCCGCATATGCCCGGTCAAGCGAAGCCTGCACATCGCTCTCGGACAGCGTCGGGAATTCCTTGCTCGCGATCTCCCTGGCAAACTCCGGATCTTCATTGACTTTCTTCAGCGCCTCCAGCACCGCTTCGACGAACGCCTGGACGGTCTCCGGCTCATGGTCGATCGCTGAGCGGCGGACGCTCAGCACCGAGTAGGAGTAGTCCCCCAGATCCGGGAACTTGTAGAACGGCTCATCCCAGACGCCCTTGGCGATGCCGTCGGCGATCTGCGGCTCCGCTCCGTTGGCGACATCGACGATCCCTTGCTGCATCATGGACACGACGGTAGAACCGTCGGCAGGCTCCTCCAGGGTGACGTCCTTCTCCGGATCCAGGCCCAGAGAGATCAGCAGATAACGCGTGACCAGGTTCGGCGTTCCGCCATGCCTGCCCGCCGCGATCCGCTTGCCCTTCAGGAACTCCTTCAGATCCTCCGGCGAAGAGCTGGCCGGACCGGTGCCCTTGGCCGCCATCAGATAGACATTGGCCCTGTTGACGACGTTGACCACGCTCACGATCGGATCCTTGTTGTTGCGGTTGGCCATCGCATTCGATTCCGGGCCCCCGATGACGCCCCAGGCATCACCACTGACGACTGCGGTCACATGAGCGCCGCCAGTAGCCGTGATCACCTCCACTTCCAGGCCCCTCGCTGCAAACTGGCCGTCATGGATCGCTGCATACAACGGCAGGTAGCCCAGATTGTGAAGCGGTTCGGCGATGACCAGTTTCTTCGCGCTCTTCGTCTCAGCTGCATTTCCTCCTCCGCCTGAAGCCGTGCTCTTCTGTTCCGAACTGCCGCCGGCGCTGCTGGCTGAGGCGCAACCTCCCGCGATCATCAAGATCACCAACAGGATGATTATCAACCGCGTGATGGCTAGATGGCATGTGCTGTGCTCAGTTTCCTTTGTGTTCATAGTGCTTTCTCCCTCCTGATCGATAACGGTTTGTCTGTCTGTTGTAGCCGATTATTTGTTGAATTCCTTCATCAATTTTCGTTCGAGCAAGACAACACGTCCATACATGACGATGGACATGATCGACAGAACAACCA